>DASWYE010000244.1:0-3811 GCA_036405115.1 Telluria sp. | reverse complement strand
CATAGCCTTCCACGATGGGCGTGCCGGTCAGCTTGAGCCAGCGGTCCGCCACCGACTGCTGCACCGCCATGCCGCCGCCGTTGCACACCTTGTAGCTGGAAAAATCGAGCTTGGCGAAATCGGGATTGTTCAGCAGGCCGTTGTAGAGCGTGTTCACGGCCGGGAAGATGTTGATGCGGTACTTGGACAGCTCCTTGACGAAGCCGGGCATGTCGCGCGGGTTCGGGATCAGCACGTTCAGGCCGCCCAGGCGCGCGCCCATCATGGCGCCGATGGTCAGCGCGTAGATGTGGTACAGGGGGAGCGCGGTCACGAACGTGACCTGCTCGCCCTTCGGCAGCGTTTCCAGCGTCGGCTGCAGCCATGCTTCGTTCTGCAGCACGTTGGCAATCACGTTCCGGTGCAGCAGGACCGCGCCCTTGGCGACACCGGTAGTGCCGCCGGTGTACTGCAGGAAGGCGATGTCGTCGTGGCCGACGGCCGCCGGCTTTAGCGTGAGGCGCGCGCCTTCCGCCAGCATCTTCTTGAACGGCACCGCATCCGGCAGCGAGAACGCCGGCACCATCTTCTTCACGCGGCGCACAACGAGATTGACGATCGCGCCCTTCACGCCGCCCAGCAGGTCGCCCATTGTCGCGACGACGACATGCCTGATCGGCGTCTTGTCCAGCACCTGCTCCACGGTGTGGGCGAAATTCTCCAGCACGATGATCGCCTCCGCGCCCGAGTCGCGCATCTGGTGCTCGAGTTCGCGCGGCGTGTAGAGCGGATTGACGTTGACGACGGTGTAGCCGGCGCGCAGCACCGCCGCCATCGCGACCGGGTATTGAAGGACGTTGGGAAGCATGATGGCCACGCGTGCGCCGGGCTTCAGGCCCAGGTTCTGGAGCCACGCGCCCATGTTCTGCGACATGCGGTCGAGTTCACCGAAGGTCATCGCTTTATCCATGCACACGTAGGCCTTGCGGTCGGCGTACTTGCGGAAGGCCTCCTCGAGCAGGTGCGTCAGCGAGCGGTACTGCGTCCAGTCGATCTCCGCAGGTACCCCGGGCTGATACTCGTTAAGCCAGAACTTCTCCATCTTTCCCTCATCTCTCATTACGGTTACGTCCCTTATGCGGCGACCTTCTCTTCGCGAAGCATGCGGCGCAGGATCTTGCCCACGTTGGTCTTCGGGAGCTCGTCGCGGAACTCGATATGCTTCGGCTTCTTGTAGCCGGTCAGCTCTTTCTTGCAGTATTCGTGCAGCGCCTCCGCCGTCAGGTTCGGGTCCTTGCGCACCACGAACAGCTTGACCGCCTCGCCGGAGTGCTCGTCAGGCACGCCGATGCAGGCGCATTCCAGCACGCCCGGGTGCATCGACACCACCGCTTCCACTTCGTTCGGATACACATTAAAGCCCGACACCAGGATCATGTCCTTCTTGCGGTCCACGATCTTGACGTAGCCATTCTCGTCCATCACGCCGACGTCGCCGGACTTGAAGAAGCCGTCGGCGGTCATGACCTTCGCGGTTTCGTCCGGGCGGTTCCAGTAGCCGGCCATCACCTGCGGACCGCGGATCGCGATCTCGCCCGGCTGGCCGAGCGGCAGCGGGTTGCCATCGTCGTCCAGGATGGCGATGTCGGTGGACGGAATCGGCAGGCCGATGGTGCCCGTGAAGCTGGTCAGGTCGGCGCGGTTGCAGGTTGCCACCGGCGAGGTCTCGGACAGGCCGTAGCCTTCGATGATGGCCTTGCCGGTCGCCTGCTTCCACTTGTCGTTGACGGCCTGCTGCACCGCCATGCCGCCGCCATTGCAGATCTTGAGCTCGGAGAAATCGAGCGTGGAGAACTGCGGGTGGTTGACCAGCGCGTTGTACAGCGTGTTCACGGCCGGCAGCATGTTGACCTTGTACTTGGACAGCTCCTTGATGAAGCCGCCGATGTCGCGCGGATTCGGGATCAGCACGTTCAGCGCGCCCACGCGCATGCCCCACATCGCGCAGGCAGTCAGCGCGAAGATGTGGTACAGCGGCAGCGCGCACACGATGGTGAGCTGCTGCGCGGAGGGGTCGCCGCCCATGCCGGGGGCCGACCATGCCTCGGTCTGGAGCACGTTCGCGACCACGTTGCGATGGGTGAGCGAGGCGCCCTTGGACACGCCGGTGGTGCCGCCGGTGTACTGGAGGAAGGCGATATCGTCGCTCGCCGCCTGGACCGGCTGGTAGCTCATCCTGCGCGCATGCGACAGCGCCTCCTTGAAGCGCACCACGTTCGGCAGCGAATACGCCGGCACCATCTTCTTGACGTTGCGGACCACGAAGTTGACGATCGCGCCCTTCACGCCACCCAGCATCTCGCCCATGCTGGCGACAATGATGTGCCTGACCGGGGTCTTCGCCAGCACCTGCTCCAGCGTGTGCGCAAAATTCTCCAGCACGATGATCGCTTCGCTGCCCGAGTCCACCAGCTGGTGCTCGAGTTCGCGCGCGGTGTACAGGGGATTGACGTTGACGACGGTGTAGCCGGCGCGCAGGATGGCGACGATCGCCACCGGGTATTGCAGCACGTTCGGCATCATCACCGCGACACGCGCGCCCTTCTGCATGCCGCGGCTCTGCAGCCACGCGGCCATCTGCGCCGAGTACCGGTCCAGCTCCGCGTAGGTCATGTATTTGTCCATGCACACAAACGCATTGCGATCGGCAAACCGCGTGAACGACGCGTCGAACATCTGGACCAGCGACTTGTATTGGTCCGGATCGATTTCGGCGGGAACACCGGGCGGATACGACTTCAACCAGATTTTGTCCATCGTGCGGGCCTCTGTCTCAAAGATAGTTATCGTTTGTGTGCGTGCTGCGTCGGGACTGCCTTTGCCGGCGATGCGGACGGCCTTATCCCTTATAGCAGTCAGGCAGATGCTATCGGGCAGCGGTCGATGAGGCAAGCGGTTTTGCTAGTATTTGAGCAATATCTCTAGACGCTGCGATGGTGCGTCGCACCATACCGGCATTGGCGCGCCGCGCTCAGTCCCCGCCGGCCCCGGCGTGCTGCTGGCCGTCGCGCGCGAGCCGTGCCAGCCGCTCGTCGCGCTCATCCTTGCCGAGCGCGGCGAGACGGCGTACGGCCGCGTAGAAGCGCGGGAAGGTGCGCTCGCGTTCGAGCAATGCGCGAAAGCCCGGCACATGGTCGTTGTAGGTCGCGACCGAAGCCAGGTGCGCATTCGAGAGCGGCTCGGCGAAGAAGCGGTCGTAGCCCGCGTAGCCGCCCCACGACTGGCGCAGCGCGGCATAGTCTTCCTTCAGCGCGCGGAATATTTCGGCCTTGCGTTCGCGCAGCCGGTCGTCGCTCGCGCCGGACGCGTACACGTGCTGGAGCTGGCGGCGCGCGCCCTGCAACAAGTCGAGGAACTCGCGCTTGCGCGCGGCGTAGCGGGCGTAGGCTTCGCGCAGGCGCGCATCGCCCACTTCGTCCAGCCAGCGCTGCAGCCCGGCCTCTTCCACCGCGGTGGCGAACGATTCGTTGAAGGCCGAGTCGCCCGGGACGTAGCTGACCTGGTGGGCCAGCTCGTGGAAGATCAGGCGCGCCAGTTCGGCGTCGGGATAGTTGATGAAGGTCGAGATCAGCGGGTCGTTGAACCAGCCCAGGGTCGAATAGGCCGGCACGCCGCCGATCTGCACGTCGTTGCCTTCGGCGCGCAGCTCCCTGGCGTAGGCCACGGCGTCTTCCTTGTCGTAGTAGCCGCGGTAGCTGACGCAGCCGGCGATCGGGAAGCACCACTGGATCGGCTTGAGGGACAGTTCGGGCGCGGCCACCACGTTCCACAG
>DASWYE010000243.1:0-13541 GCA_036405115.1 Telluria sp. | reverse complement strand
CCCGCGTTGAGGTACACCGCCGCGATGCCGCGCTCGCGCATGAAGGCCTGGGCCTTCGCGATGCGCGCTGCATGCTCGTCCGCGCCAATGCCCTCGATCCCGCCAGTCATGTCGGACATTCCGGCCAGTGCCTCGTCCATCGTTTTGCCGCCAATTGCCATGCCTACTCCTGTGGTGGTGTGCTGTAGTCGGGCGCCTCCGGCACGCCATAGTCGGCGTCCGGTGCGTCGATCTTCAATTCAATCTGTTCTTTCATGTCGATCTTGTCTTCGACGGTGACCAGGTCCGGGAATGCGATGATGAGACCTACCATCACCAGCTGGATGACCACGAACGGGATCGCGCCCCAGTAGATGTCCGAGGTCCTTACGCTCTTCGGCGCGACCGAGCGCAGGTAGAACAGCGCGAAGCCGAACGGCGGATGCATGAACGAGGTTTGCATGTTCACCGCCAGCAGCACGCCGAACCAGATCAGGTCGATGCCCAGCTTCTCGGCGATCGGCGCAACCAGCGGTACGATGATGAAGGCCAGTTCGAAGAAGTCGAGGAAGAAGGCTAGCACGAAGATCAGGATGTTCACCACGATCAGGAAGCCCAGCACGCCGCCCGGCAGGCCGGTCAGCAGGCTTTCGACCCAGAGGTCGCCATTGATGCCGCGGAAGACCAGAGCGAACACGGTCGAGCCGATCAGGATGAACATGACGAAGCAGGACAGCCGGGTGGTCGAATCCATCGCCTGCTTCATCAGCGGGAACGACAGGCGGCGGTTGGCCGCGGCCAGCAGCACGGCGCCCAGCGCCCCCATGCCGCCGCCTTCGGTGGGCGTGGCGATGCCCACGAAAATGGTGCCCAGCACGAGGAAGATCAGCGCAAGCGGCGGGATCAGGACGAATACGACCTTCTCGGCCATCCGCGACAGCAGTCCCAGGCCCAGGTGCCGGTTGGCCAGGGCGAACGCGAAGGCGACGGCCACGCCGGCCACCGCGCCGTAGATTCCCGCTGCCTCGGCCGCGGCCGCATCGCGCTGCGTCCACCACTGCGCGAAGCCGACAGCCACGGCGACGCCGGCGGCCACGATGACCCCCAGCGATGCGATGCCGCTGCTGCCATCCGGCTGGCGCAGGTTGCGTGCTGCCAAAGGTAACGCCGGCATCGCGCCCGGTCGCACCATCGTGACCATGAAGACGTAGCCGGCGTACAGCGCCGTCAGCAGCAGGCCCGGCACAAAAGCGGCGCGGTACATGTCGCCCACCGAGCGCCCGATCTGGTCGGCCATCACGATCAGTACCAGCGATGGCGGGATGATTTGCGCCAGCGTGCCGGAGGCCGCGATCACACCGCTGGCGATGCGCTTGTCGTAGCCGTAGCGCAGCATCACCGGCAGCGAGATCAGGCCCATGGAGATGACCGATGCGGCCACCACGCCGGTGGTCGCGGCCAGCAGTGCGCCGACGAAGATCACCGCATAGGCGACGCCGCCGCGGACGGGTCCGAACAGCTGCCCGATCGTGTCGAGCAGGTCCTCCGCCATGCCGGAGCGTTCGAGCACCAGTCCCATGAAGGTGAAGAAGGGGATCGCCAGCAGCGTGTCGTTGCCCATGATGCCGAAGATGCGGTTCGGGAGGGCCTGCAGCAACTCCGGCTGGAGCAGCCCGAGCTCGATCCCGATGAAGCCGAACAGCAGGCCGTTGGCGGCCAGCGCGAAGGCGACCGGGAAGCCGGACAGCAGGAAGACGACCAGCGCGGCGAACATGATCGGCGCGAGGTTCGCGATAAGGAATTCAACCATGGCCCGGCCCCTTATTCTGCAAGGGTGGGCGTGGCGGGCTTGCCGAAGGCGCCGGCATCGATGCGCCCGGCCAGGAAGGCGATCCGCTTGATGATCTCCGAGATCCCCTGCAGGATCATGAGCGCGAAGCCGGCCGGGATCAGGACCTTGGCCGGCCACTGCGGCAGGCCGCCGGCGTTCATCGACATCTCGCCGCTCACATAGGCGAGCTTCGCATAAGGGAATGCGTACCAGAGGATGACCAGGCAAACCGGCAGCAGGAACAAGGCGAACCCGAACAGGTCCATCCATGCCTGCGTCCGTTTGGAAAAGCGGCCGGCGATGACGTCGATGCGTACATGCTCGTCGCGCCTGAGGGTATGGGGAGCGGCCAGCAGGAAGATGGCCGCATACAGGTACCACTGGATTTCAAGCCAGGCGTTGGAACTGAGGTTCAGGCCATAGCGCAGCAGCGCATTTGCGGCACAGATCAGGACGGCGGCGACCAGGGCCCAGCTCACGACATCCGCTACTTTTTCATTGAGCTTGTCAATGAAGCTTGCGACCGACAGGAACATCTGGCTTGTCTCCCCACTTTTATTGTAGGGGTATTGTGCCAGTGTTAACCGTAACTCAGCAATGACGTCATCCCCGCGTACGCGGGGACGACGGTTCTATTGCGAGAGGTGTTCGCGCACGCGCGCGATCGCCGCCTTCACCTGCGCCGGCGCGGTGCCGCCGATGTGGTCGCGCGCCGCCACCGAGCCTTCCAGCGTCAGCACCGCATACACGTCGTCGCCGACCAGCGGCGAGAACGCGCGCAGCTGCTCGAGCGGCATCTCGGACAGGTCGCAGCCGGCCAGGTCGCAGGCGCGCACCGCATGCGCGACCGCTTCGTGCGCATCGCGGAACGGCAGGCCCTTCTTGACCAGGTAGTCGGCCAGGTCGGTGGCGGTGGCGTAGCCCTGCAGCGCCGCCGCGCGCATCGCATCCGGCTTGACCGTGATGCCCTTGGCCATGTCGGCGAAGATGCGCAGCGTATCGGTCAGCGTGTCAACGGTGTCGAACAGCGGTTCCTTGTCTTCCTGGTTGTCCTTGTTGTAGGCCAGCGGCTGGCCTTTCATCAGGGTCAGCAGCGACATCAGGTGGCCGTACACGCGCCCGGTCTTGCCGCGCGCGAGCTCCGGCACGTCCGGATTTTTCTTCTGCGGCATGATCGACGAGCCGGTGCAGAAGCGGTCGGCGATGTCGATGAAGCCGACCCGTGGACTCATCCAGATGATCAGCTCTTCGGACATGCGCGACACGTGCATCATCAGCAGCGAGGCGGCGGCGCAGAATTCGATCGCGAAGTCGCGGTCGGACACGGCGTCCAGCGAGTTGTGGCACACGTCCTCGAAGCCCAGCAGGTGCGCGACGCGCGCGCGGTCGATCGGGAACGTGGTGCCGGCCAGCGCGGCCGCGCCCAGCGGCAGGCGGTTGACGCGACGGCGCGCATCGGTCAGGCGTTCGGCATCGCGGCCGAACATCTCGACGTAGGCCAGCATGTGGTGGCCGAAGGTGATCGGCTGCGCCACCTGCATGTGGGTGAAGCCGGGCAGGATCACGCCAGCGTGCTTCTCGGCCAGGTCCAGCAGCGCGCCACGCAGGTCTCGGATCAGGCCGAGGATGTCGTCGATCGCCGCGCGCATGTACAGGCGGATATCGGTCGCCACCTGGTCATTGCGCGAGCGGCCGGTATGCAGGCGCTTGCCGGCGTCGCCCACCAGTTCGGTGAGGCGCTTTTCGATATTCAGGTGGACGTCCTCCAGGTCGAGCAGCCACTCGAAGGTGCCGGCCTGGATCTCGGACAGGATCTGCGCCATGCCGCGCTCGATGTCGGCGTGGTCCTGCGCGGAGAGGATCCCCTGCGCGTGCAGCATGCCCGCATGCGCGAGCGAACCCTGGATGTCGAATGGCGCCAGGCGCTTGTCGAAGTTGACGGAAGCGGTGTAGCGCTTGACGAGGTCGGAAACGGGTTCGGAAAAGCGCGCGGACCAGGCCTCGCCTTTCTTGGAAAATTGGTCAGTCATGGTGTCGGAGCGTGGGAGTGATGCCACGATTATACGGCGCAGGTGACATCCGGCCCGAAATGGGCGACCATGCGCGACGACCCGAAGTTCCACCAATAAACAATCCGGAGACTATATGCATGTGATGACCCGCTTCTCGGCAGCAGCCGTGCTGGCTGTCGTATCGCTGTCGGCGCTGGCCGGCGAACCCGCAAGCCCCGCCGCGGCGCCCGCGGCCCTGTACACGGCGCGTGCGGCCGACGTGGCGACCGTCGACGGCATCGTGGCCGCACTGTACGACGTGATCTCCGGGCCGCCGGGCCAGGCGCGCGACTGGAACCGCATGCACTCGCTGTTCATGCCGGAAGGCCGGATGATGGTGGTGTCCCCGCAGAAGGACGGCAGTTTCAAGCCGGTCGTGATGCCGGTGGACGGCTACATCGCGCGCAGCGGCAAGGTGCTGGTCGAGCATGGCTTCTTCGAGACCGAACTGGCGCGCACCACCGAGACCTTCGGCCAGCTGGCGCATGTGTTCAGCACCTATGAGGCGCGGCGCGGCTCGCCCGACGCGGCTCCGTTTGCGCGCGGCATCAACAGCATCCAGCTGGTCAACGACGGCCAGCGCTGGTGGATCGCCAGCGTGGCCTGGCGCTCGGAAGACGACAAACTCAGGCTGCCGGAACGGTACCTGCAAAAGCGCTGATTTTCTGTAGAATAGATTATCCGATCACTGCAGGCGTTTCCCATGTCCGAGTTCGAGATCAGTACCGACAAGACCTTGCTCGACGTTCCGATGATCTACCAGTTCCTCAGCGAACAGTCGACCTGGGCCGTTGGAGTGCCGCGCCGCGTGGTCGACCGTGCCATCGAGAATTCGATGTGCTTCGCCGGTTTCGCGGACGGGCGCCAGGTGGCGTTCGCCCGCGTCGTGACCGACTACTCCACCTTCGCCAACCTGGTGGACGTGTTCGTGCTGCCGCAGTATCGCGGGCGCGGTTACTGCGTAAAGCTCATGGAGACCATCATGGCGCATCCGTCGCTGCAGGGTTTGCGCCGTTTCACGCTGGCCACGACCAACGCCCACAAGCTGTATGAAAAGTTCGGGTTCCAGCCGCTTGCCGCGCCGGAAACCCATATGGAACGCTACCAGCCGAACATCTACATCTCGTAGCGATCAAGAGCTGAGCAGCTTGCCGACCCGGTACGCCGTTGCCCCGGCTAGCTTGCCGACGTTCATTCCCCGGTGGACGTACCGGTGCGCGGTGCGCGCGAAGAACACCCCGGAGCGGGTCGTGCGCAGCTGGGTGGTCCTGCCGCTGACCGGCTCCACCAGCTCGGCAATCGCCTCGCCGCCCTCGACCTTGTCGCCGAGGTTCTTCATGAACACCAGCACGCCCGAATGCGGCGCATGGATAGGCTCGACGCCTTCCAGCGGCGTCGGCGCGCAGACCGGCTCGGGCACGGGCTCCAGCGGCATATCCAGTACGCCTTCATGGGCCAGGTACTGGAGCAGGCCGCGCGCATCCTGTTTTGCGTATTCATAGCTGACGTCCATCTCGCCGCGCAGCTCCACGGTCACAGAGACACAGGCCGCCGGAATCGGGAAGGCCGCGCCGAAGTGGGCAGGCAGGTCCCACCACAGCCGGCTGCAGGCCTCGTCGAACGGCTCCTCGCCCGCTTCCAGCGCCAGCAGCACCGCATGCGCGCCCATGATGGCAGCCAGCGGCTTGACCGCCTGCTGCAGCGGGGTACCGGCATACATGTGCACCACCGCCTCGTTGTCGCAATGCAGGTCGAGTACATAGTCGGCGTCGATCGCCATGGCCAGCAGGGTCTTCTTGAGGGTCTCGGCGTTGGTGCCGGGCGTCCAGCTGGCGACCGACTCGCGCGCGTGCTCCCGGATCAGCGCGACGTTGGCCGCCGCATCGTCAGTGCTCAGCTTGCCGGCCAGCGAGACCTTGAGGTCGGACGCCACGTGCTTGTAGGCGCGGTTGAAATTCACCCCGGTGGCGAGGTCGAAGCGGCCGAACGGCGCGCCGTGGATTGCCTGCGACATCCCGATCGGGTTCGCGGCCGGCACCAGGATCACCTCGCCCCTGATGCTGCCATCGCGCTCGAGCGCCTCCAGTTCGATGCGCAGGAACTGCGACACCAGCATGCCCGGGATCTCGTCGGCATGCAGGGCCGCCTGGATATAGACCTTCTTGCCGCTGCCCGGCTGGCCGAAGTGGAAGGACGTGAGCTGGAACGAGGCGCTGCTGTCCTCGGTGGAGATTGCGTGCTTTTGTACGTGCATGGCGCCTGCGGGTTTGATGGGAAAGGGGAACCCGAGTTTCTCATAATGCGGCCGCGGACCGCGCCACCAAGGGGACAGTCCCCTTGTACAATGGCTGCTTTCATTCCTGCTGGAGTCGAGATGCGTCCTTCATCCGTCCTGTGCGCCGCGCTGCTGGCGTTATTCGCCGCCACCGCCGTGGCGGCGCCCCAACCCGGTACGCTGCGCGTCGATTACGTCCATAGCGGTAACGCGCTGGAAGACAGCTATGCGCTGGAACGGGTGCTGGTCGAACCGTTGCCGTGGCCAGGATCGCTGTCGCAGGCGATCGACACGACCGACCGCGGCGTCAACCGGGTCGAAGTGGTGGACGCGAAGACGGGCGAGCTGCTGTACTCGCGCGGCTTCTCGACCATCTTCGGCGAATGGCGAACGACGGCGGAGGCAGGCAAGCTCAATCGCGCCTTCCACGAGTCGGTGCGCTTCCCGGACTTCGGCAAGCCGGTGCGGGTGCGCATCCTCAAGCGCGACGAGCGCAATGCGTTCTCGGTGGTGTGGACGGCCAGCATCGACCCGGCCGCGCAGGACGTGGTGCGCCAGCAGCCGGCCGCGCTGGCAAAGCCGATCCCGATCCGCGTGTCCGGCCCTTCGCCGGCCAAGGTCGACCTGCTGGTGCTGGGCGACGGCTACACCTCGAAAGAGATGAAGAAGTTCGAGGCGGATGCGAAGCGCCTGGCCGACTACCTGTTCACGGTCTCGCCGTTCAAGGAGCGCGCGCAGGACTTCAACGTGTGGGGCATGGCGGTGCCGACCGAGCAGTCGGGCGTGTCGCGACCGTCCACCGGCACCCACAAGCCATCCGCGCTGGGCACGCGTTACGACATCTTCGACTCCGAGCGTTATGTGCTTACGCTGGACAACCGCGCGCTGCGCGACATCGCCCAGCATGCGCCGTATGAGTTCATCGAAATCCTGGTGAACAACGAGACCTACGGCGGTGGCGGCATCTACGGCCAGTTCTCGACTGCTGCCGCCAGCAACGACTGGGCCAACTACCTGTTCGTGCACGAATTCGGGCACCACTTTGCCGGCCTGGCCGACGAATACTACACCTCGCCGGTGTCGTACCAGAGCACCGGCGAGCGCGTGGAACCGTGGGAGCCGAACGTGACGGCGCTGCGCGATCCGGCCAACATCAAGTGGAAGAAACACGTCAAGGCTGGTACGCCGCTGCCGACGCCGTGGCCCAAGGCGGAGTACGAGGAGCACTCGCGCGCCTACCAGAAGCGCCGCGCGGCGATGCGCGCCGCCAACCGGCCCGAGTCCGAAATGAGCAAGCTGTTCAAGGAAGACCTGGCGTACACCGCCGGCCTGTTCTCGAAAGCGAAGCATCGCCACGACGTGGGCGCGTTCGAGGGCGCCAACTACGAGGCGACCGGCTATTACCGTTCCGAGATGCAATGCGTGATGTTCGACCGCAGCGAGGCCTTCTGCCATGTGTGCAGCGACGCGCTGCAGGAAACCATGGATCTCTATTCCCGGCCAGCGGCGAGCCGCTGAGCCGCAGGCTGGCCTGTGTGCGGTGACGCACAGACCTTCTCATGTGCGGAAACCTATTCTGGGGAAGCTTTGGCTGGGCGAAACATCGGTGTCGCCCATCCGCCATCCCACACTACAAGGAAAAGGACCAGCCATGAACAAACTGCTCGCTACCCTGATCGCCGGCCTGTTCGCCACCGCTGCGACCGCGCAAACCCAGACCGCGCCGAACGCCGTGTCGTCGCAGGCGGCCAATCCACGTAATGCAGCAACGCCGGCAACTTCGGCTGCGGCCACTACCAGTGTCGTGCCAAGCTCGGGCAAATCGGTGGGACCGGCCGCGCAGCCGGCCAACCCCACCACGCCGGCCACGGCGGTGACACAGGCGACCGGCCCGGTGCCGCAAAGCGGCGCAGAGCAAATGGGCGGGGCCGGGCAGACCGCGACCACGGCGCAGGGTGCGCCGGTGGGCACTGAAGCTCAGGCGGCTGCCACCAGTGCGCAGACCGCAGCGACGCCGACCGCGCCCGTGCAGCGCAAGGAGCCGGCACTGATGGACAGCCGCACCGCCAAGAAGGTATCGAAGGCGGAACGAGAAGAGGCTGAAGAAGTAGAGGACGCGAACGAGAAAGCCAGGAAAGCCGCGCTGAAGGCGCAGGAGAAGAAGGAAAAAGCGGACAAGAAGCTGGCCAAGGCGCGCGCCGAGGCCAACGAGGAAGTGCGCGAGGCAGATCCGGAAGACCGTGCCCGGGAGCAGGCCAAGCAGGACAAGAAGCTGGCCGAGGCCCGGGCCGAGGCTCAGAAGGAGGTTATCCGCGCCAACGAGAAGGCGGCCAAGGCTGCTGTCGAAGCAAGCGCCGACAAGGCCGAGGCCCAGGCTGAAGCCAACGAGAAGAAGGCCGAAGCAATGGCCGAGATGCGTAAAAAACAGACCAGGTAAATCGCCCGGGGGACTGTCCCCGCAGGGGACTGTCCCCAGCTCTTCAGCCGGCAATATACAAGCCAAAGATCAGGGGACAGTCCCGTAGGGACAGTCCCCCTCCGTTCATCAGCTGTTCGGGGTGAGGGTTTGCGGCTTGACCTTCGCGACCAGCGGCTTGCCCTTGCGCGCACGCTTGGCGATGTGCGGCTGCAGGCCGGTCGCGTTGAGCGACACGTCACGCAGCTTGCCCGCCCATGCACCTGTCACCGTCACGCCTTTCTGCGTGATCGGCTGCACCGCCAGCAGCGATTCCTTGTCCTCCAGCTCCATCAGCGTCACGCCGCGGCCGCCGTTGGTCAGCGTCTTCATCTCGTCCATGCCGAACACCAGCAGGCGTCCATTCTCGGACAGGCAGGCGATCGCGCTGGCGTCCGCCGGCACGATGCGCGGCGCCAGCGGCACCGCACCTTCGTCAAGCGTGATGAACGACTTCCCACCACGCAGGCGGCTGACCATGTCGCCGGCCTTGGCCATGAAGCCGTAGCCCGCGGACGATGCCAGCAGCAGGTTGGTCGTTCCGCTTCCCGCGAAGTAGTGCAGGATACGCACGCCGCCAGACAGGTCCACCAGCGTGGTGATCGGCACGCCATCGCCACGGGCGCCAGGCAGTGCTGCCACCGGTACCGAGTAGATCTTGCCGTTGTCGCCAAAGCCGAGCAGGGCATCGACGGTGCGGCACTCGAACGCGCCATGCAGCGAGTCGCCCTGCTTGAAGGTGAACTGCGCCGGGTCGTGGCCGATGCCGGTACGCGCGCGTACCCAGCCTTTCTCCGAGATGATCACGGTGACCGGCTCGTCAATGACCTTCTGCTCCAGCACGGCCTTCTGCGCTTCTTCGATCACGGTGCGGCGCGCGTCGCCGAAGGTCTTGGCGTCGGCTTCGATCTCGCGGATGATCAGGCGCTTCATCGAACCCGGGTTCTCCAGCAGGTCCTGCAGGCCCGCTTTTTCCTTGCGCAGCTCGGCCAGCTCCTGCTGGATCTTGATCGCTTCCAGACGTGCCAGCTGGCGCAGGCGGATCTCGAGGATGTCCTCGGCCTGACGGTCGGACAGGTTGAAGCGCGCGATCAGCGCCGCCTTCGGCTCGTCCGAATTGCGGATGATGTGGATCACCTCATCGATGTTCAGGAGGATGGTCTCGCGGCCTTCCAGGATGTGGATGCGGTCGTTGACCTTGCCCAGCCTGAATTCGGTACGGCGGCGCACGGTGACGAAGCGGAAGTCGATCCACTCCTGCAGGATCTCGGTCAGGCCCTTCTGGCGCGGACGTCCGTCGCCGCCGATCATCACCAGGTTGATCGAGGACGACGTCTCGAGCGAGGTGTGCGCAAGCAGCATCGTCATGAATTCGTTCTGGTCCTGGTTCTTCGACTTCGGCTCGAACACCAGGCGCACCGGCGCGTTGCGGCCGGATTCGTCGCGGATCGAGTCGAGTGAACCGAGGATCAGCTGCTTCATGGTCAGCTGTTCCGGCGACAGCGCCTTCTTGCCGACCTTGACCTTCGGGTTGGTCAGCTCTTCGATTTCTTCCAGCACCTTCTGGGCCGAGGTGCCTGGCGGGAGCTCATAGACCACCGCCTGCCACTGGCCGCGCGCCAGTTCTTCGATCTTCCAGCGCGCGCGCACCTTCATCGAGCCGCGGCCGGTCGCATACATGTCGGCGATCGCGGTCGGCGGGGTGATGATCTGGCCGCCGCCCGGGAAGTCCGGGCCCGGCAGCAGCGACATCAGCTCGGCGTGCGGCAGCTTGGGGTTGCGGATCAGCGCGACGGTGGCCGCAGCCACTTCGCTGATGTTGTGGGACGGGATTTCGGTGGCCAGGCCGACCGCGATGCCGGATGCGCCGTTCAGCAGCACCATCGGCAGGCGCGCCGGCAGCTGGCGCGGCTCTTCGGTCGAGCCGTCGTAATTGGGCTGGAAGTCCACCGTGCCCATGTCGATCTCGTCGAGCAGCAGGCGCGCGATCGGGGTCAGGCGCGCTTCGGTGTATCGCATCGCGGCGGCGCCATCGCCGTCGCGCGAGCCGAAGTTGCCCTGGCCGTCGATCAACGGGTAGCGCAGCGAGAAGTCCTGGGCCATGCGCACCAGCGCGTCGTAGACCGACTGGTCGCCGTGCGGATGCAGCTTGCCGAGCACGTCGCCGACCACGGTCGCGGACTTGCGCGGCTTGGCGCTGGCGTTCAGGCCCAGTTCGTTCATCGAGTACAGGATGCGGCGCTGGACCGGTTTCTGGCCGTCGGAGACGTCGGGCAGGGCGCGGCCCTTGACTACCGAGATGGCGTAGTCGAGGTAGGCGCGCTCGGCGAAGGTGGAGAGGGTCAGCGCTTCGGCGTCGTCGCCGGGGGCGGCGGCTTGTTCGAACAGGTTGTTTTGGTCAGTCATATTTTCATTCCTCTAAACCGTCATCCCCGCGCCAAGGCGGCACTCCGCGGGGACCCATGCTGACGTGAGCGACGGTGCGGACGTCGCCGCGAGGCATGCTCACTATGGGTCCCCGCATGCGCGGGGATGACGGTAGCTGCGCTATTTCTAACGATGCTGCGGCCTCAGATGTCGGCTTCGGCTTCGTTGCCGTGTTCTTCGATCCAGGCGCGGCGTGCGGCCGCTTCGCCTTTACCCATCAGCATATTGAAGCGGGCGGCCGCGTCGCCATGCTGGAAGTCGCCCAGCGACACCGGCAGCAGGCGGCGCGTATCCGGGTTCATGGTGGTCTCCCACAGCTGTTCCGCGTTCATCTCGCCCAGGCCCTTGAAGCGCGAGATGCTCCACGCGCCTTCCTTCAGCCCGTCCTTCTTCAGCTTGTCCTCGATCGCCTGCAGCTCGCCATCGTCCAGCGCGTACAGCTTCTGGATCGGCTTCTTGCCGCGCGCCGGCGCATCCACGCGGTACAGCGGCGGGCGCGCCACGCAGATGTGGCCATGTGCGAACAGGGCAGGGAAGTGCTTGAAGAACAGCGTCAGCAGCAGTACCTGGATGTGCGAGCCGTCCACGTCCGCATCGGACAGGATGCAGATCTTCCCGTAGCGCAGGTTGGACAGGTCGGGCGAATCGGTGAAGCTATGCGGGTCCACGCCGATCGCCACCGCGATATCGTGGATCTCGTTGTTCGCGAACAGGCGGTCGCGGTCGGTCTCCCAGGAGTTGAGCACCTTGCCGCGCAGCGGCAGGATGGCCTGGAATTCCTTGTCGCGTCCCATCTTGGCCGAGCCCCCCGCCGAGTCGCCCTCGACCAGGAACAGCTCGTTGCGGGTGATGTCGGTCGATTCGCAGTCGGTCAGCTTGCCCGGCAGGACAGCCACGCCGGAAGACTTCTTCTTTTCCACCTTCTGCGCCGAACGCAGGCGCGACTGGGCCTGCTTGATGACCAGGTCGGCCAGCTTCTTGCCGTATTCGACGTGCTGGTTCAGCCACAGTTCCAGCGGCGGCTTGGCGAAGGTCGAGACCAGGCGCACCGCGTCGCGCGAATTCAGGCGCTCCTTGATCTGGCCCTGGAACTGCGGGTCCAGCACTTTTGCCGACAGCACGAAGGAGACGCGGTTGAACACGTCCTCCGGCAGCAGCTTGACGCCTTTCGGCAGCAGCGAGTGCATCTCGACGAAGTTCTTGACCGCGCCGAACAGGCCTTCGCGCAGGCCGGATTCGTGGGTGCCGCCGTTCGGGGTGGGGATCAGGTTGACGTAGGACTCGCGCACGATCGCGCCTTCCTCGGTCCATGCCACCACCCAGGATGCGCCTTCGCCTTCCGCGAACCCTTCGTTGTCGCCGCCGGCAAACTGCTCGCCTTCGAAGAATGGGATCAACGGTTCGGCCGAAGTCGATTGCGCCAGCGCTTCCACCAGGTAGCCGCGCAGGCCGTCGTCGTATTTCCAGGTCTGCTTGTCGCCGGTCTTGCCGTTGACGAGGGTGACGGTCACGCCCGGCAGCAGCACGGCCTTGGAGCGCAGCAGGCGCTGCAGCTCGGTCTGCGAGATCGCCGACGAGTCAAAATACTTCGCGTCGGGCCAGGCAGTGACGCGGGTGCCGGACTTCTTGCCGTCGCGCGGCGCCGGGACCGATGCCAGCGGCTCGACCAGGTCGCCGTTCTCGAATGCGATCTTGTGCAGGCCGGTGCCGTCCGGCTCCTTGCGCCACACCGTGATCTCGAGGCGCTTCGAGAGCGCGTTGGTGACCGAGACGCCGACCCCGTGCAGGCCGCCGGAGAACGCGTAGGCGCCGCCCGAGCCCTTGTCGAACTTGCCGCCCGCGTGCAGGCGCGTGAACACGATCTCGACGGTCGGCACGCCCTCTTCAGGGTGCAGGCCGACCGGAATACCGCGGCCGTCGTCTTCCACCGTGACCGAGCCGTCCGCATTCAGCGTGACTTCGATGTTCTTGCAGTGGCCGCCGAGCGCTTCGTCGGAGGCGTTGTCGATCACTTCCTGGATGATGTGCAGCGGATTTTCGGTCCGGGTGTACATGCCCGGGCGCTGCTTGACGGGTTCGAGTCCCTTCAGGACGCGGATGGATGATTCGCTGTAATCGGATGCTGGTTTCTTGGTCGCCATACGGGATGTTCGTTCAAAGTTGCCTGCGCATTCTATCTTGTCAGGCAGAAAGCGGCGGTATTTTTACGGGCTAGCCAAGCCGGGGCAGGATGTGGTTAGATTGATATGCCGGAAGTTGTATTTGACCGCCGACCCACGTTGTTTTACTTTCCGACAATGGCTGATAAAAAATTTCCGTTTGCCGTACGCATGATCGGGTTCGACCAGGGCGAGCGCGAGCATATTGCTGCGCTGCTGACGCTGGGGCCGGCCGGCGCGCCAGGCTATTTTTGCCTGCACGAGGACAGTTTGCAAGAGCCTGACGTGCTCATGGCGAACGGCTCGGACATCCGCGCGCTGGCCGCGCTGTCGGACGCCCGCCCGTGCGCGCTCAAGCCGGCCT
>DASWYE010000242.1:0-23821 GCA_036405115.1 Telluria sp. | reverse complement strand
TGCTGGGCACCAACGGCAAGTGGACCACCATGGGCATTCCGTCGGATGGCTCGTACGGCATCCCTGAAGGCACCATGTTCGGCTTCCCGGTCACCACCGAGAACGGCGAATACAAGATCGTCCAGGGCCTGGAGATCGACGAGTTCTCGCAAGAGCGCATCAACCTCACCCTCAAGGAACTGACCGAAGAGCGTGACGGCGTCGCCCACCTGCTGAAGTAATCACACCGCTACACCGTCATCCCCGCGCACGCGGGGACCCCTACTGAGCCAACTTGTTCCGCTCAGCATGGGTCCCCGCTTTCGCGGGGATGACGATACTTAACCTCTACTCCAAAATGCATCCAACCGAGGTCTTGTTCCAGAATAAACGGCAGCCGCTGCTGCTTCCCGCCTGCGACCACTACGCAGGTTCGGAGAAGCTGATGCGCAAGTCGATGGCTCTGCAACAAGAGCTTGGCGCCGTATTCGACATCACGTTCGACTGCGAGGATGGCGCCGCCGCCGGCTCCGAGAAAGAGCACGCGCTGCTGGTCGCGCAACTCATCAACAGCGACGACAACCGCTTCAACCGGATCGGCGTACGCGTCCACGACGTCAACAGCGAGCACTTCGAACACGACGTCGAAACCATCGTCGGCCGGGCCGCCGCGCGCATCGCCTACGTGGTGGTGCCGAAGACCGAATCGCTGGAAGACGCCGCCCGCGCCACCGACGTGATCCACGCCCGCGCCGTGCGCGCCGGCCGCCCGCACATGCCGGTGCACATCCTGATCGAGACCCACGGCGCCCTGCGCGACGCCTGGGACATCGCCGCCCTGCCGGCGGTAGAATCGCTCTCGTTCGGCATCATGGACTTCGTCTCCGCCCACTACGGCGCGATCCCGGGCGCGGCGATGCGCACGCCCGGCCAGTTCAGCCACCCGCTGGTGGTGCGCGCCAAGCTGGAAATCGCCGCCGCCTGCCACGCCCACGGCAAGGTGCCATCCCACAACGTCACCACCGAAATCAAGGACACCGCGGTTGTAGCCAACGACGCCCAGCGCGCCGCAGCCGAATTCGGCTATACACGCATGTGGAGCATCCACCCCGACCAGGTCAAGCCGATCATCAAGGCGTTCACCCCGCGCCTGTCAGAAGTGGCCGAAGCCACCTCCATCCTGCAGGAAGCCATGGCGGCCGATTGGGGACCAATTGCGCAACAGGGCCGCTTGCACGACCGCGCGAGCTACCGATATTATTGGACCGTTTTGCAGCGTGCAAAACTGGCCGGCCTGCCGCTGCCCGAAGCGGCCGCGGCGCTGGTCAACCACGAACTCCCTACGGAACCTGCCTGATGCCATCCCTCCTCTCCAAGCCGCTCGCAGCCATCGCGCTCGCGTTTGCCGCCTCCGCGCTATGCGCGTCTGGCGTAGCCCAAGCCGTCGAAAAGAAGCCATCCGCCGTCAAGAAGCAGGCGGATCCGGATGCGGACGAACCGGACATCACCGGCGCCACCGCGGTCGAGTACAAATGCGAACTTGGGAATTCGCTCACGATCTACGAGCACGGCAGCGACAAGTCCACCATCGCGCTGCGCTGGAAGAAGCGCCTGGTCCGACTGACGCGCGTGGGCACCACCACCGGCGCGCTGCGCTTCGAGAACCCGCTGCGCGGCCTGGTCTGGATCGGCATCCCGACCAAGGGCATCCTGCTCGACTCGAAGCTGGGCCGCCAGCTGGCCAACAACTGCAAGAACCCTGAACAAGCGTCCCAGGGCTGACGCACCAGATTACCCGAATAACAAGTCCTAACGAAGGAGAGTTCATGTCCCGCAATACCTTTAACACGCTCAAGGATTTCAACCTTGCCGGCGGCCAGAAAGGCAAGTTCTATTCGCTGCCCGCGCTCGGCAAGAGCCTCGGCGTGGATATCGCGCGCCTGCCGGTGTCGATCCGTATCGTCCTCGAATCCGTGCTGCGTAACTGCGACGGCAAGAAAGTCACCGAAGAGCACGTCAAGCAGCTGGCCAACTGGGCGCCGACCGCCGAGCGCACCGACGAGATCCCGTTCGTGGTCGCGCGCGTGGTGCTGCAGGACTTCACCGGCGTGCCGCTGCTGGCCGACCTGGCCGCAATGCGCAACGTCGCCGCCAAGATGGGCAAGAACCCGAAGAACATCGAGCCGCTGGTCCCGGTGGACCTGGTGGTCGACCACTCGGTGACGATCGACCACTTCCGCGAGCCGAAAGCGCTGGACCTGAACATGAAGCTGGAATTCTCGCGCAACAACGAGCGCTACCAGTTCATGAAGTGGGGCATGCAGGCCTTCGACACCTTCGGCGTGGTGCCTCCGGGCTTCGGCATCGTCCACCAGGTCAACCTGGAATACCTGGCGCGCGGCGTGCACAAGGCCGGCGACGGCGTGTACTACCCTGACACCCTGGTCGGCACCGACTCGCACACCACCATGATCAACGGCATCGGCGTGGTCGGCTGGGGCGTGGGCGGCATCGAGGCGGAAGCCGGCATGCTGGGCCAGCCGGTCTACTTCCTGACCCCGGACGTGATCGGCGTGAACCTGACCGGCCAGCTGCGCGAAGGCTGCACCGCTACCGACCTGGTGCTGACCATCACCGAACTGCTGCGCAAGGAGAAGGTCGTCGGCAAGTTCGTCGAATTCTTCGGCGAAGGCACCCGCACGCTGTCGCTGACCGACCGCGCCACCATCGCCAACATGGCGCCTGAATACGGCGCGACCATGGGCTTCTTCCCGGTCGACGAAGCGACCATCGACTACTTCGAAGGCACCGGCCGCACCGAGCAGGAAATCGACGCGTTCGCCAGCTACTTCAAGTCGCAGGGCCTGTTCGGCGTTCCGCAGGATGGCGAGATCGACTACACCCGCGTGGTATCGCTCGACCTGTCGACCGTGACCCCGTCGCTGGCAGGTCCGAAGCGTCCACAGGACCGTATCGAACTGGGCCACGTCAAGAACAACTTCACCGAACTGTTCTCCAAGCCGACCACCGAAAACGGCTTCAACAAGAACCCGGTCGACCTGCACAAGACCTACACCACCACCAACGGCGTGGACGTGAAGAACGGCGACGTGCTGATCGCCGCGATCACCTCCTGCACCAACACCTCGAACCCGAGCGTGCTGCTGGCGGCCGGCCTGCTGGCCAAGAAGGCGGTCGAAGCCGGCCTGAACGTCGCACCGCACATCAAGACCTCGCTGGCTCCTGGCTCGCGCGTGGTGACCGAGTACCTGCAGGCCGCCGGCCTGCTGACCTACCTGGAACAGCTCGGCTTCGGACTGACCGCGTACGGCTGCACCACCTGCATCGGCAACGCCGGCGACCTGACCCCGGAACTGAACCAGGCTATCGTCTCGAACGACATCGTCGCCTCGGCTGTCCTGTCGGGCAACCGTAACTTCGAAGCGCGCATCCACCCGAACATCCGCTCGAACTTCCTGGCCTCGCCACCGCTGGTGGTCGCGTACGCGATCGCAGGCAACATGACCAAGGACCTGATGACCGAGCCGGTTGGCGTCGGCAAGGACGGACGCGACGTCTACCTGGGCGACATCTGGCCAAGCTCGAAGGAAATCGCCGCGATGATGAAGTACGCGATGAACTCCGAGACCTTCAAGAAGAACTACGCCGACGTCAAGGGCAACCCTGGCAAGCTGTGGGAAAACGTCTCGTCCACCGAAGGCCAGGTGTACAACTGGCCTGAGTCGACCTACATCGCCGAGCCGCCGTTCTTCGACGGCTTCGAGATGAAGCCGAAGAAGGCAGCCGGCAACATCAAGGGCGCGCGCGCACTGGGCGTGTTCGGCGACTCGATCACCACCGACCACATCTCCCCGGCCGGCTCGATCAAGGAACACGGCCCGGCAGGCAAGTGGCTGCTGGCGCACGGCGTGCAGAAGGCGGACTTCAACTCCTACGGCTCGCGCCGCGGCAACCACGAGATCATGATGCGCGGCACCTTCGCCAACGTGCGCATCAAGAACAAGATGATCCCGGCCAAGGCTGACGGTTCCGCGGTCGAAGGCGGCATCACCATCCACCAGCCGAGCGGCAAACAGATGTCGATCTACGACGCGGCCATGCAGTACGTCGGCGACAACGTCCCGACCATGGTGTTCGGCGGCGAAGAGTACGGCACCGGCTCCTCGCGCGACTGGGCGGCCAAGGGCACCCAGCTGCTGGGCGTGAAGGCGGTGATCTGCCGTTCGTTCGAGCGCATCCACCGTTCCAACCTGGTGGGCATGGGCGTGCTGCCGCTGCAGTTCGTCGGCGACGACTCGGTGCAATCGCTGGGCATCACCGGCGAAGAGACCTACGATCTGGTCGGCCTGGACGGCGAGATCAAGCCACAGCAGCTGTGCACGCTGGTCATCCACCGCAAGAATGGCGAAAAGAAGGAAGCGACCGTCCTGCTGCGCATCGACACCCCGATCGAAGTGGACTACTACAAGCACGGCGGCATCCTGCCGTTCGTCCTGCGCCAGCTGCTGGCCGCGTAAGCGACTCCGCTCCGCAGACAAAAACGCCGGCTCAGCCGGCGTTTTTTATTGCGTCATCCCCGCGCACGCGGGGACCCATAGTGAAGCCGACGATAGGCAAAACCAGCCACTTCGCCACACTCAGCAGGGGTCCCCGCGTCCGCGGGGATGACGTTCTGCCACCTGTCCTTACGCGACACGGCTTTTCATGGCCCGTGGCCGAATCAACTACAATATGCCTTGTTAAGCTTACATTCATCACCCGAGAAAGAAATATGCGTCGTCCATCCAAAGATTCATCCCTCAAACTGTCTGCCGAAGGCCAGCGCCTGGCAGGCCTTGCACAGGCCATCGTGCAAGCCGCTAGCCGCGTCGAGGAACGGTCCTTGGAACACCACCTCGACACCTCGCTGCAGCGCCTGCTGCGCTCCGGCCACCAGGACACCATCGATAACGCCCTGAACAACCTGTTCAAGGACGACCTGCCCGCTTACGACGTGCTGATGGAAGGCGTGGAAGCGGTCAGCGAATCGTCCTTCCTGCTGGAGCAGGAAGATGGCGCCGAAAAGCGCTATGACGCGCTGCTGGTGGCTGCCCCGATCCTGGCATGGACCCGTTTTTCGATCGCGTCCGGCCCGGTGCCGGCCGACCTGCTCTCGACCCTGTCCGCGCACTTCGCCGCGCACCTGCTGTCCGAAGGCACGCGCATGGCGATGGCGCCGATGCTGTTCTCGATCGACCAGCTGCCGCGGTCGCACGCCGAAACCTACGCCATGACGCACAAGCTGGCGCAGGCCGCGTACAAGAATGCCGCCGTCAAGCTGCAGCTCAAGGCGCCCGAGACCGCGCCCTTCCTGGCCGATACGCGCTACCTGCTGGTGGCGGTGGTAGTGCCGCACGGCGAACCGATCTTCCGCTGGCAGGAACCCGAGCACCAGGCCGGCTTCCAGGCCGTGCGCGCCAACTGCCTCGAGCAGTGGCAGTCGCAGGCAACGCCGAACGTGTCGCGCCTGATGCCGGGCTGTGGCATCGAGCTGCTGCTGCCGGAGGCCTACTACGTGGCCTGCCGCGAAGCGGACAAGCTGATCCGCCCGATTTCGATCCGCGCCGCGGTGCACTACCTGACCAACACGCTCGGCGTGGAGCCGAACGAGCTGCGCGCAGTGGTCGCCGGCTTTGGCGAAGAAGAGAGCGAAGCCCAGGTGGACGAATACCGCGTGGCCTTCACCATGCGCCAGAGCACCGACGTCGTGTACGGCATCGTGTGGCCGCTGTACGGCCAGGAGGACGAAGAAGGCACGCCGATCGAAGGACTGGTCGCGCTGGGCGAACTGGGCGTGCAACCGACGCCTTATGAAGAAATCGTGGCCTGCCTGAACGAGGCTGGCGTCACGCACATCAAGCGCATCGGCGAACGCTTCGTCGCGGAATACTGCGACGACTGCGGCGCCCCGCTGTTCGCCGACCCTACCGGCGAACTGGTGCACCCCGAGATGCCCGAAGACGCGCCGGTCGGCTCCGAGCACTTCCACTAACGGCGTCACCCCCGCGAACGCGGGGGCCCCTGCTGAAGGCTCGAAGCTGGACGCGCCCACCTTTACCGCGGACTCAGCATGGGTCCCCGCTTTCGCGGGGATACGCTGCACGTACGATTTGGCGGAATCGGCCATAAACTGGCCGATTCCGCCATCTCCCGACGGGTGCTCCGTCGCGGCATCACCTCCTCACAAGTTCATGCGACCGAGCCCGCCCGCCACACGGGTCAGCTCGCGCCAGACATCGGCGCACCGGTTCGACTTCGCCCTGCCGGCGCATGCACGGCGATGCGGAACCAGACGAAGGGAGCCCTCGGGCGTCCTCGTCAATTGCAGCAGGTCGCCCTCCCGCACCCCCGACAGCGCTTCCACCTCGCCATCCAGCACAACTGCATCGTCCGCCCCAATCCTTGTTACCTTCAAAGTCAACATAACGATCTCCTCGACAAAGCACTGTGATTTCCGACGGCGCGCTTAAGACAAGCTCAGGCAAGCATGGACTCGACCAGTTCCGCCACCTTCCGCGCTTCTGCAACTGTGGCCAGGTCTGACCCGGCCTTGCCCGTCAGCGCCCGCGCGAAGGCGTCCAGCGTACAAGGGGCGGGATCTACAGGCTCGAGCGGGGACAGGCCGGTCGCCTCCAACCGGTACCAATCGCTCAGGCTGGCGCTGCCGTGACTTCCCCGCCATTCGAAACGCATGCTTTCTTCCGCTGTCCCGCCAATGGCCGCATCGATCTCGAAGTTGCCTGCAGCGTGTCGCAGCCGTGCGCGCAACGCGGTTTCGGTGTAGCCCGGCGCGCGCACCAGATGGCAGGACTGCAATTCCAGTGGCCCCAGCAGGCGCAATGCCAGGAACAGGAAGTGCGACAGCACCTCGCGCGTGAACCCGCCCTGCTCCGGCGAGGCCAGCCAGCCTGCCGCGCCATCCTGCCATGCGCGCGGCCAGCGCGCGAAGCGCAAGGTGACACTGGCGCCGGTGAAAGCGCCCAGCGCTCCGCTGCGTGCCAGTGCCATCAACTGGCGCGCAGCGGGCGCACACGCAAAAGGAAAATTGACAGCGCAGCGTGGCAGGTCGAGCTGTCCAATCAGCGCCAGGTCCGCCTTGTTCGCGGCCAGCGGCTGTTCGCACAGCACGGCCAGCCCCGCATCCCGGGCCATCCGCAGGTGTTCCAGGTGCCAGGCCGGTGGCGATGCGATATACAGCGCGTCCAATCCGGGATGCGAAACCAACTCCGCGGCATTGGCCAGGACCGGCAATCCCGGCGCCAGCACGCGGACCCGGGCCTGCGCGCGCGGGTCGGGATCGTGCACGCCAGTGACTGCGTAGCCGGGCTGCGCCTGCAATGCCTGCAACATCCGCAGTCCCATGGTTCCGGCGCCGATCACGCCAATCTGAATATCCTGCATTTGTCACTCCTCCCGTCGGGGCGGCGCGCTCATGCCACCACCATCCTGAACGCGCACACCAGTAAGAGGCTTCCCGCAGCAAATTGCAGGGCGCCATGATTGCGGCGCACCGAGCGACGGCTGGCCAGCCAGGCATACGCGCAGAGCACCGGATATTCGAGCAGGACCGCTACCGCACCTAGCAGCGCCATCTGCGCCAGCGGCGGCCAGCCGCCACTGCTGACGAACTGGGGCAGCATCGCGCCGAAGAACAGGATCGATTTCGGGTTGGACAGCTGCAGCGTCAGCGCAGCAGAAAACAGGCGTCGGCCCGATGGTGGGGCCTGCACGCTGGCATCCGGCCCCTCCCCTGCCCGGCGCCATGCGCGCAAGGACTGCAAGCCAAGCCAGCCAAGATAGGCCGCGCCAAGCCAGCGCAGCACGACCAGGCTGCCCGGCACGGCCGCAAAGAGCGCGCCCATCCCCAGGCACGCGAGCGCGATATAGATCAGGTTACCAACCAGAATCCCGAAGATGCTCGCCTGAGCCCGCCATTGACCCGCGTTCGCCGCCGCCCCCATCACGTTGATCACCGCAGGGCCGGGCGTCACGCTCAGCAACAGGTTAAAACTCCAGAAGGAAACGGCCAGCACCAGATCCATGGCAACCTCGTCATCGCAATTAATTAACTAGACTTGAGTATAGTTAATTAGCGAATATAATGCAATCCGTTTATTGCAGGAAGATGAGAGATGGCGCGTCCACCCGGTAAAAGCAGCAAAGTCAGGCATCAGATCCTGCAAGCCGCGACCCGCCTGTTCGAGCAGCATGGCGTGGATAAGGTCAGCATGGATGACATCGTGCAGGCGTCGGGCGTCGTACGCGCTACCGTGTACAGCCACTTTGGCAGTAAGGCGGCCCTGGCTGCGGCCAGTGCCCGCGACTACCTTGCCGGACTGATCAGTGCAGCACCGCAGAACGCCGAACCGGGCCAGCTCCATGCCGCTCTTAGTCAATTCGCCGCACAAACCCGAGCCTGGCTGTCCGCAAACGCCGCCCAAGCGGAAATCTTCTTCAGCCTAGTGCAGCAGGCGTCCGATTTCAGCGGAACACCCGAGGAAGGCCCGTCGCTGCGGCGCTCCTTGCGTGCCTTGTTCACCCAGGCGCGCGCGAGTGGCGACCTGCCTGAACCGGCCGATATCGAATTTCTCGCAGACGGATACGCCTATCTCTGGTTCATGCTGTGCGCGCAATGGCTTGTCCGTCGCGACGACGCCCAGCTGGCCTCGAGGTTGACTCAATTGACGAACTTGTACGCACCGGAACCGAGGCAGTGAAACCAGGGGCCCTGCACCTGCACCCGCCTGGGAGAGGATTGGACACTCCACTTTCGAAGTGCCGCGCGACGCGGAATGATCTCGGGCACTTGCCAGTTGGTGCTATTGAATGGCGGCGATGACGCGCGTTGCGAGTTCGGCCGGGTTCCCCGCATGCCAGCGCCAGACAATGACCAGGTCATGGTCCGGCGAGACGACGATCGTGTTGCTGCCGGCGCCCAGCGCCGCGTAGGCGTTTGCCGGCAGCCCTGGCAGGTTCTTGCCCCTGGTGTTCAGCCACCACAGGTAGCCGTAGTCCGGACCGTGCGCACTTGGCGTCAGCGCTTGTTTCACGTACGTTGCCGGCAGCACCTGCTTGCCATCCCACGCACCACCGCGCAGCCACAGGTAGCCGAAGCGCGCCATGTCCCACGAGTTGATCCACATGCCGCCGCCCCAGCGCGTGCCGCCGCTGACCGATTCCATCCGCTTGCCCTTATGCTCGACGTAGCTGTTGTGGTACGGGACCCACTTCCATGCGTTCGACGCGCCGATCGGCATCATCACTTCCTGCTCGAATACCTGCGGCACGCCGCGGTCCATCACACGCAGCAGCGACAACGCGAAGCGGTTGATGCGCACATCGTTGTATTCGTAGTAGCTGCCCGGCGCCTTGCGCTCACGCGGCTTGCGCTCGCCGGCGCCGAAAGCGGCAGCGCCGATGAAGTCGTCCTTCTTGCCCCACATCTCGCCTTCCCACTCCGACTCCTGCTGCAGGTGCATCTTCCAGGTGATGCCGGCGTTGTGCGGGCTGGCGTAGCCACCGTCGATGACCCGCTTGCCCACCGGTTCGTCGACAGCAAGGCGACCGTCGCGCACGGCGATGCCGGCGACGGTGGACAGCATGCTCTTCGCGACCGAGTAGGTCGGGTCGACGGCGGAAGTGTCGCCGAACTCGGCGACCACGTAGCCTTTGTAGATCACCACGCCGTTGGTGTGGGCGCGTCTGGTCGGCATGGAGCCGAGCAGCGTGCCGAAGGTTTTCTCCTGGTCGGAGAAATCGATGGCGCGCAGAGTCTCATGCGCCTGGGCGTAGGAGACGGCAGCGGCCAGTGCGGCGGGGTCCGTGCCAAGTTCGGCGGGGGATTTTTTGGCCCAGGCGCCCTGGGGCGGGAAGTACGGGGTTTGGGCGGAAGCGGTGAAGGTGGTGAGGGCTGCGAATGCTGCGATCAGGCTTTTCTGGATGTGCATGACTTCTCGGCTTCGGTTATTCAGCAGGGGTCCCCGCGTCCGCGGGGATGACGGGACGCTACCACACGGCGAAGGGGTGGCGCATGAGGTTGGAGTTGAAGTAGCGGGCGTCGTGCGTGACTTCTTCGCCGATCCATGCGGGGCGGTCGAAGGGTTCTCCTTCGGAGGCAAGTTCGATTTCGGCGACCACCAGGCCTGCGTTCGCGCCGAGGAATTCATCGACTTCCCACACGTGCGCGCCGTGACTGATGCGGTGCCGGTATTTTTCGATGATGGGCTGCTGGCACAGGCGGTCGAGCAGTTCGTTCGCCTCGTCCGGCGGGATCGGGTACTCCCACTCGCCACGCGTGGCGCCGGTGCTCTTGCCTTTGATGGTGAGGGTGCCCTGCCCGTCTTCCACGCGCACGCGCACTACGCGCGCAGGATCCGAGCACAGGTAGCCCTGGCGCAGCAGGACAGGTTTGCCCAGGCCGCGCCAGCCCTCGCCCGCGAGAAGGAACTTGCGTTCGATCTCGACGCCCATCGCTCAGTCCAGCGACAGCAGGATCGGTTGCAGGATGGCCTTGCCCAGTTCGATCGAACGGGCGCCGTTCCAGCCCGTGTGGTGGTCAGGCAGGTTGGCGTTGTCCTTGAATGGCATCTCCAGCGTCAGCGACAGGCACTTGAAGTGGTGTCCGACATATTTTGACGCGAGCGTGAGCAGGTCTTCCTTGTACTTGCTGGCCTCATAGCCGAACACGTTCTGGAAGTCCGGGCTCGATTCCATGTAGTGCTGGATGAACTTGTCCTGGCGCGCCTTGCGCTCGGGCGTGAAGTCCTGCAGCATTTCGTTCCCGGCCACGAAGTTGTACGGCAGCGCCTCGTCGCCGTGGATATCGAAGAACATGTCGACGCCGGTCGCGTGCATCTTCTCCTTCACGCACAGCACTTCAGGGCTGCGTTCTTTCGTCGGCGTCATCCACTCGCGGTTCAGGTTCGCGCCGGCCGCGTTGGTGCGCAGGTTGCCGCGCACGGAGCCGTCCGGGTTCATGTTCGGGACAATGTAGAACACCGCGCGCTGCAGCAGCTTGCGCGATACCGGGTTGGCGTTGTCGAGCAGCGCATCCATCATGCCTTCGACGAACCATTCGGCCATGGTTTCGCCCGGATGCTGGCGCGCGATCACCCAGATCTTCTTTTCCGCGGCAGGGTTGCCGATCACGACCAGGTTCATGTCGCGGCCATCGACCGTGCTGCCGATGTCGTGCACGCGCGCGATCGGGTTCTCGGCCACTTCACCCAGCAGGCGCAGGTGGCGCTCCCACGAATACGGTTCGAAATAGGCGAGGTAGACGCTGTCCAGCTCCGGCGTGAAGTGCACGGTCATGACATTGCCGTCAAAGCTGGTCGGCACCTGGAACCAGTTCTCGGTGTCGTAGCTGGCGCGCACGCTGTAGCCTTCGTAGCCAGGCGCGTAGGTTGCCTTGCCGGCGTTCAGGAAGCGGATCGTGCAGGCCTGGCCGCGCGCGCCCTGCAGGCGGAAGTGGAACCACTGGTGGATGTCCGCGTGCGAATCGGCGCGCAAGTTCAGGTCGATGCTGTCGGCCGACTCGGCTTTGACTACCTCGATGGATCCGGAATCGAAATGCTGGCTGATCTTGATCGGCATGGCTGTCCTTTGGTTATTGGGCGTCGAAATCGACCAGTTCGCTGGCGTAAGCGGAGAAGAAACGACGCATCAGTTCGATATTGGAGCGGTCCAGCAGCACCGTCAGGTCCGGCTTGCGCGACAGGTCCATGGTAATGCGCAGCGCATCCTGGAACTGCTGGCAGTTCACGCTCATCACGCGCGGCGTGTCCAGGTCCCAGTCTTCACGGTACAGCTCGGGGACCTTCGGCGGCGGCGGCAGGTTCGGATCCTGGTTCACCGGCAGGTGGCGCAGCATCCAGAACACGACCGATGCCGGAATCAGCACGCAGACGTCCTGGCCGCCATGGAAGGAGAATTTGGCCAGCAGGAGGTTGCCCACGGAATCGAGGGCCATATACATACTTTTGACTTGACGGAAAACTACTTTTGCCACGATGGTCCTTCGATAGATTTTGAAAAAAGCGCTTCGGATTCTACCGCATAGTTTTGGCCACCGGCATGATTTAGACAGCAAAACGGGGAGCTTGCGCTCCCCGTGTGATGCCATGCGGCAGGTCCCCCGCGGACCGGCCGCCGTGACTATGGATTAGCGGTTGCCGCCTTGCTTGCCGCCACCGCCGGAACCGCCACCCGAGCCGCCGCGGCCCGATTGCTGGCTGCCGCCACCGTGGCTCATGGAGCCCGCGCGACGTGCTTCCTCGGAAGTAAACTCGTGTGCGGTGCCTTTCTCGTGGGCTGCCTTGCCGCCCTCGGAAGCGATTTCACGCTGGCGTTCAGGATCCATCGATGCAAAGCCGCGATTGCTGGTGCCGCTCTGCTGGCTGCCGCTCTTGCCCTGGCCGCCCTGGCTGCCCTGGTTGCCGCCGCTCTGCTGGCTGCCGCCCTTGCTACCGCCTTTGTTGCCACCTTGGTTACTTGCCATGGTCGTATCTCCCATATTGGTTTTTCCGCGTCCGCGGAAGGTGAATTTCCAACCGCCATAACGAGCGCTCTGCGAACTCGCCGGCGATCAGGCAGAACCCATGTTAGTGAGCAGGCGGGCCTGCAGGTATAGGACGCTGAGTGATGCTCATGTAGGACTAGACGAAGATTTTCGTGCCGAGATTCAAGTGCATATAGCTGAGGAAACTGAACGCCGCCTGCGGTCGAACCGGGAGGAAACGAACCCGCGCCGGGGTGGGCCGGTTCCTACATCAGTAAGGTCCCTGCGCCGATACTGCCTGGGCATCCCGCACGGCATCATCGCTGTGTGGGCGCCGCCAACGGCGCCGGACCATACGGAGGGATTACAGATGAATTCGAACCAACGCAGCCAGGAGAACAACCAGACCGATAACATGGCGAACGAGAAATCGGTGTCGTCCGCACGCGGGGGCACCACCGAAAACTACAGCAAGCAGTCGAGCGCCGAGGGCACCGGGATGCCCGGCGGCGGCAACAAGCAGTCGGGCACCAAGCCATCGCAGGGTGCGGCGCAAGGCGGATCGCAGCAGTCGCAGGGCGACATGGGATCGCCACAGGCCGGACGTGGCTCCCGCACGGGCGGCGCAGGACAGTCGCAGGCCGACCTGGGGTCGCAGCAGTCGCGCGTGGGCGAACAAGGCTCGCAGCAGTGGCAAGGCGACCAGGGCTCGCGCCAGTCCGAAGCCACCGGCGGCGGCCAGCAGGCGACCGGCCGCGGCCACAAGGCGCAGGAATCGCTGAACCGGGACGCGACCCAGGAATGGCAAGGCGCCGAACAATCGCAGCGCGGCGCCGGAGCGCGCCAGTCGGGCGGCGCCGGAACGCAGCAGTCGCAAGGCGCCTCCGGGGCAAGACAGAGCCAGGGCGCATCGGGCTCGCAGCAGTCGCAACGCGGGGCCGGCTCGCAGCCACTCACGGACGAGCCGCGGCTGGACAAGCCACAGCGCGGCCAGGGCTCGCAGCAGTCCCAGGGCGGCTCGACGCAACAGCAACCGCTGGCGGATGGCCTGTCGCAGCAGCCACAAGGCAACCGTCCGGACATGCAATCCGGCGGCCAGAGCAAGGGCGGCTCCACCCTCTACGGCACCGGGCAGGGCCAGCATGCGCAGAGCAGTGGTGGCCACGAAGGCGCTGACACGCACGTCGCCAAGGAAGGGGCTGGCATGCCCGCGCAAGGCGACGTAGGTCGTTCTGCGCAGGCCGGCGGCAGCAAGACCGGGCTGGAAGGCGCAGGCCAATCGGCCGGCACGCAGGACCGCGGCCACCAGGAAGCGCAGCGCAACGCCCAGTCGGGCGGTGGCGCGCAGCCGCAGGGCGGCGGCCAGATGGGCCAGGCGTCGCAGGGGCAAGGCGGCGACCGCTCGCGCCAGTCATCGCTGCAGCAAGGCGGCGCCGGACGCGACTCGGCGGCAGGATCGTCGCAGCTGAGCGGCTCCACCGACAGCGCCAATACGGACAGCACCGGCCGCGCAGGCTCCCAGACCGGCAACGAACAGCTGGCCAGCCAGCAGTACGACGACGTCGGCAACCAGCGCTATTCGAACGATTCCGCGGGCGGCCTGCCGCGCAGCCCGGCCGGCTCGCGCATGAGTGCCGAGGAGGACATGAATGACGATACCGGCTTGTCGAATGCCTCCAACCGGCAGGAGATCGACATGGGGACCAAGCAGGAGCAGCAGAGCAATGTGGGGCGCCGCTCCGACATGACTCCGGATTAGAGTCGCCGTCATCCCGGCGCAGGCCGGGATCCATGCTGAGCTATTGGTTTCGGCCGCTCAGCATGCGCCCCCGCCTGCGCGGGGGTGACGGTCAGGCCGAGGTATAGGCGGTCTTGACGGTGGTGAAGAACTCGACCGCTGCACTGCCCTGCTCGCGGGCGCCGTAGCTCGATCCCTTGGTGCCGCCGAACGGCACGTGGTAGTCGACGCCTGCCGTCGGCAGGTTTACCATCACCATGCCCGCCTTCGCGTTGCGCTTGAAGTGCGTGGCGTGCTTGAGCGAGGTGGTGCAGATCCCCGCAGTCAGGCCGAATTCGGTATCGTTCGCCAGCTCCAGCGCGTGTTCATAACCGCACGCCGGAATCACCGAAGCCACCGGCCCGAAGATCTCTTCGCGCGCATGGCGCATCTGCGCGCTGCAGTCGGCGAACAGCGCCGGGCTCAGGAAATATCCTTCCGTGGCGCGCTTGAGGCGCTCCCCGCCCGCCACCAGCCGCGCGCCCTCCGCCTTCGCGATCTCGATATAGCCGAGGTCCTGCTCGAACTGCGCGCTGTCCACCACCGGCCCGATGTCGATCCCCTGCTCCAGCGCGTGCCCGACCTTCAGTGCCTGCATCTTGCTGGCCATCGCGTCGACAAACGCGCCGTAGACCGATTCGTCCACGATCAGGCGCGACGAGGCCGTGCAGCGCTGGCCGGTCGAGTAGAACGAGCCCTGGATCGCGGCATTGACGGCGACGTCCAGGTCGGCGTCGGCCAGCACCACCAGCGGATTCTTGCCACCCATTTCAAGCTGCACCTTGGCGCGCCGTTTCGCGCAGGCCAGCAGCACGCGCTCGCCGGTGCCGGTCGAGCCGGTAAAGCTGATCGCGTTGACGCGGCTGTCATTGGCGAGCGCTTCGCCGACGATACGGCCCGGCCCCATGGCCAGGTTGAACACGCCCGCCGGCAGCCCGGCGCGGCTGATGATCTCGGCCAGTTCCCAGCCGCAGCCCGGCACCAGGTCGGCCGGCTTGAACACCACGGTATTGCCGTACGCAAGGGCCGGCGCAATCTTCCATGCCGGGATCGCGATCGGGAAATTCCACGGCGCGATGATGCCAACCACGCCGACCGGTTCGCGCGTGACGTCGACCTCGACACCCGGGCGCACCGACGCCAGCCGGTCGCCGCGCACCCGTAACGCTTCCTGCGCGAAGAACTTGAAGATGGCGCCGGCACGGGCAGCTTCGCCTATCGCCTCCGGCAAGGTCTTGCCTTCCTCGCGCGCCAGCAGGCGGCCCAGCTCGGCCTTGCGCGCGATGATCTCGGTGCCGATCGCATCGAGCGCATCGGCGCGCTGCTGCACTCCCGACAGCGCCCAGCCGCGGGCTGCGGCGTGCGCGGCCGCGATGGCCAGCTCCGCTTCGTCCTTGCCAGCGCTGGCGTACTCGCCGACGACGTCGCTGCGGTCGGACGGGCTGCGCGTCGTGGTAGCGGAGGCGCCGTTGCGCCATTCACCGCCGATGTAAAGCTGCTTCATGGATTTGTCCTTTGCGCTGGGTCGAGTCCGGCAGTGTATCAAAACCGCGGCAACATCTTCCCGGCCAGCTGCGCTTTTTACACTCAGCCGCGGACGGGAAGGACATTTTAGTGATGAAGGCTCCGGCCCAGCTTGCACGTGGCACGCCACGGCCTACACTCAGTTTGATCGACCGGCCATGCCCAGGCGCCCGTCGAGACGCGCAGCACTTTGAAGCGCCGGCGCCGCTGAGGCGCGTCCGGCCAATCCTCTTGCACTGGAGACCTACCATGCTCAAACAAACTTCTCTCATTGCTGTGGCCATTGCCGGCTTGCTCGCAGCATCAGCACCGTCGCTGGCCCAGGACTATTCGCAGACCGGGCCGCAGGCAACCCCGGTCCCGCGCGGACAGGTCACCGTCCGCCCCCGCGAAATGCGCCGTTTCTACATGCCCCGCGCGGATGTGGCGGAAGTACGCGGCGAATACCTGATGGAGGACGGCCGCACGGCGTCCATCATCAACAAGAACCGCAAGCTGGTGGTCGACTTCGACAATCGCATCACCGAACTGGAAGCGGTTGGCGCTTACGTGTTCGAGAACGAACGCGACGACATGACGCTGGTGTACACCAAGGACCGCCTGGGTGACGACATCATCGTCATCAGCTACATCCCGCAGCAGGCGGTAGCGGGTGGGCCGCAGGGACGGGTGCGCCTCAGCTCGCGCTAGGCCATCCGGCAACGACACGAGGGGCGTGGGGCCATGCACCCGCCCCCGCAAGGAACAACGTGGATACTGGACCGGGCAATGCAGTGACCATCTGGTGCGGCAGCATCGAACTGGAGGGTGCGCTCGATATCCCGGACGACGCGAATGGCGTCGTCATGTTTGCGCACGGCAGCGGCAGCAGCCGGCACAGCCCGCGCAACAACCACGTTGCGCGCCAGCTGCGCGAGCACGGGCTCGCGACACTGCTGCTGGACCTGCTCACGCCCGAGGAAGACCGCGATCCGCGCAAGCGCTTCGATATCGACCTGCTGACCGAACGGCTGGGCGCGGCGCGCGAATGGCTACGGGACGAACCGCGCACGGGCAACCATCACGTGGGCCTGTTCGGGGCCAGCACTGGCGCGGCGGCAGCGCTGCAGGTCGCGGCCCATGCCGGCCACGATATCGCTGCAGTGGTGTCCCGGGGCGGCCGCCCCGACATGGCCGGCGACACCGCCTTGAACGCGGTAACCGCCCCTACCCTGCTGATCGTTGGCGGCGATGACGATGTCGTGATCGAACTGAACCGCCAGGCATTCGCCCAACTGGTCCTGTGCGAAAAGGAACTGGTCATCATTCCGGGGGCGACCCACCTGTTCGAGGAGCCCGGCAAGATGGACCAAGTAGCGGCGCTGGCGACCGGATGGTTTACGCGGCATTGCCGCATGCTGTTGTAACGACTTCGACGCTCAGTCCGGAGCGGCGCTACGCGTTGCGCAGGCGCCTTCGATCAGCGCCAGCAGTGCAAGTGCGTCGACCGGTTTCACAAGGAACTCGTCGAAGCCAGCCGCCATTCCCATCTGCCGGTCTTCCGGCTGGCCATACCCTGAAAGCGCCACGGCGAATGGCCGCGCACCGGTCATGGCCGACTTCAGGTTGCGCATCAGCGCATAGCCGTCCAGCCCTGGCAGTCCGATATCGCAGACGATGACGTCGAAATCGCCGTGCAGCGCTTGCTCCAGCCCGTCCGCGCCGGTGTGGACCGAGTGCACGCTGTGCCCCCCGCCTTCCAGGAAGCTGTGGAGCGTACTGCAGGCGTCCACGTTATCTTCCACCAGCAGCACGCGGCAGCGCGTCGTGCGTTCCGGATGCGCAGAGCGGGCGTCTTGCGGCGGGGCCTCGCGGCGCGAGGTCGGCAGCACGACGCAAAACTGGCTGCCGCGGCCGAGGCCGGCGCTTGCGGCGCGCACGTCGCCGCCGTGCAGCTGCACGATGTTGCGCACCACATTCAGGCCCACGCCCAGCCCGCCCTCGGAACGTGCCAGCGAACGTGGCCCCTGCGTGAACAGGTCGAAGATGTGCGGCAGCACTTCCGGCGCCATGCCGATGCCGTTGTCTTCCAGCGTGACGGTCACCACGCCATCCTGCGCCTCCGCCGACAGCACGATCGCGCCGCCGTCGTCGGTGTACTTGGATGCGTTGGCCAGCAGGTTGGAAAACACCTGGGTCAGGCGCACACGGTTGCCGTCGATGACGATCTGGCTGGCGGGGATGTTCACGGTGAGGGTTTGCCGGCGCTCGGCAATACGTGGCGCCACCGTCTCGACCGCGCGCTCCACCAGGTCGGACAGCAGCACCGGCTCGCGCGTGAGCGTGATTTTGCCGCTGCTGATGCGCGCCGCGTCGAGCAGGTCGTCCAGCAGGCGCGCCATCTGTTCGACCTGGCGGCTGATGACACGCTGCAGGTTCTTCAGCTGAGGGGATGCGTCCGGTACGCCGCCAAGCAGCGTTCCCGCCATGCTGATCGGGGCCAGCGGATTGCGCAGCTCGTGCGCCAGCATCGCGAGGAATTCGTTCTGGCGCCGGTTGGTCGCCTCCGCTTCGTCGCGGCGGTCATCAGCGCTGATGCTGGCCAGGACCAGGTGCTGGTTAGCCTCGCGCATCTGTTCCATCCGCACGGACAGCTCGTCGTGCTCGGCCAGCGTCGCGCGCAAGGCCTTCACCTCGGCCGCCAGCGCAGCGTGCGCTTCACGCAGTTGGGCTTCGGTCATCGCCCCGGGATCGTCGGGGGAACGCCATCGCACACTATCACCAGTATCGCCTGACGTTCCCATGCGATCAGTCCTTCAGGACGCGATGCGTCGGCCGCCCGGACAGCAAGCCATCGAATTCGCGCAGCGTAGTGCCGATCTCGATGCCGTGGTCCGTGATGGTGTATTCGCGCAGTTCGGTGCTGTGGGCGCTGGAACGCACCTTGACCACTGCCAGCAGCTTGGCCATGCGCCCTTCGATCTCCGCGTAACGCATGGTAATGATCGCATCGGTCAGGAACGCGACATTGCCCTCGCTGAAGCGCAGCTCGGTGAACACGTCGATCTGTCCCACGGTCACGATGACGGACACGCCCAGCTCGGCCAGCCTCGCCAGTATCATGAACACCGATGTGCGGAAATCGTCGCGGAACTCGGGGGCCAGGTGCAGCTCGAACTCCGACAGCGAGTCGATCACCACGCGGGTCGCTCCGGTGCGACCGATTTCGCTGACCAGTTCGTCGGTCATTTCTTCCACGGTCAGGTCGAGCGTGCCGCTGTCGAGTACCGATACCTGGCCCGAGTCGACCAGCCGCGCCAGCGCGGCGTTGCGCAGCCGCGCAGTACCCTTCTCGAAATAGATCGCCACGCCCTTTTCGCCCAGGCGCGCGCCCTCGGACAGGAAAGCCGTGCACAAGATCGTCTTGCCGCAGCCGGTGGAGCCGCTGACCATCAACGAATGCCCGCGCGGCAACCCGCCGCCCAGCATGGCGTCCAGCTCCGCCACGCCGGTCGAAATCCGCTCCCGTTGCTGGTGCAGTCCGCCGGCAACCGGCAGCTTCGGCAGGATGCGCGGATACACGCGCAGGCCGTTGCCGGTGATGCGGAAATTGTGGCTGCCAGCCAGGTGGGCCTGCCCGCGCATCTTGACCACGCGAATCTTGCGCACCACCGCATTGTGTTCCTGCACCTGCGCCAGCGAAATCACGCCGTCGGCCACCGTCATGATCGGATTCGCCTCGACATCGGCGTGCATGTATTCGCCGATCAGGAAAGTGGTCGCTTCCCAGCTGGTCATGCGGGTGCCCAGCTCCTGCACGAACTGCTGCAGGTCCGCGATGCCCTCGATGCCCGGCCGCGCGGTCTGCACCACCGAGCGGAACGAGTCGACGAACACCAGGCTCGGGCAGAAGTCCTCGACTTCGCGCATCACGCGCTCGAGCACGCCGCCGAAGTCGCCGGAGCGCAGGTCCTCGGCCAGGTTGATGTAGCGGATCGATTCGCCCACCTTGTCGAGGTCGAAGAACGCAAACTGCTGCTGATAGCGCAGCATCTTGAGCGGTGGTTCGCCCAGCACGGTGAAGAACAGGGCCTTGCACTGCGGACCGGCCAGCGAGAACATGATCTGGTGGGCCAGCGTGGTCTTGCCGCTGCCGGGCGCCCCCGCGATCAGGTTGAACGAGAACTCCGGCAGGCCGCCGCCGAGGAGCGCGTCAAGCCCGGGCACGCCGGTCGGCAGGGTTCCCAGTGATACTTTGTCGGTCATGATTGTTCCCGTACGTTCGCATTCGCACCCGGCGTGTTCCATGCCGAGTGAAGAAGGCGAATAGTTAATGCTTCGCCGATCAGGCCAGAAAGCAGCTTGGTAAAAGTAGTGAGCAGCGCGGCATTGGTGTCGCGTGCCAGCGCCAGCTCGACAGACGCCAGCTGCGCCTGCAGGGCAGCCAGCAGTTCGTCGGCGCCGGCCGATGCCTGCGACGGACCGAGCCAATCGTACTGCGTCGATACAAGGCGAACCGTACGCCTGAACAGCGCAGCTAACCCGCTGTCCCCGATCAGGGGACTCAGGTGGGCAAATAGTTGTGTCCAGGGGTAGATCCCGGCCTCGCCTTCATTATCCACTGCCGCTTCGCCAGCAGCAATCGCGCATGCGATCAGCATTTGCCGCTTGTCGTCGTTAGAATCCATTAATGGAGCCAGAAAAGGAACCTCTCAGAACCGTTTGTCATGAAAGTTGCTACAACCAGACGGGCGATTATAGACGGTTAGAAAGATGACGACCGTGGTTATTTCCAATCGTGCGCATAGTCGGCGGGGTCCCATCATGACGCAAGCATTGGCGTCGCGCAAACAAAGTTTTGTAAATTCTGAACGATGCCAAAAACAAAATATCCTCTGCTATAATCCGGCTTCGTCGGGGCGTAGCGCAGCCTGGTAGCGTACTTGCATGGGGTGCAAGGGGTCGGAAGTTCGAATCTTCTCGCCCCGACCAATTGAATTCGAAAGGGTTACGGATTTCGGTCTGTAACCCTTTTTTCGTATTATCCAGAGAACACACAAGACTTTCCGAACGGAGAACGCAACATGATGGAACTACTCACCGACCCGCAGATGTGGATCGCCTTTGCCACGCTGACCGCGCTGGAACTGGTGCTGGGCATCGACAACATCATCTTCATCTCGATCCTGGTCGACAAGCTGCCGGCGGAGCGCCGTGAATTCGCGCGCAAGCTGGGCCTGTTCATGGCCATGTTCATGCGTATCGGCCTGCTGCTGATCCTGTCCTGGATCGTCGGCCTGACCCAGCCGCTGTTTACCCTGCCGATCGTCGACCGGGGCATCTCGGGGCGCGACCTGGTGCTGATCCTTGGCGGCCTGTTCCTGCTGTGGAAGAGCGTGGGCGAGATCCACGAATCGATGGAAGGCGCCGAAGGCTCGGTGTCGAGCGCGGTCAAGGCCACCTTTGCCGCCGTGATCATGCAGATCATGATCGTCGACCTGGTGTTCTCGCTCGATTCCATCATCACCGCCGTCGGCATGGTGGACGAGATCGCCGTGATGATCGCTGCGGTGATCGCGTCGGTGGGACTGATGATGGTGTTCGCCGGCCCGATCGGCCGCTTCGTGTCGGCGCATCCGACCGTCAAGATGCTGGCACTGGCGTTCCTGGTGGTGGTTGGCGTGGTGCTGATCGCAGAGGGCTTCGGGCACCATGTACCGAAGGGCTATGTGTACACCGCGATGGCGTTCTCGCTGGTGGTGGAGATGCTCAACATCCGCATGCGCAAGCGTTCGGCGCAGCCGGTACACCTGCATTCGCCGTACGTGGCGGAGGGCGAGAACAAGGGGGACTGAGCGCTTGCTCCCTTTCGTTGAATGAAGAAGGCCAGTCCCGCGGGACTGGCTTTTTTTTAGGGCTTACTTCCAGTCGCCGCGCAGTTCCAGCACGCGCTCGCGCAGGAAGTCGGGAGTCGCTTCCTGCGGGGCCACCGGTGCGCCGACAGCCAGCGCCAGCTTCGAACGCAGTCCGCGCGTAAAGGAGCGCTCGAACACGTTGCCCTTGTCGCGCGTGAGCAGGCTGCCCCACAGGCCGCGCAGCGCCATCGGAATCACCGGCACCGGCGTGCGCTCAAGGATTTTGGCGATACCTCCCCTGAACTCGGCCACGTCCCCGGTCGAGGTCAGGCGCCCTTCCGGGAAGATGCACACCAGGTCGCCGTCGTGCAGCGCGTGCGCGATGTCCACGAACGCCTTCTCCATCAGCCAAGGGTCCTCCTTGGCCGGCGCGATCGGAATCGCGCGCGCGGTACGGAAGATCCAGCCGAGCAGCGGCAACTTGAAGATGCGGTGGTCCATCACGAAGCGGATCGGGCGCGGGCTGGCCGCCCCGATCACGATCGCATCGACATAACTGACGTGGTTGCAGACCAGGACGGCCGCCCCCTCCTCCGGGATGCGGTCGGTGTCGATCGTGCGCACGCGGTGGATCGTGTGGATCAGCATCCACGCCAGGAAGCGCATCAGGAACTCGGGCACAAGCGAGAAAATGTACAGCGCGACCAGCGCATTCAGGATCGCGGTCGTCAGGAAAATCTCCGGGATCGTGAAGCCAAGGCTGATCAGCACCATCGCCACCCCGGCTGAGGCCACCATGAACAGCGCATTCAGGATGTTGGTGCCGGCGATGGTGCGCGAGACGTGCTTCGGGTCGCAACGCGTCTGGATCAGCGCGAACAGCGGCACGATGAAGAAGCCGCCGAACACGCCCAGCAGGACGATGTCCGCCAGGATGCGCAAGGCGCCCTCCTGCACCAGGAAGCCGACCACGCTGACCGCCGCGCTGTTGGTGTACGCCAGGCTCGCGAAATACAGGTCGATGCCAAAGACAGACAGGCCGATGGAACCGAACGGCACCAGGCCGATCTCCACCTTGCGGCCGGAGAGTTTTTCGCACAGCAGCGAACCGATGCCGACGCCGACCGAGAACACGGTCAGCAGCAGCATGAACACGCGCTGGTCGCCATGCAGGTAGTCCTTGGCGTACACAGGGAACTGCGCCAGCACCATCGCGCCATAGAACCAGAACCACGAGTTGCCCATCATGGACAGGAACACCGTGCGGTTCTGGCGCGAATAGGCCAGGTTGCGCACCGACTCGGTGAGCGGGTTCCAGTTGACCTTCAGTTCCGGCGCCGGCGCCGGCGAAACCGGGATGCCACGGCTGGCCAGCCAGCCGATGATGGCCGTGACCAGCGCGCCGGCTGCAACCAGCTCCACACCGGCGTCGCCATGGGCCACCAGCAGCGTGCCGGTCACCTGGCCGAGCAGGATGCCGACAAAGGTGCCCATCTCGACTACGCCATTGCCGCCCACCAGTTCCTCCTGCTTCAGGTGCTGCGGCAGGTAGGCGTATTTGACGGGGCCGAACAGCGTCGAGTGGATGCCCATGCCGACCACGCCGGCGATCAGGATCCACAAGGTGTGGGTCAGCCAGCCGACCGCGCACACGGCCATGATGGCGATCTCCAGCACCTTGACGAAGCGCGACAGGCGCGCCTTCTCGACCTTGTCCGCGACCTGCCCGGCGGTTGCCGACAGCACCACGTAGGGCAGGATGAACAGGCCGGGGATCAGGTTGCTGAGCATGGACGGGCTGAGCGTGGTCCAGCTCAGGGCGTCGTAGGTCAGCACCACGATCAGCGCGGTCTTGAACAGGTTGTCGTTGAAGGCGCCCAGGAACTGGGTCCAGAAGAAGGGGCCGAAGCGGCGTTGGGTCAACAGGCTGAATTGGCTGGAATGGCTCATGAAGCTCCCTGCAAAATAATCGGTTGTGCGGGTCGGGGACTGTCCCCTGGTTTTAAATGCTGGCGACTGCCCCCCCCTGGCGGTGCTGCCACCAAAAATCCGGGGACAGTCCCCTTTGGGGACAGTCCCCCCTTAACGGCGGCGCAGCGCCAGGAAGGCCTGCGGCACCCACGGACGCACCGCCACCATCATGCTGAT
>DASWYE010000241.1:0-6066 GCA_036405115.1 Telluria sp. | reverse complement strand
CATGCCGCGGACGGCGCAACCAAGGCCGCTGCCTGGCCGCCGAAGATCAGCTTCGCCGACGGCACCGAACTCAGCCTCGGCGGCAATCTCCAGTACGACCTCAACCAGTTCTCCGGCGAGGGCTACAACGGCGCCGCACTGGAAGACGATGATGCCTGGCGCCGGCAGGAACTGGGCTTCACCCTGCGCCGCAAGGGCGTGTACGACCTCGGCGTCACCTACGACTTCCAGGCCAAGAGCTGGAACGACGTGGCGCTGCGCGTGGAAACCAAGGCCTTGTTCGGCCGTGACCTGGGCAAGGTGCGCATCGGCCAGATGAAGGTTCCGCTGGGCTTCGAAGGCAACACCGCCACGCGTGCGGTCAGCTTCCTGGAAGCGTCGCTGCCCACGCAGGCGTTCTACGAGAACCGCCGCAGCGGCATCGACTGGGCCTTCGAGCGCGACCGCTACCTGGTCAATGCCGGCTACTTCTTCGAATCCGACCTGCTGGGCAACAACAAGGGCGACACCGCCGCCGTGCGCCTGGCGTGGACACCGCGCAAGGCCGCTGGCGACGTGCTGCACCTCGGGCTGGCCGCATCGCAGGAACGACCGGACAGCGAGGTCAACGGCCTCGGCGTGACGGTCTACCCGAGCGTGCGCTGGCGCGCCAAGCCGGAAGCCGCGCTGACCGCGGTCCGGCTGGTGGATTCGGGCACGCTGACCCGCGTGGACCGCATCGAGCGCACCGGCCTGGAAGTGCTGTGGATCCACGGCCCGTGGTCGGTGCAGGGCGAGTACCTGCACCAGGAGACCACGCGCGATCCCGGCCTGCCGTCCTACTCGGCGGACGGCGCGTACGTGTTCGGCAGTTGGTTCGCCACGGGCGAATCGCGCGGCTACAGCGGCGGCAACGTAGCCAATCCGAAGCCCAAGGGCCGGTACGGCGCACTGGAGCTGCTGGCGCGCTACAGCCGCATCGACCTGGACAGCGATGGCATCGCCGGCGGCCGCCAGTCCGATTGGACGCTGGGTGCGAACTGGTACCTGACGCAGTACTTCAAGTTCCAGGCGAATTACGTGAAAACCGACGCCACGCGCGGCGCTTTCTCCGCCGATCCGTCGGTGTTCGAGCTGCGCGCACAGCTGCAGTTCTGACCGTTACGCCCCCCTGCCCCGCGCCGCCGGTCACGGTTTGCGCGGGGAGCCGGCGACAGTTTCGTAAGCACGCTTATCTTTCGGCCGAACGGCCGTAAAGAACCCTCCCGATACGCCGTTACTCCACGTGCAGACAGCGCAATGTCGCTGCGCAGGCACGGGAGTGAGGCATCGATGCCTGGCGTCATGGAAGTCCCCGCGACTTCCGCCGCATGCACGCCTTTGATGTTCCACCGGAGAGATCCAAGATGACCTGGTTCCAGAACCTGTCCATCGCCCGCAAGCTGGCGCTGGCCTTCGCTTCCACCACGCTGCTGACCCTGCTGCTGGGCGCGTTCTCGCTCTGGCGCCTTAATGACGGCAACGCGCAGATCCGCGACGTCAACGAGAACTGGATGCCCGCCGTCCAGCACCTCGGCGAAATGCGCGCGCAGCTGGGCGAGTACCGCACGTTCGAACAAGCACAACTGGGCAAGCAGGGCGACGCGGCCGAACTGGCCGACTACGACAAGCGCCTGAAGGACACCCGCGCACTGATCGACGCCGAGGAAGCCGCGTACAACGCGATCCCGGCCGAGTCCTCGGACGAAGAGCTGGCGCTGTACAAGAAGGTCGAATCCTCGCGCGCGGCCTACTTCGAGGCGCACGACCGCATCGCCGCGGCGATCGCCGCCGACGACTTCGACACCGCCAAGGCGATCTCCGGCAGCGATTCGCGCAAGTTGCGTCGCGAGTTGTTCGACAACCTCAAGACGCTGTCGCAGTACAACGTGGACCACTTGTCCAAGAACGTCGAGGCCTCCCGCGAGGCGCACGAGCGCACCGTGATCACGCTGATCGGCGGCCTGGTGCTGGTGCTCGCGCTCGCATCGTTGCTGGGCTTCACCATCAGTCGTTCGATCGCGCGACCGGTCGCCGATGCGGTGCGCGTCGCCAACGACGTGGCCGCCGGCCGCCTGGATGCGAAGATCGACACCAGCCGTCAGGACGAGGTGGGCCAGCTGTTGTCGGCCATGCAGCGCATGCAGGTGCAGGTGGTCTCGCTGATCGCCGCGCTGGCCGAGATGACCCGTCGCCACGACGAGGGCCAGATCAGCTTCCGCATCGACGATACGCACTTCCCCGGCGATTACGGCCGCATGGTGCGCGACACCAACACCCTGGTGGCGCAGCACATAGGCGTGAAGATGAGCGCCGTCAATGTCATGCGCCGTTATGCGGTCGGCGACCTGTCCATCGACATGGACCGCCTGCCCGGCGAGAAGGCCGTCATCACCGAAGCCATGGACATGTGCAAGGCCAACCTGTCTGCAATCAACGGCGAGATCAAGCGCCTGTCGACCGCGGCTGCGTCCGGTGACTTCACCCAGCGCGGCGACGTGGAGAAGTACCAGTACGACTTCCGCGACATGGTGGAAGGCCTCAATGGGCTGATGAAGACCACCGACGGCAACCTGGCCGAAGTGTCCGAACTGCTGCAGGCCATCGCCCGCGGCGACCTGACCGCGCGGATGGAAGGCGACTTCCACGGCGTGTTCGCCACCATGCGCGATGACGCCAACGCCACCGTGGCCCAGCTGACGGAGATCGTCGGCGGCATCCAGATGGCGGCTCTGAGCATCAACACCGCCGCTGGCGAGATCGCCTCCGGCAACAGCGACCTGTCGCGCCGTACCGAGCAGCAGGCCGCCAACCTGGAAGAGACCGCGGCTTCCATGGAGGAACTGACCTCCACCGTGCGCCAGAACGCCGAGTCGGCCCGCCAGGCCAACCAGCTGGCCATCGGCGCCGCCGGTGTCGCCTCGCAGGGTGGCGAGGTGGTCGGCAAGGTCGTTTCGACCATGACCGATATCGAACAGTCCTCCAAGAAGATCGCCGAGATCATCTCGGTCATCGACGGCATCGCCTTCCAGACCAACATCCTGGCACTGAACGCCGCGGTGGAAGCCGCGCGTGCCGGTGAACAGGGCCGTGGCTTCGCAGTGGTCGCCTCGGAAGTGCGCACGCTGGCCCAGCGTTCGGCGAACGCCGCCAAGGAGATCAAGGGCCTGATCGAGACCTCGGTGGACAAGGTCGCCGATGGTTCGGCCCTGGTGAACCAGGCCGGCACGACCATGAGCGAGATCGTCGCCTCGGTGCAGCGCGTGACCGACATCATGGCCGAGATCTCCGCCGCCTCGCAGGAGCAGTCGGCTGGCATCGAACAGGTCAACCAGACCATCACCCAGATGGACGAGACCACCCAGCAGAACGCGGCCCTGGTGGAAGAAGCCACGGCCGCCGCGCGCAGCATGGAAGAACAAGCCCAGGTGCTGACCGAGTCCGTGTCGGTGTTCAAGCTGCAGGCCACGATGAATGCGCCGGTGCGCCGCGTCATCGCCGAGGCAGTGGCGCCAAAGCTGGCCGCGCCCAAGGCGGTGGTCCGCAAGCCCGTCGCACGCAAGCCCGAGCCGGCTTTTGCGGATGGCGACTGGCAGGAGTTCTGAGCCGGACGGATCAGCGCTTCACTCCAACAACGGCCCGGGTTTCCGGGCCGTTTTCGTTGCAGATGGCCTTCTGCCTGACAGGGAAGCACCTACCGCTCGTCGGAGAGGTAGGTTCATGTACTTAATGATGATCGCGCGACGCCGATATCGCTTTCGATACCTCAGCCCATCTCCGGTCCTCATGAATCGACTCGCGCGCCTGTCGCTCGGCAGTAAGCTCTCGCTCCAGGTGACCGTCGCCGTCGCCATCGTCCTGCTCCTCCTCGCCTTCGTGGTCCAGCGCCAGTCCAGCCGCGCCATCGAGGACCGCGCCTTGGCCGACCTCGACGTCGCCGCACAGGTCATGCTGGAGTCCATCTCCCTGTACGACCGGACGCTCACGGAAGGCACGCAGCGCATGGCGGACAGCTTCCGCGCCTCGTTGCCGCTGGGAGACGTTTCCGTGGATGCCGCGCGCACGACGCCGATCGGCGACACGGACGTTCCCGAACTCCGCTTCGGCGAGCAGGTCGTCAATCTCGACTTTACCGATGTCGACCGCTTCACCGAGGCCACCGACGTGGTCGCCACGCTGTTCGTGCGCAAGGACGATGAGTTCATTCGCGCCACCACCTCGCTCCGCAACACCGAGAACGAACGCGTCATCGGCACTGCGTTGGACCACAAGCACCCGGCCTATGCGCTGATGCTGGAAGACAAGCCTTACACCGGCCGCGCGCGCCTGTTCGGCCGCGACTACATGACCCATTACGAACCCCTCACCGATGCCGAAGGCAAGACGGTTGGCATCCTGTTCGTGGGCCAGAACTACGGCGACGGCCTGGCCGCGCTGAAGGACAAGCTGCGCAACACGCATCTGGGCGAAGCGGGCTATTTCTTCGTCGTCGACCTCGCCGAAGGCGACCATCACGGCACGCTCGCCGCGCACCCGGCCAGCCAGGAGTCGCCCTACACCGCCGTGGTCGACGCCGGCTCGCAACCTGCGATGAAGGCCCTGCTCGACCAGGACCATGGCCACGACGTGCTCGACATCGCTCCCAAGGCGGGCGAGCCCGCCGAACCCGCGCTGGTGGCCGTGAAACGCTTCGCGCCGTGGAAGTGGGCGCTCGTGGCCGTGGAACCACGCTCGACGGTGGTCGCCTCCAGCCACGCGCTGACGCTCAGCATCCTCATGCTGTCGTCGCTCGCCCTCCTGGTCATCGCCGTGCTGACATGGATTGGCGTTCGCCGGGTGGTGTCGCACCCCCTGCGTGCCGCCGTCGACATCGCCGAGCATGTGGCGGCGGGCAAACTGGACGGCAAGATCGATACCCGTCGCCAGGACGAGGTCGGCCAACTGCTGTCGGCCATGCAGCACGTGCAGACACAGGTCGTGTCGGTGATCAGTGCGCAAACCGAGATGACGCGCCAGCACGACGAAGGCTCGATCAGCTACCGCATCGACGACAGCCGATTCCCCGGCGAGTACGGCGCCATGGTGCGTGCCACCAACGCGCTGGTGGCCTCGCATATCGCGGTCAAGATGCGGCTCGTCGAGGTGATGCAGCGCTACGCCATAGGCGACCTGTCGCCCGACATGGACCGGCTGCCCGGCGAAAAAGCCGTGCTCACGCAGACGATGGACGCGACCAAGGCCAGCCTGTCGGCGATCAACGGCGAGATCAAGCGCCTGGCCTCCGCTGCCGCGGCAGGCGACTTCTCCCATCGCGGTGACGTCGACAAGTACCAGCACGACTTCCGCGAGATGGTCGATGGGCTCAATCGCCTGATGAAGACCACGGACGGCAACCTGGCCGAAGTATCCGAACTGCTGCAGGCCATCGCGCGCGGCGACCTGACCGCGCGCATGGAAGGCGACTTCCATGGCGTGTTCGCCACCATGCGCGATGATGCCAACGCGACGGTTTCGCAGTTGACCGAGATCGTCGGCCATATCCAGGATGCTTCGCGCAACATCAATACGGCGGCAGGCGAGATCGCCTCCGGCAATCTGGACCTCTCGCGTCGCACCGAGCAGCAGGCTGCCAACCTGGAAGAGACTGCGGCTTCCATGGAGGAACTGACCTCCACCGTGCGCCAGAACGCCGAGTCGGCCCGCCAGGCCAACCAGCTGGCCATCGGCGCCGCCGGTGTCGCCTCGCAGGGTGGCGAAGTGGTCGGCAAGGTGGTTTCCACCATGACCGACATCGAACAGTCCTCCAAGAAGATCGCCGAGATCATCTCGGTCATCGACGGCATCGCCTTCCAGACCAACATCCTGGCGCTGAACGCCGCGGTCGAAGCCGCGCGTGCGGGCGAGCAAGGTCGCGGCTTTGCCGTCGTCGCCAGCGAGGTCCGCACATTGGCCCAGCGCTCGGCCAGTGCGGCAAAGGAGATCAAGGGCCTGATCGAAACCTCGGTGGACAAGGTCGCCGATGGCTCGGCCCTGGTGAACCAGGCCGGC
>DASWYE010000240.1:0-6393 GCA_036405115.1 Telluria sp. | reverse complement strand
GCCAAGCTGAAAGCGATTGCCGAGCGTGAGAAAGCGGAAGCGCCGATGCGCGCGGCCAAGGTCGCAGAGTTCGAGCGCAAGAAGCAGGAGTCCCTGAGGCGCCAGGCCGAAATCGCCGCCAAAAAAGCCGAAAAAGCCGGCCAGCAACCACCCCCCACAAAATAACCCGACCCCGTCATCCCCGCACACGCGGGGACCCCTGCCGAGAGTCCCTCAGCGGATGCATGATCGCGGCAAAACACTCAGCAGGGGTTCCCGCGTTCGCGGGAATGGCGGGGGGAGGGCGTGCAAAAGAGCCGGGGACAGTCCCTTTCAGGGACAGTCCCCTTAGACCGCGCGGCGCATCTTTTCGACGGTGTAGGTCGGCGGCGTGGGCTTGGGCGGCTTGGCCAGCTTGACGATCGCCATGGTGCAATTGTCGCCCTTGCCCTGCGCGCGCTCCTGCGCCTTCTCGATCAGCATCTCGGACGCCTGCCGCGGCGCGTGCTTGTACACCGCGGCCCCCAGCTCGGAATCGGTGAAGAAGCACCACAAGCCATCCGTGCAGAGCAGGAAGGAGTGGTTCGGCGCCACCTGGTCCACGCTGCCGATGGTCACATACGGTTCCTTACGGCTGTTGCCCAGCAAATTCAGCAGCATCTTCGAGTGCCGGTGGTTGCGCGCCGCTTCCAGCGGCAGCTTCTCGGTGGCGGCCAGGTATTCGACGTAGCACGCGTCGTTGGTGCGCGCCACGCAGGCGCTTTTCTCGAAGCGGTACAGGCGCGAATCGCCCACGTGCGCCCAGACCGCCTCGCCGTGCGGCGACAGGATCAGGCCGACGAAGGTGGACAGCTGCTCGGTCTCGCTGGCCACCGCGTTCATCTTGATCACCAGGTGGGTCTCGTGCACGATCTCGCGCAGCACATCGGCCAGCTGCTCGATGGTAGGGTGGTCGCCCGGCCGGAAGTGGTCGAACACCAGCTTGGCCGTATGCAGGACCTGCTCCGAGGCGGCCGAACCGCCGGCCACGCCGTCGGCGAGCACGGCCAGCACGTAGTCGGGCGCGCTGGTGCTCGAGAACACGGCGGTGCGGTCGTTTTGCTGCGGACGGTTGCCGATATGTTGGGCGGTGCCTGCTTCAATCATGTATGGACTCATAAACCTGGGTTCCCGTCGGCCAATTTGATTGGCGGCAACGTCATCGTAGATTAAACTATGCACTGGATGTACATATTGTTGCAAGCAGTTACTATTTTGACCGCATAACGTGTCGCACGAGAGCAAAAACATGACGAATGTGGAAGACATCCAGCGCCGCCTGATCGAACTGGACGTGGAGCACCGCGACCTGGACGAAGTCATCGACCGCCTGACGCAGGAAGGCCACACCGACCAGCTCCAGCTGCGCCGCCTGAAAAAGCGTAAACTGCAGCTCAAGGACCACATTTCGCTGCTCAAGATGCAACTGGTGCCGGACGTGCCGGCCTGAGAAACAAGACTTTGACCGACACCCTGCCTCAAGATCCCCCGGGAAAATACGACGACGAGATCGACCGCCTGTTCTCCGCCGGCGGCCTGCTCGCGCCCAGCGTCGGCGACTACTCCCCGCGCGCTTCCCAGACCCAGATGGCGAAAGCCATCGCCCACGCCATCGCCGAGCAGCAGACCCTGATCGCCGAAGCGGGCACCGGCACCGGCAAGACCTTCGCCTACCTGGTCCCGGCGCTGCTCTGGGGCGGCAAGACCATCGTCTCGACCGGCACCAAGAACCTGCAGGACCAGCTGTTCCTGCGCGACATCCCGACCGTGCGCGCCGCGCTCAAGGCGCCGGTTTCGGTCGCGCTGCTCAAGGGCCGCTCCAACTACGTCTGCCACTACCACCTCGAGCGCACGCTGAACAACGGCCGCATGACCTCGCGCGACGACGTCGGCCACCTGCGCGAGATCCAGCGCTTCATCAAGATGACCAGCTCGGGCGACAAGGCCGAACTGGCCAAGGTGCCCGAGAACGCGACCATCTGGAACCTGGTCACCAGCACGCGCGACAGCTGCATGGGGCAGGAGTGCCAGTACTACCAGGACTGTTTCGTGATGAAGGCGCGCCGCGAAGCGCAGCAGGCCGACGTGGTGGTGGTCAACCACCACCTGTTCTTCGCCGACGTCGCGCTCAAGGACACCGGCGTGGCCGAGCTGCTGCCGTCGGCGAACACCATCATCTTCGACGAGGCGCACCAGCTGCCCGACACCGCCACCCTGTTCTTCGGCCAGACCGTCAGCACCTCGCAGGTGCTGGAACTGTGCCGCGACGTACTGGCCGAAGGCCTGGCGCACGCGCGCGGCGGCCCGGACTGGGCCAAGGTCGTCACCGTGGTCGAAAAGGCCGCGCGCGATCTGCGCCTGACCTTCCCGCAGGACTCGGTGCGCATGTCGCTGGCGCAGATCCCGCAATCGTCCGAATTCTTCCCCGCGCTGGACAAGCTCAAGCAGGAACTTGACGGCATGATCGCCACGCTGGAAGCGAACGCCGAGCGCGCCGAGACCATCGAGCAATGCCGCGTGCGCGCGATCGAACTGGCCGATGGGCTGGCGGGCTGGAAGCCGGACGGCAAGGGCAAGCTGGTCGAAGGCGACGAAGCCGTGCTGTGGGTCGAGGCGTTCGCCTCATCCGTGCAACTGCACAAGACCCCGCTCTCGATCGCCCCGATCTTTTCCAGCCAGCGCGAAGGTACGCCGCGCAGCTGGATCTTCGCCTCCGCCACGCTGGCGGTGAAGAACGACTTCAAGCACTTCACCAATCAGATGGGGCTGGAGAACGAGCGCGCCGTGACCTGGCCGAGCCCGTTCAATTACGAAGAGCAGGGCCTGCTGTACGTGCCCACCGGCCTGCCGGACGCCAACTCCTTCGGCTACACCGACGCCGTGCTCGACTGCGCGCTGCCGGTGATCGAAGCGGCGGGCGGGCGCACCTTCCTGCTGTGCACCACGATCCGCGCCGTCAAGCACGCCGCCGAACGCCTGCGCACCGAATTTGCCGAGCGCGGCCTGGACTTCCCCCTGTTCGTGCAGGGCGAGCGCGGCCGCACCGAACTGCTCGACTCGTTCCGCAATGCCGGCAATGGCGTCCTGATCGGCAGCCAGAGCTTCTGGGAAGGCGTCGACGTGCGCGGCGAAGCGCTGTCGCTGGTCATTATCGACAAGCTCCCGTTCGCCCCGCCGGACGACCCCGTGCTGGCCGCCCGCATCGACGTCATGGAAAAGAAGGGCATGAACGGCTTCATGCACCACCAGCTGCCCGAGGCCATCATCAACCTCAAGCAGGGCGCCGGCCGCCTGATCCGCGACGAAAAGGACCGTGGCGTCCTGATGATCTGCGACGGCCGCATCATCAGCAAGCCCTACGGCCGCCGCATCTGGCAGAGCCTGCCGCCCTTCAAGCGCACCCGCGACCAGGCCGACGTCATCGCCTTCTTCAAGCCTCCCGCCTGATCTGCATCAACCTTGGGGTCAGGTCACGTCCACAGAGTGGAGACCTGTCCCCGCCGCTTACCACACGGTGCGTGACCCCGGTTGCATGGCGCGCTACTTTTGCCGCGCACGATAGAACCGGTCGCGCGTGCCGCGACTTTCGCCGCCATTTTTCCGCACGCTGACTGCGCCGCCTCAACCTTGGGGTCAGGTCAGGTCCGCAGAGGAGAGACCTGGCACCGCCGGCGGCGCGCGTGGCCTGACCCCAAAGGGGCGTGACCCCAAAGGGGCGTGACCCCAAAGGGGGCGGCAACATCCGGTTACACAACGGGAGGGGATCGGCCGCGCACGTTTAAGGGCGCGCAAACTCAGCAGGAACCTGCGCGCCTAGAGTCGGTCATAGCTTCTCTGCCTGAAGGAGGGCATGATGAACTTCCGATACGGCTGTTTCCTCAGCTACGCACACGGCTCGCAGGCCTTGATGAGCCAGTTCAATCACGATTTCGCGGAATCGCTGCGCGCCTACCTCGAACCCCATTTCGACGACGAGACCGAGCTGTTCGTCGATACCGACCAGTTGCGCGGAGGCGATGACATCAGCCGCCGTATCGCCCATGCACAATGGAACAGCGCCTGCATGGTGCTGATCTATACGCACAAGTATGAGAAACATCTCAATACGCGCCGCGAGTTCGCCGCTATGCTCGAAGTCGAACGCTTGCGCAGGCAGTGGGGCGACATCCCGTGCCGGCTGGTGCTGCCGGTGGTGCTGCGCTGCACGCCGGGCCTGCCACTGCCGCCACAGGTGATGCAGGCCTTCTACCTGGATTTCTCGGCTTACACCCTGGCAACGGGGGACCTCAAATCGCATCCTGACTATGCTCCGCACATCGAGGCGCTGGCCAACCGCATCGGCTGGCTGGCCCATGTGCAGAAAAAAATCGTGGTACCGCCCGAATTCGACTGCAACCAATTCGCACTTCCGGCAGTCACACCACTTTGGCGCGACGATGTACCCGATTCGCATTTTCCAAAAATATAAAAGAGGAGCTCTATGGAACTTGACCGGATTTCGCTTCAGCCCCTATCCGAGCCAGGCGAGGTGATGACGTTTTATGCATACGAGGGCGGGCCGATGCGCTCGGCCGCGCTGGCCAATGTTGCGGTGCTGCTGGCCGGGCGCGACAACGCCTGTGCGCCGGTGCTGATGGTGGACTGGGATACCGGCGCCCCCGGCCTGCACCACTATTTCGGCAGCGACAGCAGTCACCCCGGCCTGCTCGAATTTTTCGCCACCTGTACCGATGCGCTCGCCAAGCTCGGCAGGCCGCACGACGAGGAGGAAGAGCGCGCGCTGGCCCGCAAGCTGCTGGGCGTGGTCCGATGGCAGGATTACGTGACCCGGGTCGACCACGCGCGCCAGCTCTACCTGATGAGCGCGGGCCGCATGGACGCCGATTTCGGCGAGCGCGCCGCCGGCATCGACTGGGAAGCCCTGTCGCTGGCCTGTCCCTCGCTGTACCGCGAGTTCGCCGCTGAACTGAGCCGCTATTTCGCCCATGTACTGGTCGATACGCGCAGTGGCCGCGCGGCCGAGGTCAGCGTCTGCACCGCGCTGCTGCCCGGCAAGCTGGTCGGCCTGTTCTCGGCCGACCCGCGCAGCCTGGATGGCCTGTCCGGGGTGGTCGAACGGGCCTGCGATTTCCGCCGCAGCGACGATTCCAGCTGCGGGCGCTGGACCGTCTATCCCTTGCCGTGTGCGGTCGACCCGGTCGACAGCCGCCGCCGCACTGCCTGGCGCTTCGGCGACGCGGCGCGCGGCACCGGCGGCTACCAGGGCGCGCTCGAGCAGCTGCTGCGCAACTGCTATGGCATGCGCGAGCTGTCGCTGGACAGCTACTTCAACGAGGTCCAGTTGCAGCACAACTACCTGCCGCCCGGTGCGCCGATCGCCGCCTGTGCCGAACCCGGCGGCGACCGGCTGTCGCTGTCGCGCAGCTACGAGGCGCTGCTCGGCTGGGCCGAGCACGGCTACGGGCCGTGGCAGTCGGCCCAGGAAGTCGCGCTGCTGCGCTCGCTCAAGCAGGCGCGCGCGCTGGCGCGCATCGGCCACATCGGCACGGATCTGATGCTGCTGGGCCGGCTGCACGCCACCCGCGGCGCGCTGCGCGAGGCGCAACAGTGCTTCCGCGACAGCCTCGATACGCTCGAGACCAATTTCGGGCCGCTGCATGCCGATGCGCTGGCCGGGCGCGCCGGACTGGCCGCCCTGCTGCACGTGGCCGGCGATTTCGAGGCCGCGCGCACCCAGTACGAGTTGCTGCGCGACCTGTGCACCGAAGAGCACGGGGAAGGGCATCCTGACACGCTCGAGGCCTGGCTGGGGCTGGCCGCCACCCTGGCCTCGCAGGAGGATTTCGACGCCGCTTTCGAGTGCCACCGCCATGTCCACCACACCTGTACCCGGCTGTACGGGCCGCGCCACGAGCTCACCCTCAATGCGCAGGCGGCGGAGGCGGAGACGCTGGCCCGCAACCACGAACTCGGCCGCGCGCGCATGATGTACGAGAGCGTGCTGGAAGGCCGCCAGCGCCTGTTCGGCCGGGCCCACGAGGACACCCTGGCCGCCATGCGCCGGCTGGCCCGGCTGCTGATGCAGCTTGGCGAACTGGCGCATGCGGCCAAGCTGCAACAGGAAGTGGTCAATGAGCGCCAGTCGCGCTACGGTCCCGACCACCCGCGCACGGCCGCGGAGCTGGCCTTGCTGGACGAAATCGCCGCCGGCCAGTGCGGGGCGGACGCCAGCAGGGCGCTGGGCGACCCCATGCACGCCCAGCCGGGCCCGGTCCCGGCCGGCCAGGCCGACCGCCTGAGTGGACGCTATCGCCCGCATGGGGCGCAGCCGGGCGTGCCGCCCGAGCGCCGCCATGAGCGCCTGCGCCCGGCGCC
>DASWYE010000239.1:0-9268 GCA_036405115.1 Telluria sp. | reverse complement strand
CGGCCGGTCCAGCCATCACCGCGCCGCTGATGCTGAGCGAGTCTGCGATCAGGTCGATACTGCCGCCGGCACTGTCGACCGCCATGACCGATGACGGGTTCATGGCGCCGATGGCCAGCTGCGGGCCTGACAGCTCGATGTGGCCTCCACCCGAACGCACCGGGCCATTGATCGTGACTGCGCCCTCGCGCAACGGGTCGGCTTTCAGGGCGATATCGCCACCCAGGCTGTCGATCCCCGCGCCCACGTTCACGCTTGCGCCCTCCAGCGTCACGTTGCCGCCGTTGGAATAGATCGCCTGGTTGACATTGACCGCACCGTTGCCGGTCGCACCAAAATCGCTGTTGTTCGCGTGCAGGACGATGTTGCCGCCCTCCGTGCTCAGCGGCGCATCCACATCGATGCTGCCGCCGGCCAGCGCGGTGAGGTTGCGGCTGCCCACATCGAGAGCATCGTTAAAGCGGATATGATTCTTGGCTTCGAGACGGATGTCGCCCACCACCCCCAGCAAGGTTTCCACCGAAATCAGGCCACTCACATCGGGCACCCGGTCGAACACCGCCGCATCTTCCGGGCCGATATCTACGCATACGGTCAGGCAGCTCGGCAAGCCGACCGTGATATTCATCGGGTCGAGCAGCCACAGGCCGTTGTGGCCGTTCACGGCGCCGGTATCGATGCGCAAGCCGTTCACGTCAAGGTAATCGGCCGAGGTTTCGATGAAACCGCCATCGCCGGCGAAAGCGCCGCCACGGGCCGAGATGGCGCCAAAGGCGCGCGTGGCGCCAAGCGCCCACAGGATCACCTTGCCGCCCTTGCCGGAAGCGCCGGCGTCGGCCCTGATGCTGGCGTCCTTGCCCATCACGGTCTGCTGCGCGCTCGCGTACAGCGGATTGCCGCCACGGTAGTCGCCGCCCATCAGGACAGTGCCGCCGCCGGTCGCGCCGCTAACGTCGATCGAAGCATTGCCGGTCATGCCGACGCGCTTGCCCAGCACATGCACGGAGCCGCCGTTGCCGGCGCCGGTCGCGGTGGTCGTGCTGCCTGCCTCCAGCAGCGTGTCACCGCTGGCCTTGAGCACAATCTTGCCGTTCTCGCCGACCACCGCGCTGTTCGCGTTGACCACGCCGCGCTGGTTTACCAGCCCGCCGTAGATGCCAATGCGGCCCCCGTGCGAAATGACCTGGCCGAGGTTGACCGCCTTGTTTTCAGGCGCGGACACCACCACGTGAACGTCCGGATCGCGCGAATCCACCAGTTGTACCTGATGGCCGGCTGCCAGCACCACGTCGCCCTTCGGCGAGGTGATGATGCCGGTGTTCCCGACATCCGGCGCGACCAGGAAAACGTGGCCGCCAGCCGGCGTCGTGATGGCGCCATGATTGCTCACGTTGCCCGCTACCGGGCCGGCGCTGAACTTGTTGCGGCCGGCGAGGAAGTCGGCGTCCGTCATGTTCAGCGTGGAGGCCGTGAGTCCTGCGACGTCGATGCGCGCGCCCTGGCCGAACATGACGCCATTCGGATTAATCAGGAATACCTGGCCGTTCGACTGCAGCGCGCCCAGGATCTGGCTCGGGTCCTGGCCGAGGATGCGGTTCAGCACCGCGCTGTTCGCGCTTTGCTGCACGAAGCGCGTCACCTCGCCCGGCGCGACCGAGAAGCTCTGCCAGTTGATGATCGTGTTCGGCGTATTCGTGATGGTGAATACATTGCCTTGCTGGTTGAAGGTGGCGGTCCCGTTCACCACGACAGGTGCGGTGGGCGCCGCGACCGCCGCCGAAAACGCGGTCGCAAGAAGTACAGGTAGAAGTCTCTTCATGATATTCCCGATCCTCAGTAGGCAAAGCCCATGCGGACATGAACACGGTTCTTGTCGTTGACGGACAATTCGCCCTCGTCGACCACGTGGCCCCAGTCGAGCTGGAAAGTCATGGAGGCGCCGTAGGCGATGCGCACGCCGAGACCGGCGCTCGCAATGGTGGTGCTGCGCAGCTCACCCGGCAGCGCATCGTTCCGTTTGGCATGGGCCGCGTCGATGAAGCCCAGGCCGCGGCATTGCCACAAGCTGCTGGCGCACCAGTTCGGGCTGTACAGCTCGAGGTTGGCGCTGACGCCCGAATCGCTCGATACTTCACGCTCGGCGAAGCCGCGTACCGACGCCGAGCCGCCCGCGCCGAACTGCTCGCCGGGCACCAGTGCGTCGGGGCTTAGCTGTGCATTCGCAACGACACGTGCCTGCCAGCCGAGCATGCGGCCGGACAGCGCGCGCGTGGCCGAAGCGGACAGGCGCAGCACGTCGAACGATGGATCGGCGCCCGCGCGTGCGGCGCGGAACGCCCTGTCGCCGCCACGCTCGCCGCCCGGGATGTTGTGCGCATATGCCGCCGAGAAGGCGAATTCGCCCTCAGGGCCGGGCAGCATGCCCATGTAGCCGATCGAGAGCGGATGCACCGTGACGTCGTTGCCGAAGTTGGTGTTGGACAGAAGGACGCTGTTCTTGAAGGCCTTGTAATCGAATCCGTAGGTCAGGCGGTGCTCGTAGTCGCCGCGCTTGGCAAGGACCTGGTTATAGCGGCCGCCGACCACGGTGCCGCGGCCGCTGACGGCCAGGTCGAAGATGCCGGCGGTGACCACGCCCGAGTCCACGTCGGAATAGTTCGCATACAGGTCGACCGAATCGCCCAGCGCATACAGCGGGATGTGGTAGCCCACGCCGTACACGGCCACCTGGTCGGGCTGCTCGGCGGTGGTGGTGTACTGGATGCTGCCCACATGGTCGCGGCCGAACAGGTTGGCATGCTGCAGCGATGCGGAGACGTGGGTCCTGCCGGTTGCGCTGGTGCCGGTGTTGTCCAGGTTGAGCATGGCCTTCCAGGCGCGCTGGTCGGCCACGGACAGGTCGGCGTCCACCTCGTCCTCGTTCTCGCCGCCGCGCAGCTTGAGCGTGACCTTTTTTGCCGGGTTCTCGTTGGCGAGCTTGAGCTGGGTCGAGATCCTGCCAATGTTCGGCGTGCTGCCTTCCACCAGGGCCGGCAGGCTGCGCCGGATGTTGGCTTCGTCGAACACGGTGTTGCCGGTGACGGTGACGCGGCCGATCCTGGTCTCCGCGACGTTCAGGCGGACCACGCCGGCATCGAGCTCCTGCTCCGGCAGCCCGACCGTGACCACGTTGTAGCCGCGCGCATGGTAGAGCGCCTCGAGGGCCTCCAGCGCGCGCTGCACGTCGCCGAAATCGCGGTCGGCGCCGGTGTACGGCGCAACCGCGGCGTCCACCTCTTCCTGCCGCAGCAGCGTGTTGCCGCTCACGTCGAAACGCTGGATCGTGAAGCGAACGGTTTCCCCGGCCGCCGCCTGGTCCTGTCCCCATGCAAAGGACACGGCCAGTGCGAGCACGGAGCCTGCGAGCAGGCGTGCATAGCGAAGTCTCATTCTCTTGGACCTGTGTGATTTATTGTTGTTGGCGGACCCCGGCGGTCGCCGGAATCGCAACTATGAAGCGCGAAGTGTAAATGTATTTCCCGAACAGAAATGTCTGCAAATGTATTTCAATACCATTCGGTGCATTCTCACCTGCAATTGTGAGAATCTTGTTGCGTCTGTTAGACACAATTTCACTGGGGAAACAGAAGTGTTACTTTGTTTCGAAGTTGGTGACGCCGTCCCAGTCCGCGCCTGGCGGCTCGGCCCGCCAGGCGTCGATCCGCGCCAGGTAGAGCTGGTACAGCCCGCATGCCGGGTCGGCAGCGGCCAGGCGCCCGATCGCAGCCTGCGCCTCATCCCAGCGCCGGACGCGCACCAGCGCGAGCGCGGCATTCCACGCATCGACCGCGGCGACCACTTCCGGCGCCAGTTCGGACGCGCGTCCGACCGGCTCGTAGATGGCGACCGGCTCGTTCTTGCCCTTCACCCGCACCAGGTCCAGCTCGCGGTACGCGAACTCCGGCGCCGCCGCGCGGGTCGCCTCGCCCACGCAAATGCCCACGCCGTATACCTTGGTGATCCCTTCCAGGCGCGAGCCGAGGTTGACCGCGTCGCCCATCACGGTATAGGCCTTGCGGATCGCCGAGCCCATGTCGCCGACGTGCATCATGCCGCTGTTGACGCCGATGCCGATCTTCAGCCCGGGCCAGCCGCGCCGCAGGAAGTCCTGGTTCAGGCGTTCCGCCGACTGCTGCATCAGCAGCGCGGTGGCGACGCCACGGCTGGCGTGGTCGGGGAACGCGACCGGCGCGCCCCAGAACGCCATCACCGCGTCGCCGATGTATTTGTCGAGCGTGCCGCGCCAGGCGCCGCGGATATCCTCCGACATCGCGGTCAGGTACAGGTTGATGTACTCGCGCAGCTGCTTCGGGCTCAGCCCCTCCGAGATGGTGGTGAAGCCGCGCACGTCGACGAACATCACCGTCAGCTCGCGGCTCTCTCCTTCCATGCTGTACTTTTCCGGGTCTTCCGCCATCTCCGCCACCAGCTCGGGCGCCACGTACTCGCCGAAGCGCGACACCAGCGCGCGACTCTTGCGGAACTCGAACAGGTAGCCCCAGCCAAGGTTGAACACGAACAGCGACCCCGCCAGCACCAGCGGCATCGCCATCGACAGCGTCCAGCCGGCCGATGCATAGGCCCAGTAATTGAAGCCGGCCACACCGGCCGATACCGCCAGCGCCAGCAGCATCGAATACAGCGGCGCCAGCACGGCCAGGGCCAGCGCCAGCACCGTGCCCACCAGCGCCACCTGCAGGACTTCGATGCCGTCCGCGAAATCCGGGCGCTGCTTGAAGTCGCCGTCGAGGATGGACTTGATCAGGTTGGCGTGCACCTCCACCCCCGGGTACTGCGAGTCGACCGGGGTGGCGCGCAGGTCCTGCAGGCCGGGCGCGGTGGTGCCGACCAGGACGATGGCGCCGGCCAGCGTTTCCTTCGGCACCTTGCCGGCCAGGACGTCGGCCGCCGATACATAGAGGAACGCGCCTCCCGACGGGCCGCCGGTCCCGCGGAACTCGATCATGGTCATCAGCTTCTCGCCCACCGGGATGCGGATCGGCGCGCGCTGCACCGCGGTGAACATCAGCAGAGAATCGAGGCCGCCGTGGGCGCGCTCGCTGTCGCTCAGCTCATCGGCCGCGGTGTCGAAGCTCGGCGCGATCGCGCGCGCGTCCAGCGCCGCGGCCACGGTGGCAAGCGACAGCGCCGGGTAGTACCCGTCGCCGACCTTCATCAGCAGCGGCGAGCGGCGCAATATGCCGTCCGCGTCCGGCACCGCCGTGAAGATGCCGGCGCCGCGCGCCGCGTCCTGCAGGCGCGGCAGGTTGGCGATGAAACCCTTCGCTTCCACCGCGTGCACCACGCGCCCGTTCAGGTCTTCCCGGGTGAACGCCGGTTGCGGCAGCGCGCCCTTGCGCTGGTCGGAGATGGTGTAGCCAAGCACCACGTTCTGCCCTTCCATCGCACGCGCCATCAGCCCGTCGTAGTCGAGCGCGTCGCGCAGCGACGCCACCTTCTCGCCAAAGCCGGCCACGTCGCGCAGGTCCTTGCGCGCCAGATCGGCCAGCACGTCGTAGCCCGAGCTGTCGTCGGCCTCGGCGAACACGATGTCGAAGCCGGCCGCCGCGACTTCGTAGTCGCTGGCCAGGCGCGTGACCAGTTGGGCGACCACCTTGCGGTTCCACGGGAAGTGGCCGATCTCGGCGATGCTGCGCTCGTCGATGTCCACGATCACGATGCGTTCGTCCAGCTCCGGCTCGGCCATGCGCAGGCGCAGGTCGGCAAAGAAGGTGTCCATGCGGTCGATCGGATCGAAGCGCAGGTCGCCCGACACCTGCAGCACCGCCACCAGCGTCAGCAGCATGCCGAGCAGCCAGCGTACGCCGTGTTTCGCCAGCAGGCGCCTCATGGCACGTAACCCGGGATCGCCGCCTCGTCCACCGCGTCCACCTGGGACGGATCCATGTGCTTGTGCGCGTACTGCAGGTACACCTTGCTGCGCACGAACACGTCGAACAGCGCCGGGTCGATGTGGCCGTTCAGGGAGAAATTGCCGAGGATGCGCATCGACTCGGACAGGGTCTTGCCCTTCTTGTAGGGACGGTCGCGCGCGGTCAGCGCCTCGAAGATGTCGGCAATGGCCATCAGGCGCGCCTGCACCGACATCTGCTCGCCGGTCAGGCCGCGCGGATAGCCCTTGCCATCCATGCGCTCGTGGTGGCCGCCCGCATACTCGGGCACGTTGCGCAGGTGCTTCGGCCACGGCAGCGATTCGAGCATCTTCACCGTCATCGAGATGTGGTTGTTGATGATCCGGCGCTCGGCGTCGTTCAGCGTGCCGAAGCGGATGGTCAGGTTGAGCACCTCGTCCGCGTCGAGGAAATCGCGCTCGACGCCATCCGGGCCGGTCCAGCGGTACTTCGCGATGCTGCGCACGCGTTCCTGGTCGGCCTGCGACATCGATTCGGAGCCCGCATTCGCGGTCCGCAGGAACTCGCGGTCGTCGCGCAGCCGGGCGCACAGGCTGTCGTATGCGGCATCCACCGCGGCCGCATCGGCGCCGGCCGCCTTGGCGCGCAGCGCGCGCAGCTCGGCGTCGCGCAGCAGGACCTCGAAACGGGTATCGACCAGGCCGATGCGGTCGTACAGCGTCTGCAGCTTGCTGGCCTTGTCCACTACGTGCACCGGCGTGGTGATCTTGCCGCAGTCGTGCAGCAGGCCGGCCAGCCACAGCTCCTTGCGGTCGGCATCGGTCATGCGGAAGTCCGCCAGGGGTCCTTCCGTGGCCTCGTGCACGGCTTCGGCCAGCATCATGGTCAGCTCGGGCACGAACTGGCAGTGGCGGCCGGTGTACGGCGACTTCTCGTCGATGCCGGCATTGACCAGGTTGACCAGGCCTTCCAGCAGGTTCTCGAGCTGGGCGACCAGCTGGTTGTTGGTGATCGCCACCGCCGCCTGCGCCGCGAGCGCTTCGATGAAGCGCTGGTCGGTGGCGGAGAAAGCGCAGATCGCGCCACTGTCCTTGTCGATGGCGTTGACCAGCTGCAGCACTCCCACCAGCTCGCCCTCGTGGTCGGTCATCGGCACCGTCAGCACCGACCGGGTGCGGTAGCCGAACTGCTCGTCAAAGCGGCGCATGCCCGAGAAATTGAAGCCCTCGGCGCGGTACACGTCCTCAATATTTACCGATACGCGCCGGTTGGCCGCGTAGGCCGCCACCGACGAGACGTTGTGCGCGCCGTGCCCGTCGAACAGCGCGATCGGCGGTATGTCGACCCTGGCTCCCGCGGTCCCGCCCTGGCGCAGCCCGAGCGACTGGTTCACCGAGATATGGAATTCGAGCGTGCGCCGCTGCGCACCGGGACGGTACAGCGTGCCGCCATCGGCGCCGGTGAGCGTCCTGGCCGCATGCAGGATCCGCTCCAGCAGCGTGCCGATCTCGGGCGCGTCGCCGAGCGCCACACTGAGCTCGGTGAGCTGGTGCAGCCGCTGGGCGACCTGGGCGGAATCCAGGTCTGGCATCGCCGGCGTGTTGTTTCTTGTCATTAATTTACAAGTGTAGCGCCACGTTCGCTGGCTGTACACAGGGAAAAGTTAGAGCCATTTCCCATGAAAAACATATATCATCGCGTAAATAATCAGTAAAAAAGTCTGTCCGATGGGAGTCGCTGAATGAAATTCCGGTTTTGGGGGGTGCGCGGTTCGATTCCGTCGCCCGGTCCGCGCACGGTGCGCTATGGCGGCAACACTACCTGCATCGAAGTGGGCACCGACGACGGCACCGTGATCATCCTCGATGGAGGCACCGGAATCTTCGCGCTGGCCCAGGACCTGATCGCGCGCGGCCGCCCGGTCCAGGCCAACATCTTCATCACGCACAGCCACTGGGACCATATCCACGGCCTGCCCTTCTTTTCTCCGCTGTTCGTCAAAGGCAGCCGGGTGCGCCTGTACGGCGCCACCGATCCGGTCACCGGCCACGGCATCGAACACGTGATGGGCGTGCAGCTCCAGAACAGCTATTTCCCGGTCAGCGAAGCGCAGATGGACGCGATCATCGAGTACCGCACCCTCGCCTTCGACGAAACCGTGCAGGTGGGCGACGCGCAGGTGTGCAATGTGGTGATGAACCATCCGGTGACCAATCTGGGCTACCGCATCAGCTGCAACGGCAAATCGATGTTCTTCACCGGCGACCACGAAGCCTTCTACAACCAGTATCCGCAGGATGACCCGCGCCACGCCGCTTGTGCGCAGCATATCGCGCAGCGCACGGAAGCCATCGACCGCTGCATGCAGGGCGTGGACGCGCTGGTGATGGACTGCTCGTACACGCGCGAGGAATATCCGGCCAAGCGGGGCTGGGGCCACGGCACTTTCGACGCGGCGCTGGAAACCGCGGCCCGGGTCGGCGCCAAAGCGCTCTACTGCACCCACCATGAACCCACGCGCAGCGACGACGAGCTGGAAGCTGCGTTTGCACAGGCGCTCGCGCGCCACCCCGGCCTGCCCGCAGGCCTGCAAGTCAAGCTGGCCTACGAAGGCCTGGAAGTCCAACTATGAGCGCCAACGCCCTCCCCGCAAGCCAGCAGAGCGAGACCAACCTGCGCCTGGCGTTCTTCCGCAAGCTGCAGGCAGTGACCACCAGGATCCATGCCACCCGCAACCTGGACGAGATCATGCTCGACCTGGGCATGGACTTCTGCGATCTGTTCAACTGCGACCGCTTCACCCTGTATGCGGTCACGCCGGAGAAGGACCACATCGTCTCCAAGGTCAAGACGGGCCTGACCTCGTTCCGCGACCTCAGGCTGTCAATCAGCCCCTCCTCGATCGCAGGCTGGGTGGCGCAGACGCGCCGCACGATCAATGTCACCGACGTGTACGACGAAGCCGAGCTGAAACGGCTGTCGCCGGAGCTGTCGTTCCAGCGCGGCGTCGACCAGCGCACCGGCTACCGCACCCGCGAGATGCTGGTGGCGCCGCTCGAGGCAGTACAAAGCGGCGAGCTGCTGGGCGTGGTCCAGTTCATCAATAATCGCGGCGGCGGCCCGTTCTCCCAGGTCTGTGTGGAAGGCGTGAAGGAGCTGTGCGAGACGCTGTCGGTCGCGTTCAGCCAGCGCCTCCAGCCGTCGCAACTCGTGCGCACCAAGTACGACTCGCTGGTCGCGGACGCGGTCATCTCGCCGTCCGAGTTCGAACAGGCCCAGCGCAGTGCGCGCAAGGACGGGCGCGACATCGAGGCAGTGCTGGCCAGCGACCTGGAGGTCAGCCCGGCCCTGATCGG
>DASWYE010000238.1:0-2504 GCA_036405115.1 Telluria sp. | reverse complement strand
GCGTAAAGATCCGGGGACGGTCCCCTTTGGGGACAGTCCCCCGCACGTCAGGTGCGCTTGATGCTGAAAGGCGCGAAGCCCTGGCACACGGGCATCATTTCGATGCTGTTGATATTGATGTGCGCTGGCAAGCGGGCGATCCACAGCGCCGTCTCCGCAATATCCTGCGCCGTGAGCGGCTGCGTGCCTTCGTACACCTTGGCCGCGGCCGCATCGTCGCCCTTGAAGCGCACATTCGAAAATTCGGTCCCGCCGCACAGTCCCGGCGCCAGGTTGGTGGCGCGTACGCCCGTGCCGGCCAGGTCCGCGCGCAGGTTGAGCGTGAACTGCTCGACGAAGGCCTTGGTCGCGCCGTACACATTGCCGCCCGGGTAGGGGTAGTGGCCGGCGATCGAGCCCAGGTTGATCACCAGTCCGGAGCCGCGCGCCACCATCGACGGCAGCAGTGCGCGGGTGATCGTCACCAGGCCGGTGCAGTTGGTGGCGATCATGGTCTCCCAGTCTTCCAGCTCGGCTTCCTGCGCCGGGGCGGTGCCCAGCGCCAGGCCGGCGTTATTGATCAGCACCTCCACCTGGCGCCAGGACTGCGGCATCTCCGCCAGTGCATCTTCGATCGAGGCGCGGCTGGTCATGTCCATCGCCACCGGCAGGCAGTTTTCGCCGAGTTCGTCGGCCAGCGCCTTCAGGCGTTCGGTGCGGCGGCCGGTAATGATGGCCTGATGGCCGCTTTTAACGAAAGTTCGCGCCATTTCGGCGCCGAAGCCGGCGGTTGCACCGGTGATCAAGACGATCATGATAGGTCCTGGCGAATGTGTTAACTGCAGATTGTATGATATGGCCCCGCATACAGGTAGGGGCTTTCTTGCTGCCCGTGCTGACTTAACTTACAATCTTGGCTCCATTTTCCGTCTCACGTGACTGGCGAAATGCGGCGCCCGAGCTGTGCGCGGCAACAAGGTGGGAACCCACCGGGGAACGTGAGATGTCCAATGCCGTTCGCCTGGGCAGCCAAAACGATGGAAAGCGTCGGGGCGGCCACCACTTTGCGGCGGCTCCCCGGCTGTATTCTTCGACATGCCCGTGCCTTAGCACTTATCGATTGGAGTTTTCATGTTTGCCAAAGACCATACGCTCGCCAACATCGACCCGGAACTGTGGGACGCCATCCAGAAGGAAAACGTTCGCCAGCAGGACCACATCGAACTGATCGCCTCCGAAAACTACACCTCGCCGGCCGTGATGCAGGCGCAGGGCTCGCAGCTGACCAACAAGTACGCTGAAGGCTATCCGGGCAAGCGCTACTACGGCGGCTGCGAATTCGTCGACATCGCCGAGCAGCTCGCGATCGACCGCGTGAAGAAGCTGTTCGGCGCGGAAGCGGCCAACGTGCAGCCGAACTCCGGCTCGCAGGCCAACCAGGGCGTGTTCTTCGCCATGCTCAAACCGGGCGACACCATCATGGGCATGTCGCTGGCCGAAGGCGGCCACCTGACCCACGGCATGGCGCTGAACATGTCGGGCAAGTGGTTCAACGTGGTCTCCTACGGCCTGACCGAGCAGGAAGACATCGACTACGAGCAGATGGAGCGCCTGGCGCACGAGAAGAAGCCGAAGATGATCATCGCGGGCGCATCGGCGTTCTCGCTGAAGATCGACTGGGCGCGCTTCGCGAAAGTCGCCAAGGACGTCGGCGCGTACTTCATGGTCGACATGGCGCACTACGCCGGCCTGATCGCCGCCGGCGTGTACCCGAACCCGGTGCCGCACGCGGACTTCGTCACCTCCACCACGCACAAGTCGCTGCGCGGCCCGCGCGGCGGCATCATCCTGATGAAGGCCGAGCACGAGAAGGCGATCAACTCCGCCATCTTCCCCGGCATCCAGGGCGGCCCGCTGATGCACGTCATCGCCGGCAAGGCAGTGGCGTTCAAGGAAGCGCTGGAGCCGTCGTTCGTCGACTACCAGAAGCAGGTGGTGAAGAACGCCGACGCGCTGGCAAAAGCGCTGATCGCGCGCGGCCTGCGCATCGTCTCGGGCCGCACCGAATCGCACGTGATGCTGGTCGACCTGCGCGCCAAGAACCTGACCGGCAAGGAAGCGGAAGCGATCCTCGGCCAGGCGCACATGACCTGCAACAAGAACGGCATCCCGAACGACCCGCAGAAGCCATTCGTCACCTCCGGCATCCGCCTCGGCTCGCCGGCCTTTACCACCCGCGGCTTCAAGGAAGAAGACGCGACCATGGTCGGCAACCTGATCGCCGACGTGCTGGACAACCCGCATGACGCGGCGACCATCGAGCGCGTGAAGGCCGAAGTCAAGAAGCTGACCGACAAGTACCCGGTCTACGAAGCGTAAAGCGATAGGGAGGGCGCCCTTGCGGCGCCCTCTACGAGCCCCATGAAATGTCCGTTCTGTCAGCATGAAGACACCCAGGTCCTCGATACCCGCGTATCCGAGGAAGGCGACGCCATCCGCCGCCGGCGCCGCTGCGTCGCGTGCGA
>DASWYE010000237.1:0-13178 GCA_036405115.1 Telluria sp. | reverse complement strand
GGCGCCAGCGCCAGCATGCGGCCCAGCAGTGCGTGGTGGCTTGCGTCGGTGTCGGACAGGGTCGCCACGTGCTGTTTCGGGATCACCAGCAGGTGCACCGGGGCGGCCGGGTTGATGTCCTTGAACGCCATCAGTTCGTCGTCCTCGTACACGATGGCCGACGGAATCTGGCGCGCGGCGATTTTACAGAAGAGGCAATTGTCCACGGTTCGCTCCGTATCAGTGTTTGTTGGATTCTTGTGCGTCGCGCAGCACGTCCTTGCGTGCGGCCTTTTCCTCGATGCCCGAGGTGCCGGCGCGGCGGTCCAGCTCATCGAGCACCTGTTGCGGCGTGAGTCCGAACTGCGCCAGCATGACCAGCGAATGGAACCACAGGTCGGCGGTTTCGTACAGCACCTTGGATGCGTCGCCGGACACGCGTGCGTCCTTGGCCGCCATCACGGCTTCGGTGGCCTCCTCGCCGATCTTCTTGAGGATGGCGTCGTCGCCCTTCAGGAACAGGCGCGAGACATAGGACGTGCCGGCGTCGCCGCCGTTCTCCAGCTTGCGTGATTCGATGATCGCCGCCAGGCGGCTCAGGGTGTCGCTCATTCTGGTGTCCTGGGGGTCGAATAGATCTGCTGCGGGTCGCGCAGCACGGGGTCGGCCGCAGTCCACTGCGCACCGTCGAATTTCTGGAAGAAGCAGGAGTGGCGGCCGGTGTGGCAGGCGATACCCCCGGCCTGCTCGATCTTCAGGAGGATCACGTCCTCGTCGCAGTCAAGTCGCATTTCCAGCACCTTCTGCACGTGCCCGGATTCCTCGCCCTTGTGCCACAGCTTCTTGCGCGAGCGGCTCCAGTACACCGCCTCGCCCAGTTCGGCCGTCTTCGCGAGCGCCTCGCGGTTCATCCAGGCGAACATCAGCACGTCGCCGGTCGCCGCTTCCTGCGCGATCACCGGGACAAGGCCATGCTCATCCCAGCGTACCTTGCCGAGCCACTTGGCGTTGGGCCCGCTCATGGCTGACCGTCCGCGGCCCGGTCCAGGCGCACCGGAATGCCTTGCGCGGCCATGAAGCGCTTGGCTTCCTGCACCGTGTGCTGGCCGTAGTGGAAGATACTGGCGGCCAGCACCGCGTCCGCGCGGCCCTGCAGTACGCCGTCGGCCAGGTCCTGCAGGCCGCCCACGCCGCCCGAGGCGATCACCGGAATGCCGATCGCATCCGACACCGCGCGGGTCAGGCCAAGGTCGAACCCCGACCGGGTGCCGTCGCGGTCCATGCTGGTCAGGAGGATTTCGCCGGCGCCCAGTTGCTCCAGCTTGCGCGCCCACTCGACCGCGTCCATGCCGGTGGCGTTGCGGCCGCCATGGGTGAACACTTCCCACTTGCCGGGCGCCGTGGCCTTGGCGTCGATCGCCACCACGATGCACTGCGAGCCGTGCTTCTGCGAAGCCTCGTACACCAGTTGCGGGTTGCTTACCGCCGAGGTGTTCATGCTGACCTTGTCCGCGCCCGCGTTGAGCAGGCGCCGCACATCCTCCACCCGGCGCACGCCGCCGCCGACGGTGAGCGGGATGAACACCTTCGACGCCACCGCCTCGATGATATGCAGGATCAGGTCGCGCCCGCCCGACGATGCGGTGATGTCGAGGAAGGTGATCTCGTCCGCGCCCTGGTCGTCATAGCGGCTGGCGATTTCAACCGGATCGCCGGCGTCGCGCAGCTCGGTGAAATTGACGCCCTTGACGACGCGGCCTTCGGTCACGTCCAGGCACGGGATGATGCGTTTGGCCAGCATGTTATCCGGTCACCTCGTCGGACAGCTGGTCGGCGCGTTCCTGCGCCTGCGCCAGGTCGAGCGTGCCTTCGTAGATCGAACGGCCGAGGATCACGCCTTCGATGCCTTCGTCCTGCACTTCGCACAGCGCTTCCACGTCGGCGATGGTGTGCATCCCGCCCGAGGCGATGATCGGCACGCGCACCGCCTGCGCCAGCCTGACGGTCGCCTCGATGTTCACCCCGGCCATCATGCCGTCGCGGCCGATGTCGGTGTACACGATCGATTCGACGCCGTACTGCTCGAATTTTTTCGCCAGGTCGATCACCTCGTGGCCGGACATCTTGCTCCAGCCGTCGGTCGCGACCTTGCCGTCCTTGGCGTCGAGGCCGACGATGATGTTGCCCGGGAAGGCGCCGCAGGCATCATGCAGGAAGCCGGGGCTCTTGACTGCCGCGGTGCCGATGATGATGTAGGTGATGCCGTCGTCGAGGTAGCGCTCGATGGTATCGAGGTCGCGGATGCCGCCGCCCAGTTGGACCGGGATCTCGCCGACCTCGTTCTCGTCGGCGAAGTCCTGCACCACGCGCAGGATCGATTTGACCGCCGCTTCGTTCTTCGGCTTGCCTGCAAAAGCGCCGTTCAGGTCGACGAGGTGCAGCCGGCGCGCGCCCTGTTTCAGCCAGTGCAGCGCCATTTCGGCGGGGTCTTCGGAGAATACGGTCGCACGTTCCATATCGCCTTGCTTCAGGCGAACGCAGTGACCGTCTTTGAGGTCGATGGCAGGAATAAGCAGCATGGTCGTGGTGGGTTCAGGTGAGGGAAAAAATCAGGGATTCCAGTGAACGAAATTCTTGTACAGGGCCAGGCCCGCAGACGCGCTTTTCTCGGGATGGAACTGGGTTGCGACGATATTGTCGCGCGCCACCGCACAGCAGAACGGCGTGCCGTAGTCGGTCTCGCCGATCGTGTCCTGCGGGTTTTCCGGCAGGGCGTAATAGCTGTGCACGAAATAGAAGTAGCTGCCATCCTCGATGCCGGCCCAGAGCGGATGCGCGCGGACCTGGCGCACGCGGTTCCAGCCCATCTGCGGCACCTTGAAGCGCGAACCGTCGGCCTGCACCATGCCATCCAGCCGGAAGCGCACCACGCGGCCGGGCAGCAGGCCCAGGCCCGCCGTGTCGCCTTCCTCGCTGCGGTCGAACAGCATCTGCTCGCCCACGCACACGCCCATCATCGGGCGCGTCTTCGCGGCGCGCAGCAGCGCTTCCTCGACGCCGGACGCGCGCAGGCTGGCCATGCAGTCGCGCATCGCGCCCTGGCCCGGCAGCACGATGCGGTCGGCGGCGTCCACCACCGCGGCGTCGCCGGAGATGACGATATCGGCTTCCGGCGCGACTGCGTGCAGCGCCTGCGCGACGGAACGCAGGTTGCCCATGCCGTAATCGACTACTACGATCTTGTTGGTCATCGGCGTGGTCGGCTTACAGGCTGCCTTTGGTCGAAGGGATGACGCCGGCCGAGCGCGGATCGAGCTCGGACGCCATGCGCAGCGCGCGGCCGAAGGCCTTGAACACGGTCTCGCACTGGTGGTGCGCGTTCTCGCCGCGCAGGTTGTCGATGTGGAGCGTCACCAGCGCATGGTTCACGAAGCCCTGGAAGAACTCATGGGTCAGGTCGACGTCGAAGGAGCCGATCATGGCGCGCTTGAACGGGATGTTGTATTCGATGCCCGGACGGCCCGAAAAGTCCATCACCACGCGCGACAGCGCCTCGTCCAGCGGGACGTAAGCGTGGCCATAGCGGCGGATGCCCTTTTTGTCGCCGATTGCCCTGGCTACTGCCATGCCGAGCGTGATGCCGACGTCTTCCACCGTATGGTGGGCGTCGATGTGCAGGTCGCCTACGGCCTCGATCTCGAGGTCGATCAGCCCGTGGCGGGCAATCTGGTCGAGCATGTGGTCGAGGAAGGGGACGCCGGTATTGAGCTTCTGCTCGCCGGTGCCATCCAGGTTGATGGCGACGCGGACCTGCGTCTCGTTGGTGTTGCGCGTGATTTCTGCGGTGCGGTTCATGGCGTTGTCAGGGATGTTGCGAGGGCTTTCAGGAATGCCGCGTTCTCATCCGGTGTGCTGACCGAGACACGGATGCAATTGGCCAGCAGTGGATGCATTTTACTCATATTTTTTGCGAGAACCCGGTTTGCGAGCAGTTGTGCGCAGGCGTGGTCGGCATCGGGCAGCCGGACCAGCAGGAAATTGGCCGCAGACGGGAAAACCTGCACGCCCGGCAGGCGCGCCAGCCCTTCCGCCAGCTGGCTGCGGTCGGAGCGGATTTGCGCCGCCTGCTGGTCCAGCACGTCCAGGTGGTCGAGCGCGAACTCGGCGGCGATCTGGGTCAATACGTTGACGTTGTAGGGCGGGCGCACCTTGTCGAACTGCGCCAGCAGGGCCGGCGCGGCCGACATGTAGCCAAGGCGGATGCCGGCCAGGCCCAGCTTGGACAGGGTGCGCATCACGACCAGGTTGGGGAATTCCGGCAGCCGGCCCATGAAGCTGTTCTGCGCGAACGGCTCGTAGGCCTCGTCCACCACGGCGATGCCGGTCTCGCCCAGGGCAGCGATGATCTCAGCCATGTCGGCGGCGTCGAACAGGTTGCCGGTCGGGTTGTTCGGGTAGGCCAGGAACAGCAGGGCGGGCCGGTGCTCGGCGATGGCGGCCAGCATGGCCGGCTTGTCGAGCGTGAAATCGGCCTTGAGCGGCACGCCGACGAACCGGGCGCCTGCGTACTGGGCCGAGCGCGCGAACATCACGAACGCAGGTACCGGCGCCATGATGACGGTGTTTTTGCCGGGCTGGGCCACGGCGGTGGCCATGATCTGTATCAGCTCGTCCGAGCCGTTGCCGAGGATGACATCGTACCCGGCCGGCACGCCCAGCCGGGCGCACACCCGCCGCTTGAGCGTGTCGTAGGACGGCACAGGGTAGCGGTTCAGGACTGCCGCGGCCAGCCGTTCGGCCAGCTCGCCGCGCAGCGCGGCGGGCAGCTCGTACGGGTTCTCCATGGCGTCGAGCTTGACGAAGCCGGTCGCGTCCGGCACATGGTAGCTCGCGAGCGCGCGCACGTCGGGGCGGATGGTGTTTTCAATCAGCTTGTCGATCGACCTCATTTGATTCTCCGGAGCGGTTGGGGACTGTCCCCGCAGTCGCGAACGCGGCAGTCCGTCCCCTGATCTTCAATCAGCGCTGAGGGGTTGCCGGCTAAAGAGCCGGGGACGGTCCCTTTCAGGGACAGTCCCCCTGCGCGGCGGCGGGCTGGCTTGGCGGCCGGGGCTTCCGGCGCCGCCAGGCGCGCCTCGATAATCTCACAGTAGGCAGGGTTCAGCTCGAAGCCGGCGAAATTGCGGCCGCAGCGCTGCGCCGCGACGGCGGTGGTGCCACTTCCCATGAACGGGTCCAGCACCACGCCGCCCTCGGGGCAGCTGGCCTTGACCATGCGCTCGATGATCTCGAGCGGCTTCTGGGTCGGGTGGTCGGCGCGCTCCGGATGCTCGCGGTGCAGGCGCGACACGCTCCACAGGTCCTTGGGGTTGTAGCCCACCTCCAGCCACTTGGCGCCCACGAAGATCGAGCGCGAGCGGGCCTTCTTGGTTTCGGCGTCATAAGGGATGCGCACCGCATCCAGGTCGAAGTAATAGTCCTTGCGCTTGACGAAAAAGCCGATGGTGTCGTGCACGGAGCTGAAGCTGCGCGTACTGCCGCCCATCGATGGCACCCGGCGGTCCCAGATGATCTCGTTCATCATCGTCAGGCGCTTCTTGAGCATCACGAAGATCTCCGGCGAGAAGCGCCAGGTCAGGAAAATGTACAGGCTGCCGTTGTCTTTGAGCTTGGGCAGCGCGGCATCGATCCACTGTTCGGTCCAGGCCAGGTAGTCTTCTACGCTCTGCTGGTCGGAGGCGTTGCCGTAGTCCTTGCCGAGGTTGTAGGGCGGATCGGTCAGGATCAGGTCCACCGAGCCGTCCGGTATGCGCGCCAGTCCGGTCAGCGCGTCCTCGCAGAACACGCGGTTGAGCCAGTCCTTCATGAGCGCGGCTTGATGCGCAGCTCGGCGCTGCGCGCGTGCGCGGGCAGGCCTTCGCCGTAGGCCAGGCTGGCGGCGACGCTGCCCAGCGTCCGGGCGCCTGCTTCGGACACGTACAGGATCGAGGAACGCTTCTGGAAATCGTACACACCCAGCGGCGACGAGAAACGCGCGGTGCGCGAGGTCGGCAGCACGTGGTTCGGGCCGCAGCAGTAGTCGCCCAGCGCTTCGGAGGAGAAGCGGCCGAGGAACATGGCGCCTGCGTGGCGGATCCTGTCCGCCCACTGTTGCGGATTCTCTGCCGAGATTTCGAGGTGTTCGGCCGCGATATCGTTGGCGATCGCGCAGGCTTCCTCCATGTCGCGCACCTTGACCAGCGCGCCACGGCCGGCCAGCGACGCGGCGATGGTTTCCGCGCGCGGCATGGTCGGCAGCAGCTTCTCGATGCTCGCTTCCACCTGCGCGATGTAGGCGGCGTCCGGGCACAGCAGGATCGCCTGTGCCAGCTCGTCGTGCTCGGCCTGCGAGAACAGGTCCATCGCCACCCAGTCCGGGTCGGTGGTGCCGTCGCACAGCACCAGGATCTCCGAAGGGCCGGCAATCATGTCGATGCCGACGGTGCCGAATACGCGCCGCTTGGCGGCAGCGACGTAGGCGTTGCCCGGGCCAACGATCTTGTCAACCGGTGGGATCGTCGCGGTGCCGTAAGCCAGCGCCGCGACAGCTTGCGCGCCGCCGATCGTGATCACGCGGGTGACGCCCGCGATGGCGGCAGCGGCCAGCACCATCTGGTTCCTCACGCCGTCCGGCGTCGGCACCACCATCACGATGTCGCGCACGCCCGCCACCTGCGCAGGGATGGCATTCATCAGCACCGACGATGGATAGGCTGCCTTGCCGCCCGGGACGTAGATGCCGACGCGGTCGAGCGGCGTGACACGCTGGCCCAGCACCGTGCCATCCGGTTCGGTATAGGTGAAGCCGTTCAGCTCCTGCTTCTGGCGCTCGTGGAAAGCACGGATGCGTTCGGCCGCGAACTGCAGCGCCTCACGCTGCTCACGCGGCAGGCCGGCAAGCGCCGCGTCCAGCTCCGCCTGCGACAGGTCGAACTCCGTCACCGAATGCGCGTTCACACGGTCGAAGCGGTTGGTGTACTCCAGCACTGCTGCGTCGCCGCGCGCTTTCACGTCGGCCAGGATGCCCGCCACCGCATGCTCGATTGCCTCGTCGGTCGCCGACTCGAAGGCGAGCAGGCGGTGGAGATCTGCGGAAAACTGCGGATCGGTGGAATCGAGTTTGGCGATGCGCTTCGACATGATGCTGATTACTTTACTGAGGCTTTGGCGAACGCGTCGATGATCGGCTGCAGGCGTTCGCGCTTGAGTTTGAGGGCTGCCTGGTTTACCACCAGGCGCGAGGAGACTTCCATGATCTGTTCGACTTCGACCAGGTCGTTGGCACGCAGCGTGCTGCCGGTCGAGACCAGGTCGACGATCGCGTCCGACAGGCCGACCAGCGGCGCCAGCTCCATCGAGCCGTACAGCTTGATCAGGTCCACGTGCACGCCCTTGGCCGCGAAGTGCTCGCGCGCAGTCTGTACGAACTTCGTGGCCACGCGCAGGCGCGCGCCGGGCCGAACCGCCGCCGCATAATCGAAGCCCGACTTGACCGCCACCGACATGCGGCACTGCGCGATGTTCAGGTCGATCGGCTGGTACAGGCCTTCGCCGCCGTGCTCGATCAGCACGTCCTTGCCGGCCACGCCAAAATCGGCCGCGCCGTGCTGCACATAGGTCGGCACGTCGGTCGCGCGCACGATGATCACGCGCACGCCCGGGTCATTGGTCGGCAGGATCAGCTTGCGCGAAGTCTCCGGGTTTTCGAGCACCCTGATGCCGGCCGCTTCCAGCAGCGGCAGTGTGTCTTCGAAAATGCGCCCTTTCGAGAGCGCCAGGATCAACTCCGTAGAACTCATCCGCTGATCCGTTCGATGTTCGCGCCCACCTTCGACAGCTTCACTTCCATGCGGTCGTAGCCGCGGTCGAGGTGGTAGATGCGGTCGACGATGGTTTCGCCTTGCGCCGCCATCGCCGCGATCACCAGCGAGGCCGATGCGCGCAGGTCGGTCGCCATTACCGGCGCCCCCACCAGGCGGTCGGCGCCGCGGATGAAGGCGGTCTTGCCGTCGATGTTGATCTGTGCGCCCAGGCGGTTCAGTTCCTGCACGTGCATGAAGCGGTTCTCGAAGATGGTCTCGGTGATGCTGCTGGTGCCGTCGGCGATTGCATCGACCGCCATGAACTGCGCCTGCATGTCGGTCGGGAAGCCCGGGTACTCGGTGGTACGGAAGCTGACCGGCTTCGGACGGCCGTTCATCACGGCGCGGATGGTCGAGCCGTTGAGCATGATCGTCAGCCCCATCTCGGCCAGCTTGTCGAGCGCCGCGTCGAAGATGTCGGTGCGGGTATTGGTCAGCGTGATGTCGCCGCCGGTTGCCGCCACCACGCACAGGAAGGTGCCGGCCTCGATGCGGTCGGAGATCACCTCGTGCTTCGCGCCGTGCAGCTCATCGACGCCGTGGATCACCAGGCGGTCGGTGCCGATGCCTTCGATCTTCGCGCCCATGGCAACCAGCAGGTGCGCCAGGTCGGTCACTTCCGGCTCGCGCGCGGCGTTTTCCAGCACCGTGGTGCCTTCGGCCAGCGTGGCCGCCATCAGGAGGTTCTCGGTGCCGGTCACGGTGATCATGTCGGTGACGATGCGGGTACCCTTGAGCTTCTTGCACTTGGCGTAGATATAGCCGCCTTCGATATGGATCTCGGCGCCCAGCGCCTGCAGGCCCTTGATGTGCTGGTCGACCGGGCGCGAGCCGATCGCGCAGCCGCCCGGCAGCGACACCTTGGCTTCGCCGAAGCGCGCCAGCAGGGGGCCCAGCACCAGGATCGAGGCGCGCATGGTCTTGACCATTTCATACGGCGCTTCCAGCTTGTCGATGCCGGCGCCGTTCAGGGTGACCTTCTCGTCATCCTGCGTGACTTTCAGGCCGGTGGCGGCCAGCAGCTTGAGCATGGTGCGCACGTCGTGCAGGCGCGGCACGTTCGACAGTTCCACGTCGCCGGCGGTGAGCAGGCCCGCGCACAGGATCGGCAGCGCCGCGTTCTTGGCGCCGCTGATGCGGATTTCTCCATTCAGGCGGTTGCCGCCGATGATTTTCAGCTTGTCCATGTCTGTCAGCCTTATTAGCCTTGGAATTCTTCAGGGGTGAGGGTCTTCATCGACAGCGCATGGATTTCCTCGCGCATGCGGTCGCCAAGCACAGCGTACACCATCTGGTGGCGCTGGATCGGTCGTTTTCCGGCGAAGGCCGGCGACACGATCACCGCGCTGAAATGCTGGCCGTCGCCTTCCACCTCGAGGTGGCTGCAATCGAGGCCGGCGGCGATGTAGCTGTGGATGAGTTCTGGGGTGGTTGCCATGTGAGTCTCCGTCGATATTAGTGGCGCAGCTTGTAGCCGCTCCTGAGCATGTTGATTGCGGTTGCCGCGAGCACCGCGAAGAACGCGGCGACAATGGCCAGGCTGGTCCAGGGGTTGACGTCCGACTGGCCGAAGAAGCCGTGGCGGAAGCCGTCGATCATGTAGAAGAACGGGTTGAAATGCGAGACCGCCTGCCAGAACGGGGGCAGCGACTTGATCGAGTAGAACACGCCGGCCAGGAAGGTGGCAGGCACGATCAGGAAGTTCTGGAATGCGGCCAGCTGGTCGAATTTTTCCGCCCACATGCCGGCGATCACGCCCATGGTGCCGAGGATGGCGGCGCCGAGCACGGCGAACACCAGGATCCACAGCGGCGCCACGAACGACAGTTCGGCGAACCAGGCGGTGATGATGAAGACGCCCGCGCCCACCACCACGCCGCGCACCACCGAGGCCAGCACGTAGGCGGAGATGATCTCCCAGTGCGACAAAGGCGGCAGCAGGATGAACACCAGGTTGCCGGTGATCTTGGACTGGATCAGCGAGGACGAGGCATTGGCGAACGCGTTCTGCAGCACGCTCATCATCACCAGGCCGGGGATCAGGAACGAGGTATAGGTCACGCCCGGATAGACCTCGACGCGGCCTTCCAGCACGTGGCCGAAGATCAGCAGGTACAGCATGGCGGTCAGGATCGGCGCCGCGATGGTCTGCGTGGCGACCTTCCAGAAGCGCAGCGTTTCCTTGTAGAGCAGGGTCTGGAACCCGACGGTAAAGAGGCTCACAGCGGGCGTCCTTCCATGATCTGGATGAAGATGTCTTCGAGGTCGGCCTGCTGCAGCTGCATCTCGTCGATTTCGGCGCCGGCTTCGCGCAGGGTGGCCAGTATCGGTTCGACCTCGTCGTAGCCGTTCACGCGCAGGCTGTACTTGTCAGGATGGTCAGGATCGTCGTGCGCGATCAGAGGGCGCAGGCCTTCCGGCAGTGCGCCCTTCTTGAGATGCACGACCAGCTGCGAACCCGACACGCGGCGCAGCAGGCGCGACATCGAATCCTGCGCCACCACCTGGCCCAGCTTGAGCATCGCCACGCGCTGGCACATGGCCTGCGCCTCCTCGAGGTAGTGGGTGGTCAGGACCACGGTGTGTCCTTCCTTGTTCAGGCGCGAGATGAACTTCCACAGCGTCTGGCGCAGCTCCACGTCGACGCCGGCGGTCGGCTCGTCCAGCACGATCACCGGCGGCTTGTGCACCAGCGCCTGCGCCACCAGCACGCGACGCTTCATGCCGCCGGACAGGGCGCGCATGTTGGTGTCGGCCTTGTTGGTCAGGTCGAGGTTTTCCATCACCTCGTCGATCCACTTGTCGTTGTTCTTCAGGCCGAAGTAGCCCGATTGCAGGCGCAGCGTCTCGCGCACGGTGAAGAAGGGATCGAACACCAGCTCCTGCGGCACCACGCCCAGGCTCATGCGGGCCTTGCGGAAGTCGCGCGTCACGTCATGGCCGTGGATGCGCACGCTGCCTGAATCGGGCCGGATCAGGCCCGCGATGGTGGAGATGAGGGTGGTCTTGCCGGCGCCGTTCGGTCCAAGCAGGCCGAAGAACTCGCCCTCCTCGATGGTGAGGGATACACCGCCCAGCGCCTTGAGCGATTTGTAGCTCTTTTCGACCTTGTCGATCTGGATTGCTGCTGACATGTGGGGTACAGCCTTGTATACCGGGGGAAACGGTCAATTATAGGGGAAACTGCAAGTGTCGGTACGCGGTGACGATGGTCCGTCATCCCCGGCCGATGGCGGCCCCCTTCGCGGGGACCCATGCCGAGCCTGTCGAGCAAGCTCACTAATGGGTCCCCGCTTGCGCGGGGATGACGGCGTCAATGGTGGTGCAGGTCGGCGGGGGAGCAGCCGAGGAGGGAATCGACGCCGTAGACGTCGGCCAGGCTTTGCAGGCCGGCGGGGATGTTGAGGTAGGTGAGCTGGCTGCCCTGCTTGCGGGCGATGCGCTGCCACGCCAGCAGGACTGCGACGGCCGAGGAGTCGGCCGCCTGCACACCGGACAGGTCGATTTCGGTTTCCCCGCCGCGGATCGCCGCGCAACCCTGTTCCAGCACCGCGCGGGCGTTCTGGAACGTCAGGGTGTCGAAGGTCAGCATCTTATTTGGCCGACTTCAGCGGCTTGGAAGCCAGCTGCTTGTTGCGTTCGGCCAGCTTGGCGATCAGGCCATCGATGCCGGTCTTGTTGATCTCGGACGCGAACGTGCCCTTGTAGGTCTCGACCAGCCATGCGCCCATGACGTTGATGTCATAGATCTTCCAGCCGGCCGGCGCCTTGTACAGGCGGTAGTTCAGCGTGAGCGGCTCGCCGCGGGTCAGGTTGACCTGCGAACGCACTTCGACGTCGGTGTCCGAGTCCTGCGCGCGCATCGGCTTGAATTCCACCGTCTCGTTCTTGATCTGCGAGATCGCGCCCGAGTAGGTGTAGACCAGCAGCGTCTTGAATTCCTGCGCCAGCTTGGCCTGCTGTTCCGGCGTAGCGGTGCGCCAGAAGCGGCCGGCCGCCTGCGCCGTGGTGCGCTGGAAGTCCACGTGCGGCATGATCTTCGATTCCACCAGGCTGATGACCTTGCGGCGGTCGCCGGCCTGGATCTCCTTGTCGGCCTTGGCCGTATTGATCACGTCTTCGCTGATGCGCTTGACCAGCAGGTCCGGTTTTTCCTGGGCGAGGGCAGTGCCGCTCGCAGCGAATGCGATCGTCGCGACCGCCAGCAGTTGTTTCATCAGTTTCATAGGCTCTTGATTCCTTGTTCGGGTTGGGTTGCGGTCGCCGCTTGGGCTTCCCCGTCGGCTTGCACCGGTTTCTCTCCCGCGGCTGGCGCATCCGTTGGCGCCGGCTCGTTATCGTCCTGCATATCCTCGTCACCGGCCGGCTCGCTCGCGCCATCCCGGACCTGGCTTTCGCGGCGCTGGAAGAAGCCGTCGCGGATGAATTCATAACGGTCGAGCGCTGCGTCTTCCAGCAGGTTGGACGCATCCAGCAGGACCGCGCGCTGGTCTACCACGCGCAGGGCCGTGCCGGCATAACGCCAGCGTTCCGGCTCCTTGTAGTTCCACGGGTCACCGTTCCAGTCGAGCGGTAACGCGGCAGTATCACGGACATTAGATGGGCCCAACAGCGGCAACATCAAGTAGGGACCGGAAGGAAATCCCCACACGCCCAGCGTCTGGCCGAAATCTTCCCTGTGCTTTTGCAGCCCGGCGCTGCTGGCCGGGTCGAACAGGCCGAACATGCCCACCGTCGAATTCAGGCCGAAGCGGCCAAAGTCGGCCAGGCCCTGCTTCGGCTTGCCCTGCAGGAGGTTGTTCACTCCGGTCCACAGGTCGCCCAGGTTGCTGAAGAAATTGTTCACACCGGTCTGCACGAACTCGGGCGCCACCTTCTTGTACGCGGTTGCGGCCGGCTTGAGCGCCACCTGGTCGACCTTGTCGTTGAAGGTGAACATGGCCCGGTTATACGGCTCGAACGGGTCCTTCGGATTCGCTGCCGGGCCCGAGGCGCATCCCGCCAGGGCGACGCACGCTGCCAGGCCGGCTGCCAGCCGGTATCTTGTCATTCTCCGCCATCCTTTCCTTCGGCGGCCTTGCTGTAGATGAACTGGTTGATCAGGTCTTCCAGCACGGTGGCCGATTGCGTACGGTTGATTCGATCGCCGTCGACGAGGTTCTTGGTGTCGCCGCCCGGTTCGATGCCAATGTATTGCTCGCCCAGCAGTCCTGCGGTCAGGATCTTGAGCGACGAATCTTTCGGGAATTTATAGTTCGGATCCAGATCGAGGCGCACCAGCGCCTGATAGGTTTTATC
>DASWYE010000236.1:0-3282 GCA_036405115.1 Telluria sp. | reverse complement strand
GCGACGAACAGGATCAGCGCGAAATTCGTCAGGATTGTCTGCACGTTATTTTTCGTCCACTTGTAGGATTGCCAGGAATGCTTCCTGCGGGATCTCGACCGAACCCACCTGCTTCATGCGCTTCTTGCCGGCCTTCTGCTTCTCCAGCAGCTTCTTCTTTCGGGAGATGTCGCCGCCGTAGCACTTGGCCAGAACGTTCTTGCGCAGCGCTTTCACGTTCTCGCGCGAGATGATGTTGGCGCCAATCGCTGCCTGGATCGCGACGTCGAACATCTGGCGCGGGATCAGTTCGCGCATCTTGGCCGCCACCGCCCGGCCGCGGTACGGCGCGTTGGCGCGGTGGACGATGATCGCCAGCGCGTCGACCTTCTCACTGTTGATCAGCATGTCGACCTTGACCACGTCGGCTGCACGGTTCTCCTTGAACTCGTAGTCCATCGAGGCATAGCCTCGCGACGTCGACTTGAGCTTGTCGAAGAAGTCCAGCACGATCTCGGCCATCGGCATCTCGTACTGCAGCTTGACCTGGCGGCCGTGGTAGCTCATGTCCAGCTGGATGCCGCGCTTGGCGATGCACAGCGTGATCACCGAGCCCACGTACTCCTGCGGCATGTACAGGTTCAGGTGCACGATCGGCTCGCGCACTTCCTCGATCTTGGACGGATCCGGCATCTTGGACGGGTTGTCCACGTTGATCACGGTACCGTCGCGCATGACCACCTCGTACACCACGGTCGGCGCGGTGGTGATCAGGTCCATGTCGAATTCGCGCTCCAGGCGCTCCTGCACGATCTCCATGTGCAGCAGGCCCAGGAAGCCGCAGCGGAAGCCGAAGCCCAGCGCCTGCGAGACTTCCGGCTCGTACATCAGCGCGGCGTCGTTCAGCTTGAGCTTTTCCAGCGAGTCGCGCAGCGCGTCGTACTGGTTGGCCTCGACCGGGAACAGGCCGGCGAACACCTGCGGCTGGACTTCCTTGAAGCCCGGCAGCGGCGCCGGCGCAGGCCTGGCCGCGCTGGTGATGGTGTCGCCAACCTTGGCGACCTTCAGTTCCTTGATGCCGGCGATGACGAAGCCTACCTGCCCTGCGGACAGCTGCGGCAGCGAGACCGAACGCGGACTGAACACGCCCACGCTCTCGACCAGCTGTACCGAGTCGGTCGCCATCAGGCGGATCTTTTCCTTCTGCTTGAGGGTGCCGTTCTTCACACGCACCAGCATCACCACGCCCACGTAGTTGTCGAACCACGAGTCGATGATCAGGGCCTGCAGCGGGCCTTCCGGATCGCCTTCCGGCGGCGGCACCTTGGCGATGATCGCCTCCAGCACGTCTTCCACGCCCAGGCCGGTCTTGGCCGAGCAGTGCACCGCGTCGCCAGCCTCGATGCCGATCACGTCCTCGATCTCGGCGATCGCGGTGGGCGGGTCGGCGTTCGGCAGGTCGATCTTGTTCAGCACCGGCACCACTTCCACGCCCAAATCGAGCGCGGTGTAGCAGTTGGCCACGGTCTGCGCTTCCACGCCCTGGGAGGCGTCGACCACCAGCAGCGCGCCTTCGCACGCCGACAGCGAGCGCGAGACTTCGTAGCTGAAGTCGACGTGGCCCGGGGTGTCGATCAGGTTCAGGTTATACGTTTCACCGTCGCGCGCCTTGTACTGCAGCGCGGCGGTCTGCGCCTTGATGGTGATGCCGCGCTCGCGCTCCAGGTCCATCGAATCGAGCACCTGCGCCTCCATCTCGCGGTCGGACAGGCCGCCGCACAGCTGGATGATACGGTCGGCCAGCGTCGATTTGCCGTGGTCGATGTGCGCGATGATGGAGAAATTGCGTATGTTCTTCATTAATTCAAAAGCCAAAATGGGATGGAGCGGCACCGAATAGAAAAAAAGCGCCCATGCGAGCGCTTTCAGCCAAGCGGGTACGTCTTATGGTCAGGATGGACCTTCTCCGACCCCCGGCATTTTACCGGATTTCAAGGTAGAAAGCCCGTTTCGGGGGCATCCGCCGAGTGAAAACGCGGCATTTTAACAAAAAACCAAGCCCCGGCGGCGGGCGACCGCGCCGGGGAGGCAGACCGGGCGTCGCCCTCACCGTTTTTTCGGCCGGCGGTCCGGCATGCTGGCTAGCGGGCCGGGGTCACCCGCCAGACGGTGTTGGACAGATCATCCGCAACGATCAGCGCCCCGCGCGGGTCGACCGTCACGCCCACCGGCCGCCCGCGGGTTTTGCCTTCCGCATCGCGGAAACCGGTGACGAAGTCAATCGGTTCGCCAGTCGGACGTCCGTTTTTGAACGGAACGAAGACCACTTTGTAGCCAACAGGATTGCTACGGTTCCAGCTGCCGTGCTCCCCGACGAATGCGCCCTGGGCAAACGCTGCGCCCATGGCCGGCAGGGAAAAGTCCAGGCCAAGCGCAGCGACGTGCGAGCCCAGGCTGTAATCGGGCTTGATCGCGGCGGCGACCTTTTCCGGGTCCTGCGGCTTGACGCGGGTATCCACGTTCTGCCCCCAGTAGCTGTATGGCCAGCCATAGAAGGCGCCTTCGCGCACCGAGGTCAGGTAGTCCGGCACCAGGTCCGGCCCCAGTTCGTCACGCTCGTTGACGACCGCCCACAGCTCCCCCGTATCGCGCTGGAAGGCCAGCGCCGTCGGATTGCGCAGGCCTGTCGCATACTGCTTGTGCATACCGGTCTCAGCATCGACCTGCCATACCATCGCGCGTTCGGCTTCAGCCGCCATGCCACGCTCGGTGATGTTGCTGTTCGAGCCGATGCCGACATAGAGTAAGCGGCCATCGGGGCTGATGGTGAGCGCCTTGGTCCAGTGATGGTTGATTTCGGAAGGCAGTTTGGTGATCGTGGTGGGCGCGCCGTTGGCCCTGGTCTGGCCGTCCTGATAGTCGAAGCGCACCAGCTCGTCCTGGTTGGCCACGTACAGCTTGTTGTCGGCATACGCCAGGCCGTAGGGGGCATTCAGGTTCTCCGCGAAGACTGTCGCCATCTCGTACTTGCCGTCGCCGTCGGCATCGCGCAGCAAGGTCAGGCGGTTGCCGCCCTTGACCTGGGTATTGCCCTGCGCCTTGATATAGCCGGCGATCAGGTCTTTCGGCTTCAGCTTCGCCGCACCGCCCCCGCGGCCTTCGGCCACGAGGATGTCGCCATTGGGCAGGACCAGGGTCTGGCGCGGGATTTTCAGGCCGGTCGCGATCGCCGTGATGGTGTAACCCGCGGGCACGGTTGGCTTCTGATTGCCCCACGCCGCAGGCTCGGCGATTTTCATGCTG
>DASWYE010000235.1:0-17702 GCA_036405115.1 Telluria sp. | reverse complement strand
AACAGGTAGCCTTCCGGCCCGGCGCTGGTGCTCATCGGGTAGGCCGCCCCTGGCGTCACGCGCACCGGCTTGACCGGATCGAGCACCCATTCGGCGCTCCAGTCGGCGCGGCCTACTTTGAACGGGTGATTCCCCGGCGGCAGTTCCATCTCCACCTGGTAGATGCTCCCGCCCACGTGGACGAGCTTGTGGTCGATGCCCCAGCCATTGAAACCGCCGCGCACATACATGTCCGCCGCCAGCGGTCCCTGGGCGGCCGCGATGCACGATGCCGCGGCAAGGCCGGCCAGTACTGCCAATGCGCGCTTCCTCACCGGTATTCGCCCCGCTCCACGATACCCTTCAGCACGTCCTTCGACTTCAGCATCGGGAAGTCCTCGGGCTTGTAGGGCCTAGGCGTCACGAACTTCAGGTCGCCGATCGTCTTCGCAAACGATGGCTGCACTTCGGTCGCCGCGATCTTCGTGCCGTCCAGCGTCGCTCCGGCGTCATTCAAGGCCAGCTTCACCGGCGTCCCGGGTTTCAGTTCGAACGAGATGCGCGCGCGGCTCTTGTCGGCCTTGAACCAGCTGAAGTCGACTTTTCGCGCGGCGGCGCCAGTCAGCTTGAGCGTCCACTGGCCGTTGGCATAGTCCGCCTCGACCTGTTCGCCGGCGCCGAACGGCAGCACCGCGTATACGCTCTTCCACGCGGTGGGCAGCGCCGGTTCGAACCGCAGGGTGTTCGCCAGCAGGTCGGGCTTGAAGCCGATGTAGTCCTGGTAGGCGTTGCGCGCATACTCGGCCACGCTCCACGATTGGGCGAAGGTGCCGGAAGGCTTGAGTGGCGGCAGCGCGTCCACCAGTTCGCTCATCGCGCCGATGGTGCCTGTCTCGAGGATCTGCCTGCCCAGGTTGGACGTCAGCTTCCACGCATGGTCCTGGTAGCCGAACTTGTTCAGCGCAGTGACGGTGAAGCCCGCGTTCCAGCCCCAGATGGTGCCGTTGTGGTACGAGGCGTCCTTGTGGTGGAAGGCCGGGTTTTCGTGGCGCGGATGGAAGTAGGGCTCGTCCTGCCCGAGCGAGGCGATGCCGTAGTCGTACAGCAGGCCGTTGACGGCATTGCGCGTCACGGCGGCCTGCACTTCCAGCGGCACGAAGTCGTCCGACGGGATCGAGACGAGCATCAGCTGGTTCGGACGCAGCTTGGTGTCGCGGCTGCCGTCCGGGCGGATCCGGTCCGCCATGGTTTTACCATCCCAGAACAGGTCGAGGAAGCTGTGCTTGACCCGGGCGGCCATGGCGGACCATTCCTTCGCGTGCGCTTCGTCGCCCGCTTGTGTTGCCAGGTAGGCGCCGGCATTCAGCGCTTCGTACCACAGCGCCTGGATGTCGACGGCGCGGCTGCCGCGCGCGGACCACGGCTGCTTGTTCGCGATGCGCGCGTCCATCCAGGTGTCGGCGTCGTCATGCGTCATCAGGCCCTGCTGGTCCATGAAGTTCTTCGCGACGCCCTCGAAGTAGGGCAGGGCGAGTTTGTACATTTGCGCGGCGAACGCCTTGTCGCCCGTGTAGCGGATATATTCGATCGCCTCGCGCAGCATCCACGGCGTGCCGTCCACGGTGTTGTAGATGATGGCCGTGTCGGCGGAGACGCGGTTCGGCACACGCCCGAAGTTCTTGTCGGCGCGGTCCAGGTTCTGGTAGCGGGCAAAGTTGGAAAGAACGGCCCGGGCATCCCTGAACTGGCCCGATACCAGCAGCGTTCCCGGCAGCGCGATGAAGGTGTCGCGCCCCCAGTTGTCGCGGAACCAGGGCAGGCCGGCCCAGATGCCCTTGCCGAATTCCTCCACCACGAACATGCGCGCGGAGGCCTTGGCCCAGTTCAGCGCCTTGTTGTACTGCTTGTCGCTGGTTTCGATGTAGCTCTTCGTCAGCGCGCGGTGCAGCTTGGCCCGTTCCGCGCCGATCGAGTCGATGGCGGCCAGTGCCTGCGCCTGGCGCTGCGCTTCCGCTGCGGTCTTGCCGAACGCCGCGACGACGGTGAACGAGGCGGCCGGGTCGCGGGCGCGCAGCAACAGCGCTTCTTCCATCACGAACGGCTGCGCCGATGCCAGCGCCATGAAGCCGCCGGGGAGCGCGACGGCGACCAGCTTGCCGTCGTCGGTGGCCTTGTCTATCCGCGCCAGCTTTGCCGCCTCTTCGGTCAGCGTCGGCTGGAGCGAGAGCTTGACGGCGCCCGGCGCGCTGACGCGCATCGCGATCGCGCGGCTGCCGGACAGTACCGCCATTTCCTCGACCACGCCGTCGGGGTAGCCGATGCGGTGGCCATAGGGCAGTACCTCCTCGCGCGATGCGGTGCGGTCGTTCGCCTGGTCGCCCACGTAGCTCACATAGTTCCTGAGCCAGGTGCCTGCCCGGGTGACGTAGCCCTGGCCCTTGTCGTAGGACTGGGTGACGGCGTCGAAATAGCCGTCAACGTTGTCGCCGACGATGTAATGACGCTCCTCGCCAGGCTTGACTGCGATCGCCATCTCCTTGAAGAAGGCGTCAGGGCCCGGTTTCTGGCCGGCCTGGGCCTGGATGACGATGAGGGAGGCGCTGACAGCGAGGGCGATTTTTTTCATGGCTTGTTGGTTTCCAGTTCGAGGATCAACGGGCTGCGCGGAGCCAGCGTGAGCGTGGACGACAGGTCATGCACTTTGCCGGTGACGACGTCGGTGCCGCGCGCAACGCCGGCCAGCATCTCGGAAAAGCGGGCCACCGGCAGCACCGCCGGCTTGTCGCCCTTGTTGAATGCTACCAGTACTTTCCTGCTGTCGTCATAGCGGAAGTATACGTAGGTGTCGTTCTCGGCGCCGAAATGCATGGTCTTCCCGCGATGGATCACCGGCTGCGCGCGACGCCAGTTGGCCAGTTTGCGTACGTACTCCTGGGCCGCCTTCTGCCGGTCAGTCAGGCCCGCGCCGGTGAACGCGTCGACCTTGTCGCCCGCCCAGCCGCCCGGGAAATCGTGCCGGTAGCTGGCGTCATCACGTCCCTTGGTCGTGCTGGTCATCAGGATCTCGGTGCCGTAATACAGCTGCGGAATGCGCGGCATGGTCATGATGTAGGCGATGGCGATCTGCCAGTAGCCGTAGTCCTCGCCCACCACGCTGTACAGGCGCGCGACGTCGTGGTTCCCTTCGAACAGCACCAGGTTGCCGGGATTCGGATACACGTAATCCTGAGACAGCGTTTCGTACACGTCGCTGAACGCGCGCCAGGCGGGCGGCGCGGCCAGGGCAGAGCGCATCGCTTCGGCCATCGGGAAGTCCATCATGCTCGGCGTGTGGCTGCGGTAGCCGTCGAAGTTCTGCTTGCCGGCCTGCCAGCGCGACACTACGTTGGGCGACTTGTGCCACTCCTCGCCGACCATGTTCAGGCGCGGGTATTCGGCCATGATGCGGCGGCCGTACTCGGTGAGGAAGGCGCCGTCCGAGTAGCCGTAGGTGTCGATCCGCAGTCCCGACAGGCCGGCGTATTCGATCCACCAGATGTTGTTCTGGATGAGGTAGTTCGCGACCAGCGGGTTTTTCTGGTTCATGTCCGGCATCGATTTGCCGAACCAGCCGTCGACGAAGTTGCGCTTGTCGGCCTGCGATGCGTACGGGTCCTGTACCGACACGCGGTGGTGTTCGGTCGGGACGAAGGTGGCGTCGTAGCTGAGCCAGTCGTGCGTCGGCAGGTCCTTCAGCCACCAGTGGCCGGCGCCGATGTGAGACAGCACCACATCCTGTATCAGGCCGATGCCGCGCTGCCTTGCCTCGCGCGACAGCTTCAGGTAATCCTCGTTGCTGCCGTAGCGCGGGTCCACCTTGTAGTGGTCGGTCGCGGCGTAGCCGTGGTAAGAGAAGCCGGGCATGTTGTTCTCGACCACCGGAGTCGGCCACAGCTGGGTGAAGCCGAGGCGGGCGATGTAATCGAGGTTGGCGCGGATGCCCGCCAGGTCGCCGCCGTGGCGGCCGTAGCCTTCCTTGCGGTTGGCGGAATCCGGCATGCCTTTCACGTTGTCGTTGGCTGGATCGCCGTTGGCCCAGCGGTCCGGCATGACCTGGTAGATGGCGTCGCTGCTGTCAAAACCGCGCCGCTGCGCCGATCCGGGTTCGCGCTGCAGCAATCGGTAGGTGTAGCTGACTGGCCGTGCGCCGCCATCGAAGCGGATGTCGAATTTGCCCGGCCGGGTATCCGCGCCGATCTCGAGGTCGATGAACAGGTAGTTCTTGTTCGGTACGCGGGTCACGCTGCGGATCGCCACCCCGGGGTAGGCGATGACGGGGTCGGTGCGGCCGATGCCGGCACCGTGCACCATCAGTTGCAGCCCCTTGTGCTGCATGCCGGCCCACCAGAACGGCGGCTCCATGTGTTCGACCTGCTGGGCGAATGCGGCGCTGGACATGGCCAGCAGGACAGCGGCGACAGTTCTTTTCATGTTTTTCCTCAGGCGGTGGTGCGGTCGGGCAGGGCGGCTCGTCCAGCCGCGATGCTACAGCAGTGGTCTTGGCACCAGGCAGCGGCAGGTCCCTGCACCAGAAAAGGGAGCCCGCGTCATCCATGTGTAAATGTAGTCGTACTACAACGGTGGCCAGGCAGTAGTGTAGCCGAAATACAACGCACCGCAACGGTGCTCATAGGAGAAGTCAGTATGGCGTCGGAAGATGTAGTGGTATTGAAGTTCCGTTGACAGTCGATCTAGTTTTAGTACAGAATCCTTGATGAGAACGCCTGTGGCGTTTGCTTTCGGGTCCCGGCAGTGCCGCATGTGCTTGCAGCGGGATAAATTGTGGTACTGATGAGATGAGGGGATACATGAAGAATTTCGCTAAAAAAAGCGAGACGAGCACTGCATCGCGCCGGGCATTCGCGCTCAATCCGGTAGCTGCCGGTTGCGCACTGCTGCTGTCGGCACTTGGCGCTAACGTCTACGCACAGGATGCTGCCCAGCCAGCACCGCAAACCCAGGAAGCACAGTCGCCACAAGCTACTGCAGCTGCCGCCACCGAACAGGCTCCGGCAGCGAACCAGCCGACCACCGTGGTCGTTACCGGTATCCGCCGCGGTATCGAAGCGGCGATCTCGATCAAGAAGAATTCCTCGTCGATCGTCGAAGCCATCTCGGCGGAAGACATCGGCAAGCTGCCGGACCAGTCGGTGGCAGAATCGATCTCCCGCCTGCCAGGCGTGACGGTCCAGCGCGGCCGCACCTCCGGCAAGGCCTCCGAAGTGTCGGTGCGCGGCCTGTCGCCGAGCTTCAACGGCACCCTGCTGAACGGCCGCGAAATGGCCTCGACCGGCAACGCGCGTTCGCCAGAATTCGACCTGTTCCCTGCCGAGCTGATGGGCTCCGTCGTGATCTACAAGACGCCTGACGCATCGGTGATCGGCCAGGGCCTGGCAGCCACCATCGACCTGCGCACCGTGCAGCCGCTGGACTTCGCCAAGCGCACCGTCGCCGTCAACTACAAGAAGAGCCGCCTCGGCGTGAAACAGCGCGACGGCCTGCCGGAAGGCGATGGCGACCGCTTCTCGCTGTCCTACGTCGACCAGTTCGCGAACCGCACCATTGGCCTGGCCATCGGCCTGACCCGCTATGAAGAACTGGGCGGCGGCCAGTCCAAGTTCAACTCGTGGGGTGGCTGGGCTGCCGACTTCGACGATCCGCGTTCGGATGACCCGAATGTCAAGGTCAAGACCCCGGGCGGCTTCGGCTTCGACACCGAGCAGGGCTTCCACAACCGCGACGGCGCTTTCGCATCGCTGCAGTTCCGCCCGAACCGCAACTTCAAGTCGACCGTGGACGTGTTCTACTCCGCTGGCGACACCGGCCTGAAGAAAACCGGTATCGAAGCGGCCGTGGGCGGCGACAGCGCCGGTAACTACGACCCGAAAGGCGAGCTGCTCAACGCAACCTACGCGGGCAACGTCGCCACCAGCGGCACCATCACCAACTGGGTTGGTGTGGTGCGCAACCACATGGAAGCGTCGGAAGACGACCTGAAGACCATCGGCTGGAATAACGAGCTGAAGATCGGCGAGTGGACCACCGCTGCCGACCTGACCTGGTCGAAGGCGACCAAGCTGGCTTCGCGCTATGAAACTATCGCTGGCCTGGCGGGTAATGCGCCGAAGGACACCATCACCTACACCGGCTTCGACGGCGGCAACTTCGCCGACGTGCAGTACACCACCGGCCTGAACTACGCCGACCGTAACGTCGCCAAGCTGACCGACGTGATGGGCTGGTCGGGCGGCGAAAGCTCGCCGCAGGCAGGCTACCTGGCCAAGCCGGAAATCAGGGATGAAGTCAAGGCAGTGCGCCTGACCGCGAAGAAGGAAGTCGAGTGGGGTCCGATCGTTGCGAGCACCTACGGCTTCAACTACACCGCGCGCGACAAGGGACGCACCGGCGACGAAGGCCGCCTGATGATCAAGGGCGGCGATCCTTACGGCGCAGTCACGATGCCGGGCAGCGACACCATGCGTGCCGGTCCGTTCACCGTTGCATCGTGGGATCCGCGCGGTTCGCTCGGCACCATTTACGAGCTGGCCGACAAGGTCGATGCCGACATCCTCAACAAGTTCTGGGATGTGAAGGAACGCATCTCGACCGGTTACTTCATGGGTGAACTGGACGGTGAGATGTTCGGCCTGTCCTACCGTGGTAACGTCGGCGTGCAGGTGATCCACACCGACCAGACCGGCGGCGGCTACACCGTGGACCGCAGCCGCTGCACCGGCAACACCGCCGAAACCTGCCCTGCAATGCGAGTGGAAGAAGGCGACAAGTACTGGGACGTGCTGCCTAGCCTGAACATGTCGTTCGACCTGAAGAACGACCAGGTCCTGCGCCTCGGCCTGGCCAAGGTGGTGTCGCGCGCTAACCTCGACGACCTGCGCGGCGGTATGAACTTCTCGCTGGCTTCCACCGGCAAGTTCGAGATCCTCAACGGCAGTGGCGGCAATCCGCACCTGAAGCCGTTCCGTGCCAAGGCATTCGACCTGTCGTACGAGAAGTACTTCGGCAACAAGGGCTATGTCAGCCTGGCTGGTTTCTACAAGCACCTGGACACCTACATCTTCCGTTCGCCGCAAGCGTTCGATTTCGGTCCGTTCGTGACCCCGACCACGCCGCTGCCGGATGATGGCGGTCCGTTCAACGGCTCCACCGAGGGCCTGATGACGGTGCCACGCAACGGCGACGGCGGCAAGCTGTACGGCTTCGAAGTGGCGGTCAACGTGCCGTTCTCGATGCTGACCCCGGTGCTGGACGGCTTCGGCGTGATGGTGAACCATTCGGATACCCGCAGCGGCATCGAGCTGCCGGAAATCGGCTTCGCCAACGTGGAAGCAGGCGACATGGTCAGCATCCCGCTGCCAGGCCTGTCCCGCAAGGTGACCAACGCGCGCCTGTACTACGAGAAGAACGGCTTCCAGATCGCGGCAGCGGCTCGCAAGCGCTCGGACTTCCTCGGTACCGTGTCGGACTTCCAGGACAACCAGCAGCTGGTCTTCATCAAGGGTGAGACCATCGTTGACCTGCAGGCTTCGTACGAGTTCCAGGGTGGCTGGCTGAAGGGACTGTCGGTGTTCGCCCAGGCTCAGAACTGGAACAACGCACCGTTCCTGGAGTACACCAACGACCGCAACAAGCCGACCAACCGTGTCGACTACGGCCGCACCTACCACTTCGGCGTGAACTACAAGTTCTAAGCCGAACGTAAACGCGGTACAGTAACAACCCCTGCCGGCTCGCGCCCCAGGGGTTGTTTTTTATCTGACCAGACAAGGCAGCAGATGCAGAACCAAGCGATCAAGAACATCGTCATCGTGGGCGGCGGCACCGCCGGCTGGATGACCGCCACAGCGCTGTCCACCATCATGGACGGGCGCCACTACAACATCCAGCTGGTAGAGTCCGACGAGATCGGCATCGTCGGCGTGGGCGAAGCGACGATCCCGATGATCAGGCGCTTCAACGAGGTCGTCGGCATCGACGAGAACGAATTCATGCGCGAGACGAACGGCACCTTCAAGCTGGGTGTGGAGTTCGTCAACTGGGGCAAGCGCGGCGACCGCTACATGCACGGCTTCGGGCGCCTGGGCCAGGACCTCGCCACCGTCAACTTCGACCAGTACTGGCAGAAGATGCGCAAGCTGGGCAAGGCCGCGCCGCTGGAGGAGTACTCGATCACGCGCATGGCGGCCAAACACAACAAGTTCATGCCTGCCTCGCGCGAGCATGGCAATTCGCCGCTGGCCGACATCACCTACGCCTACCAGTTCGATGCTTCAATGTACGCGCGCTACCTGCGCAAGCTGTCCGGGAAGCGCGGCGTCAAGCGCATCGAAGGCATGATCGAGCAGGTGGTCCAGCGCGAGACCGATGGCTTTGTCGAGGCGGTGGTGCTGAAAGACGGCACCCGTGTCGAGGGCGACCTGTTCATCGATTGCTCGGGCTTCCGCGGCCTGCTGATCGAGCAGGCCCTGAAGACCGGCTACGAGGACTGGACCCACTGGCTGCCGTGCGATCGCGCGCTGGCCGTACCGTGCGAATCGGTCGACGACATCACCCCGTATACCCGCGCCACCGCGCACAACGCCGGCTGGCAGTGGCGCATCCCGCTGCAGCACCGCACCGGCAACGGCCACGTGTTCTGCAGCTCCTTCATCAGCGAGGACGAGGCGGCATCGGTGCTGCTGTCCAACCTGGACGGCAAGGCGCTGGGCGACCCGCGCCTGATCCGCTTCCAGACCGGCATGCGCAAGCAGACCTGGAACCGCAACGTGGTCGCGATCGGCCTGGCCAGCGGCTTCCTGGAGCCGATCGAATCGACCAGTATCCACCTGATCCAGTCGACCATTTCGCGGCTGGTGGACTTCTTCCCGGACAGCGGCTTCAATCCGGTCGAGATTGCCGAGTTCAACCGCCAGGCGCGCTTCGAGTACGAGCGCGTGCGCGACTTCATCATCCTGCACTACAAGCTGAACCAGCGCGACGACTCGGCATTCTGGAAGGCCTGCGCCGACATGGCCATCCCCGACACGCTGCAGCAGAAGATGGACATGTACCAGGCGCGCGGGCGCGTGGTGCGGGTCGATAACGAGCTGTTCTCGGAAGTGGGCTGGGTGCAGGTGTTCGAAGGGCAGAACATGCCAATCGACGCCTACCACCCGCTGGTGGACCTGCAGTCGGAGGCCGACATCCACGAGTACCTGGAAAGCGTGCGCGACGTGATCCGCAAGTGCGTGGACGTGATGCCCAAGCACACCGCCTATCTCGACCGCTTCTGCAACTACCGCAACAAGTAGCCTGCGTCGTCATCCCCGGCCGATGGCGGCCCCCTTCGCGGGGATGACGCTTTTCTCTGCGGTGAATACAGTAAGTACGGCGCAATCGCGCGGCAGGGAGTAAACTGTCGCTTTATTACGATTCGCGAGTACCCTCCATGTCCCAGCCGCCCACTTTTTCCGACCTCCAGCTCTCCGCGCCCATCCTCAAGGCGCTCAAGGACGTAGGATACGAAGTCCCGTCGCCGATCCAGGCGCAGACCATCCCGCTGCTGCTGGAACATCGCGACGTGCTGGGCCAGGCCCAGACCGGCACCGGCAAGACGGCTGCGTTCGCGCTGCCGATCCTGTCGCGCATCGACATCAGGCAGCACGCGCCGCAGGCGCTGGTGCTGGCGCCCACGCGCGAGCTTGCGATCCAGGTGGCCGAGGCCTTCCAGGCCTACGCCGCGCACATCCCGAAATTCCACGTGCTGCCGATCTATGGTGGCCAGGCCTACGGCACCCAGCTATCGGCGCTGCGCCGGGGCGTGCACGTCGTGGTCGGCACCCCGGGCCGCGTGATCGACCACATCGAGAAGGGCTCGCTCGACCTTTCCCAGATCAAGTACCTGGTGCTGGACGAGGCCGACGAGATGCTGCGCATGGGCTTCATCGAGGACGTGGAAACGATCCTGCAGCGCACCCCGGAGTCGCGCCAGACCGCGCTGTTCTCGGCCACCATGCCGGCGCCGATCAAGCGCATCGCCAAGACCTACCTGAACGAGCCGGCCGAGATCACGGTCGCGGCCAAGACCGGCACCGCCGAAAACATCCGCCAGCGCTTCTGGATGGTGAGCGGCATGCAGAAGCTCGAGGCGCTCACCCGCATCCTCGAAGCCGAACCGTTCGACGGCATGATCATCTTCGCCCGCACCAAGCTGGGCACCGAGGAGCTGGCCACCAAGCTGCAGGCGCGCGGCTTTGCCGCAGCCGCCATCAACGGCGACCTGGCGCAGGCACAGCGCGAGCGCACCATCGGCCAGCTCAAGGACGGCAAGATCGACATCCTGGTGGCGACCGACGTGGCCGCGCGCGGCCTGGACGTGGAGCGCATCAGCCACGTGGTCAACTACGACGTGCCGTCCGACCCTGAAAGCTACACCCACCGCATCGGCCGTACCGGCCGCGCCGGCCGCAGCGGCGAGGCGATCCTGTTCATCACCCCGCGCGAGCAGGGCCTGCTGAAGGCGATCGAGCGCGCCACGCGCCAGCCGGTGTCGCCGATGGTCCTGCCGACCGTCAAGGCGATCAACGAAGTGCGCATGGCGAAGTTCAAGGACCAGATCACTGCAACGCTGGCCGAGGGCGGCCTGGACGTATTCCGCGGCATCATCGAGGACTACGAGCGCGAACAGAACGTGCCGGCGATTGAAATCGCGGCGGCGCTGGCCAAACTGTCGCGCGGCGGCGAACCGCTGCTGCTGGAAAAGCCGGACCGCTCGGCCAAGGCCGCGCCGGCGTTCGAGGAGCGAGCGCCGCGCGCGTTCGAAGAGCGCCCTCAGCGCCCGCAGCGCGAGTGGGAGGAATCCGCGCCGCGCATGCGCAAGGAGCGCATCGAGCGCGAGCCGGAGCCGGGCATGGCGACCTGGCGCATCGAAGTCGGGCATCAGCATGGCGTCAAGCCGGGCAACATCGTCGGCGCGATCGCCAATGAGGGCGGCGTCGACGCCAGGAAGATCGGGCGCATCGAAATCTACGACGACTTCTCCACGCTCGACATGCCGTCGGACCTGGCTCCGGACGTGGTCCAGCTCCTGACCGGCGTGCGCGTCGCGGGCCAGATGCTGCGCATCCGCCGCGAAGGCGACGCCGCGCCGCAGCAGCACGCAGCGCCTGCGGCCAGGCCGAAAGCGCCAGCGAAAGCACGTGACGGCGAATCGCCGATGCAGCTCGAAAAGTTCACCCGTCCGATCGAGGATGAGGCGCCGGCCAAGCCGGCCAAGAAGAAGGGCAAGGAAGAATTCCCGATGGAGCCGTACCGCATCGAGGTCGGCAACGCGCACGGCGCCAAGCCGGCCAACATCGTCGGCGCAATCGCCAACGAGGCAGGGCTGGAGGCCAAGTTCATCGGCCGCATCGAGATCAACGAGGACTACAGCATCATCGACCTGCCGGCCGGGATGCCGAAGGAAGTGATGGAGCACCTGAAGACCGTCTGGGTGGCAGGCCAGCAGCTGAAGATCTCGCGCTCGGGCGAGGCGCCCAAGGAAAGCGGCGCCAGCAGCGCCAAGCCAGCATTCGGCGAGCGCAAGGCCGGCGCAGCGCGCCGCGTCGCCGGCAAGGATGCCGGCTCCGGTCCGCCCAAGCGTTCCCGCAAGTTCTGAAGGAAGGGGGCTGTCCCTACGGGGCTGCCCCCGCCTTTTTCCCGTACGCCCCGCCACAAATTCGCCCGAACCATTCCGTAATGTTTTGACTATAATCCCCGTGACGAGTCTGCGGACTCTACAACGGTGGGGAGCGCATGGCATTGGTGGCATCGAGCTTGACCGGGGTGCGTGGCGAACGCACGCTGTTTTCGGACGTATCGTTCACCTTGCAGCCAGGTGAGGCTTTATGGGTCTGCGGCAGCAACGGCAGCGGCAAGACGACCTTGCTGCGCATGCTGTGCGGCCTGCTGCCGCCGGCCGGCGGGCAGATACGCTGGCGTGGCGCGGAGATCTGCAATTCGCGTGAGCAGTTCCTCCAGGAGATGGTCCACATCGGACACGAGTGCGCGCTCAAGGACGACCTGAGCGCGTTGGAAAACCTGGCTGCCATCGCCGGCATCGCGGGCCATGCGACCGGCCGCGTGGGCGTCGAAGCAGCCCTGGCCCGGATGGGACTGGAACGCCAGGCCGGCCTGCCCGCACATGTGCTGTCGCAGGGCCAGCGCAAACGGGCCGCGCTCGCGCGCCTGTTCCTTCCGCCCGTCCGCCCCTTGTGGATACTCGACGAGCCGTTCAGCGCGCTCGACGCGGCGGCGGCCACCCTGCTCGACGACACGGTCGCCAGCCACCTGGCCGGTGGCGGCATGCTGGTGTATACCACCCATCAAGCACCCGGCTTTGCCGGCCGGTCTGCGCGCAGGCTGGAACTCGACGCGGTTGCTGCGTGCTGAGCGCCTTCGCCTGCCTGGTCCGGCGTGACCTGATGCTGGCCTGGCGCCGCCGCGCCGACGTGGCCGGCACGCTGGTATTCTTCCTGGTCGTGGCCAGCCTGTTCCCGCTGGCGGTCGGCCCCGAGCCGGCGCTCCTGCGCACCATGGGCGCCGGGGTGGTATGGATTGCGGCGCTGCTCGCATCGATGCTGGCGCTGGGGCGGCTGTTCGAACCCGACCATGCCGACGGCACGCTGGAACAGCTGCTCCTCTCTCCCGTTCCGCTCGCCCTGCTGGTGCTGGCCAAGGTGGCTGCGCACTGGCTGGTATCGGGGCTGCCGCTGGTGCTGCTCGCCCCCGTGCTGGCCCTGCAATACGACCTGCCTTCCGGCTCCGGGCCGGTGCTGGCGGCGAGCCTGCTGCTCGGTACGCCCGTGCTTGGATTCATCGGCGCGATGGCCGCCGCGCTTACGCTCGGCGTTCGGGGCGGCGGCGTGCTCATCGGTTTGATAGTATTGCCCTTGTATATCCCGGTACTGATCTTCGGGACCGCCGCCGCCGGCGCCGTGGCCAGCGGGATGGACGCGGGCCCGTACCTGATGCTGCTCGGTGCGATGCTGGCGGCCGCGGTGGCGCTGGCGCCGTGGGCCACGGCTGCCGGGCTGCGCATCGCGATGGAGTAGTCGATAGCGCGGTAAGGCTTTGCCTCATGTTCAACTGTTGGAGAGACGGCGTCATGAATCAGCAAGTCGCGGCCGGAGCCGGCCGCACGCAGGAAGCAAGGGTATACCGGTATGCCGCCCCGCGGGAGTTCCATGCGCTGGCGGATGCCCTGGTCCCGTGGTTCGGGCTCGCGGCCGCCGTTCTCGCGGCGATCGGCCTGTACATCGGCTTCTTCATCGCGCCCACCGACCACCAGCAGGGCGAGGCCTACCGCATCATCTTCGTGCATGTCCCGGCGGCGTGGATGTCGATGCTGGTCTACGTCGTGATGGCCGGCTGGGCCGCCGCCGGCCTGGTCTTCAATACCCGGGTGTCGTCCATGCTGGCCAGCGCGCTGGCGCCGACCGGCATGCTGTTTACCTTCCTGGCACTGTGGACCGGCGCCCTCTGGGGCAAGCCGACCTGGGGAGCCTGGTGGGTGTGGGACGCGCGCCTGACGTCCGAACTGATCCTGCTGTTCCTCTACATCGGCTTCATCGCCCTGCAGTCGGCCATCCCCGATCCGCGCCGCGCGGACAGGGCCGGCGCCGTGCTGGCGCTGGCCGGCGTGGTGAATATCCCGGTGATCTACTTCTCTGTGCAATGGTGGAACACGCTGCACCAGGGCGCGTCCGTGTCGCTGACCAGTGCGCCCACCATGGCCAGCACCATGCTGGCGGGGATGCTGGTGATGACGCTGGCGTTCTGGTGCTACACGGTGGCGGTGGTGCTGCGGCGCGCGAGCTGCATCGTGCTGGAACGCGAGCGCCATGCCGAGTGGGCGCGCGAGATCGGGAGGTCTGCATGAGCTGGGCAAGCTGGAGCGAGTTCGCGGCAATGGGCGGCTATGGCCCGTTTGTGTGGGGTTCGTTCGGTATGGTATTGCTGCTGCTGGCGGTGGAGGTGGTGGCGCTGGGCCGGCGCAGGCGCGCGGCGATGGCGCGCCTGCGCGGCGCGGAGCGTGGCGCGTGAAGGCGCGCCACAAGCGGCTGGCCCTGGTGGGCGCCAGCATCGCCGCGCTTGGCGTGGCCGCTACGCTGGTGCTGTCTGCGTTTCGCGAGAACCTCGTGTTCTTCTTCACGCCCTCGCAGGTGGCGGCGGGCGAGGCCCCGCGCAGCGCGAGCTTCCGCATCGGCGGCATGGTGGAGATGGGCAGCGTGCGACGGCAGCCGGATGGCGTGACAGTCAGCTTCGCCGTCACCGACAACGCGCAGGCGATCACGGTGCGCTACCGCGGCGCGCTGCCGGACCTGTTCCGCGAAGGCAAAGGGGTGGTCGCGCAAGGCAGGCTGGGTGAAGGCGCCGTGTTCGTCGCCGACCAGGTGCTGGCCAAGCACGACGAGAACTACATGCCGCCCGAAGCGGCCTATGCGATGAAGCAGGGCGCTGCTGCGCGGCCGGGCTACGCGCAGGGAGAGGGCCGGTGATTCCCGAGATCGGCAGCTACACGCTGGTGCTCGCCCTGTGCCTTGCGCTGGCGCTTGGCACCTTGCCGCTGGCCGGCTCGCTGCGCGGGAACGGGCGCTGGATGGCGCTGGCCGGGCCGGCCGCGGCGGGGATGTTCCTGTTCACCAGCGCGGCGCTGGCCTGCCTGGTGGTCGCCTTCGCCAGCAATGACTTCTCGGTCCTGTACGTGGTCCGCAATTCCAATTCGCTGCTGCCGCTGCATTACCGCATCACCGCCACCTGGGGCGGGCACGAGGGTTCGCTGCTGCTGTGGACCTGGATGCTGGCCGCGTGGAGCTTCGCGGTATCGCTGTGCAGCCGCCAGCTGCCGCAGGAGATGCTGGCCCGCGTGCTGGGCGTGCTGGGACTGGTGGCAACCGGCTTCCTGCTGTTCATGCTGCTGACCTCCAATCCGTTCGACCGCCTGGTGCCCGCCGCGGTGGACGGCGCCGACCTCAATCCGCTGCTGCAGGATTTCGGCATGATCATCCATCCGCCGCTGCTGTACATGGGCTATGTCGGCTTCTCGGTCGCATTCGCGTTCGCGATCGCGGCGCTGATCGGCGGCCGGCTCGATGCCGCGTGGGCGCGCTGGTCGCGCCCGTGGACGCTGGTCGCGTGGTCGTTCCTCACGCTCGGCATCTTCATGGGCAGTTTCTGGGCCTACTACGAACTGGGCTGGGGCGGCTGGTGGTTCTGGGACGCTGTGGAAAACGCCTCGTTCATGCCGTGGCTGGTCGGCACGGCGCTGATCCATTCGCTGGCGGTGACGGAAAAACGCGGCGCGGCGCGCAACTGGACGGTACTGCTGGCGATCGGGGCGTTCTCGCTGTCGCTGCTCGGCACCTTCCTGGTGCGGTCCGGGGTGCTGACATCGGTGCACGCGTTCGCCACCGACCCGGAGCGCGGCCTGTTCATCCTGCTGTTCCTGGCGCTCGTGATCGGCGGCGCGCTGGCGCTGTTCGCCTGGCGCGCACCCCGTGTCGGCGCCGGGGGCGGCTTCGGCCTGTTGTCGCGCGAGGCGGCCCTGCTGACGAATAACGTGGTGCTGCTCGCGGCCACGGGGACGGTACTGCTTGGGACCTTGTATCCGCTGTTCCTGGACGCGCTCGGGCTGGGCAAGATATCGGTCGGCCCGCCGTACTTCGAAACCGTGTTCGTCCCGCTGATGGTGCCGGTCCTGCTGCTGATGGGCGCCGCGCCGTTCATCCGCTGGAAGGAGGCCTCGCTGGCCGGCCTCGCGCGTGCGCTGCGCCCGGTCGCGCTGGCCGCAGGCGGCATCGGCGTGGGCATCGCGCTGCTGCTGTCAGGCTCGCCGATGGTGATGCTGGGCCTGGCCTGCGGCGCCTGGATCCTGCTCGCCTGCGCGTTCCACCTGGTGCAGCGCCTGCGCCACACGCAGCCCGGCAGTGCGCTTGCGCACCGTGCGCTGGCGCAGCCGCGCAGCTACTGGGCGATGCTGGCCGCGCACGCGGGGCTGGGCGTGTTCGTCATCGGTGTCACCCTGGCCCGTGGCTTCGACGAAGCGAAGGACGTCAGCATGCGGGTCGGCGACACCACCAGTGCCGGCGGCCATGCATTCCGGTTCGCCGGGCTGGACGAAGTGCGCGGGCCGAACTACACCGCCGTGCGCGGGACTTTCCAGGTCACGCGCGACGGCAAGCCGGTCGCCACGCTGGCGCCCGAGAAGCGGCTATACATCGTCCAGCAGTCCCCGATGACGGAGGCCGCGATCGACCGCGGCTTCACGCGCGACCTGTACCTGTCGCTGGGCGAAGCGACCGGTGACGGGCGCTGGCTGGTGCGCGTGCAGCACAAGCCCTTCATCGGCTGGATCTGGGCCGGCTGCCTGATCATGGCCGCTGGCGGCCTGCTGGCGGCGTCCGACCGGCGCTACCGGCTGGCGCGCCGCGCGCAGGCGCCTGTTGCCACGCCAGCCGCGACAAGGCCCGTCCTGGAGGGCCAGCAATGAAGCGCATGGTTCCGCTCGCGGCCTTCGTGCTGCTGCTGGGTTTCCTCGCGGCCGGGCTCCGGCTCAATCCACGCGAAGTGCCTTCGCCATTCATCGGCAAGCCGGCGCCCGGCTTCTCGCTGCCTCGCCTCGACGACAACGCGCAAGCGGTCGCGCCGGCCGACATGCTGGGCAAGGTGTGGCTTCTCAATGTATGGGCCTCCTGGTGCGAGGCTTGCCGGATCGAGCATCCGGTGCTGGTCGATTTTGCGCGCAGCGGCGCGGCGCCGGTGGTCGGCCTGAACTACAAGGACCAGCGCGAGGACGCGCTGGCCTGGCTGCGCCGGCACGGCAACCCATACCTGCTGTCCGCCGTCGATGCCGATGGCCGGACCGGCATCGACTACGGCGTAGTCGGGGTGCCGGAAACCTTCGTGATCGACCGTCGCGGCGTGATCCGGCTCAAGCACACCGGTCCGGTTACGCCGGAGGTGCTGGCCACCATACTGCTGCCGCTGGTCGAGGAGCTGCGCCGTGATTAGGCGGATCCTGGTGCTGGCCTGGCTGGCCTGCTGCTCCGCGCTTGCGGCCAGCGGTGACGAACAGCTCGAGCGCCGCGTGGCGGCGGTGTCGAGCGAACTGCGCTGCCTGGTGTGCCAGAACCAGACCATCGCCGACTCGCAGGCCGGGCTGGCGGTGGACCTGCGCCAGCAGGTGCGGGAGAAGCTGGCGCAGGGGATGAGCGAACGCGAGGTGATCGAGCATGTGGTCGCGCGCTACGGCGATTTCGTCTTGTACCGCCCGCCCGTCAAGCGCAGCACCTGGCTGCTGTGGTTCGGGCCGTTCGTACTGCTGGCAGCAGGCCTGTACGCCTTCCGTGTGCGCCTGGCGCGCCGCGCGGAGCCGGCCGAGCTGCCCGCGGAACAGCGCGAACGTGCCGCGCGCCTGCTCGACCAGGGGAGGGAGACCTGATGGTGACGTTCGTCATGGCGGCTGTGCTGCTGACCGTGCTGGCGCTGCTGTTCCTGCTGCCGCCGCTGGTGGGCGGCGCCGACGGCATGCGGCGCCGCGCCCGGCACGACGCGGCCAATCTCGCGGTGTTGCGCGACCAGGCGCGCGAGCTGGATGCCGACCGTGCGGCGGGGTTGATCTCCGGCGCCGCCCACGCCGCCGCCCGCGC
>DASWYE010000234.1:0-4386 GCA_036405115.1 Telluria sp. | reverse complement strand
GACATGCTGCGCGCGGCCCACGCCGACCTCCTCCACCGCCCGTAACGCCCCGTCATCCCCGCGCACTCGGAGACCCCTAGGGAGCTAACGGGATGGCGACGTCATCTCATTAGGCACCCTCAGCAGGGGTCCCCGCGTACGCGGGGATGACGGTAGCCGCGCACGCAGGACCTCCTGCGCTGGTTTACAATGGCGGGTTACTTTTTGATGGCAGTTGGTGTTCCATGATCGTTCTAGGCGTTGAATCTTCTTGCGACGAAACCGGCCTCGCGTTGTACGACACACAACGCGGCCTGCTCTCGCACGCCCTGCACTCGCAGGTCGCCATGCACGAGGAATACGGCGGCGTGGTGCCGGAACTCGCCTCGCGCGACCACATCCGCCGCGCCATCCCGCTGCTGGAACAGGTGCTCGGCCAGGCCAGCGTGCGCATGCAGGACGTCGACGCCATCGCCTACACCCAGGGCCCAGGCCTCGCCGGCGCGCTGCTGGTCGGCTCGTCGATCGCCTGCAGCCTCGGCCTCGCTGCCGACAAGCCCGTGCTCGGCGTGCACCACCTGGAAGGCCACCTGCTATCCCCGCTGCTCGCCAAGGAGCCGCCCGAGTTCCCCTTCATCGCCCTGCTGGTGTCCGGCGGCCACACGCAACTGATGCGCGTGGATGGCGTCGGCCAGTACACGCTGCTGGGCGAAACGCTGGATGACGCGGCCGGCGAAGCATTCGACAAATCGGCCAAGCTCCTTGGCCTCGGCTACCCCGGCGGCCCGGCGATCTCGCGCATGGCCGAATTTGGCGATCCGGACGCTTACAAGCTGCCGCGGCCAATGCTGCATTCGAAGGACTTCAACTTCAGCTTCTCCGGCCTGAAGACGGCGGTGCTGACGGTGGTGAAGAACCACCCGGCCAACATCTGCGAACAGGACAAGGCCAACATCGCGCGCGGTTTCGTCGATGCGATCGTCGATGTGCTGACCGCGAAGTGCGTCAGCGCGCTGAAGCACACTGGCCTGAAGCGGCTGGTGATCGCGGGCGGCGTTGGCGCCAACAAGCAGCTGCGCGAGTCGCTCAATGCTGCGGCGGCGCGCAAGCGCTTCAAGGTGTACTACCCGGAGCTGGAATTCTGCACCGACAACGGCGCGATGATCGCGTTTGCTGGCGCCATGCGCCTGCAGATCAACCCGAACGCCGCAAAGAAGGACTACTCCTTCAACGTCCTGCCGCGCTGGCCCCTCGACGACATCAAAGTCATCTAGCAACACCTGCCCCCGTCATCCCCGCGCACGCGGGGACCATAGCGAGCTTGCCCTTGTTTGAGTACACCGCTTAGGTGCCCTCAGCATGGGTACCTGCGTGCGCCGGTACGACGAGTTGGTGGCTATTCGTGGGTGGCGATTTGCAGGAGGGCCTGCTCGAAGACTTCGACAGGCTGGCCGCCGCTGATCAGGTGGCGGTCGTTGATGATCACCGCCGGCACGGAGTTGATACCGGCACGGTGGTAGAACGATTCGCGCTCGCGCACTTCCTTCGCGTATTCATCCGACGACAGGATCGCCTTTGCGCGCTCGCCGTCCAGGCCCGCCTCGCGCGCGACACGCTCCAGCACGTCGTGCGAACCGGGATTCTCGCCTTTCGTGAAGTACGCTTCGAACAGCGCCAGTTCCATCGCGTGCTGCTTGCCCTCAAGGCCGGCCCAGTGCAGGATGCGGTGCGCGTCGAAGGTGTTGTAGATGCGCGAGCGCTTGTCCATGTTGAAGGTGAAACCGAGCGACTCGCCGCGCGCGCGGATGTTCTCGCGGTTCTGCGCGCCCTGCTCTTCCGACATGCCGTACTTCTGGTTCAGGTGTTCGCCGATGTCCTGGCCGCCCGCAACCATCTGGGGATTCAGCTCGAAAGGCTGGAAGTGCAGGTCGGCGCTGATCTGGCCGTCAAGACGGGCGAGCGCCTGCTCGAGGGACTTGAGGCCAATGATGCACCAGGGGCACGAGATATCGGAGACGAAATCGATTTTCAGCTGTTTCATGCGACCTCCACGAAAACCACAACCATAGCAAAATTCCGCGCACACCACGTCATCCCCGCGAACGCGGGGACCCCATTGTGAGTTTGCAGGTGGGCTGAGGGTGCTGCTGAGGGAGGCTCAGCAGGGGTCCCCGCGTGCGCGGGGACGACGAAGGTTACTTCTTCTTGGCGGCGCTGGCGGCTTTGCTGCCGATGCGGCTCTCTTTGCCAGCCAGCAGGTTGGAGATGTTGGCCGCGTGCCGGTACACCAGCAGGAAGCTCATCACCACCACTGCGACGAACGGCTCGTCCACGCCGAACATCAGGCCGTAGAAGAACGGCGCGAACACCGCCGAGATCAGTGCCGCCAGCGACGAGTAGCGCGTTGCATAGGCGATGATCAGCCAGGTTGCCAGCGTCGCCACGCCCAGCCACAGGTTCAGCCCGAGCAGCACGCCCAGCGCCGTCGCCACGCCCTTGCCGCCCTTGAAGCGGAAGAACACAGGGTACAGGTGACCGACGAATACCGCGATCGCCACCAGCGCAATCGTGCCGTCGCCCACGCCGTACTGGTCGGCCAGGCGGATCGCCAGCCAGACCGCGAACCAGCCCTTGATGCAGTCGCCCAGCAGCGTCGCGATCGCGGCCTTCTTGTTCCCGCTGCGCAGGACGTTGGTCGCGCCCGGGTTCTTAGAACCGTAGGTGCGCGGATCGGACAATCCCATCAGCTTGGTCACTACCACCGCGAACGAAATCGAGCCAATCAGGTAGGCCACCAGCGTGAACACAAGTGTCGTCATCTTTCTTCCCTCTTTTTATAAGTATCCGCCCCGAAAAAAAGGGGCTGCTGAATATACACTATTCCTCCAGCGCGCAGCTAACCGCCTTTGCCTTCAGCAGGCCGGTCACCACACCCGGCTCGATGCCGACCAGGTAACCGCGCCGCCCGCCGTTGATGTAGATCTTCGGCAGCGCCAGGATGCTCTCTTCCACGTACACCGGCATCGCCTTGCGCGTCCCGAACGGCGAGGTGCCGCCGATCATGTAGCCGGAATGGCGCTGCGCCACGTCCGGCTTGCACGGCTCGACCGATTTGCACGGGATAGCGCGCGCCAGGTTCTTGGTCGATACCTTGCGGTCGCCGTGCATCAGCACGATCAGCGGCCGTGCCGCTTCGTCCTGCATCACCAGCGTCTTGACCACGTCGTGTTCCGGCACGCCCAGTTCGCGCGACGACACGCTGGTGCCGCCATGCTCTTCGTATTCGTAGGGATGCTCGGTGAACGCGACGCCGTGCTTGCGCAGGAATTGCGTGGCCGGCGTCTCGGATACGTGCTCTTTCTTCGCCATTGCGTGTTACGCTAACCGTTCATTGAGGAGTTTCTTATTATGCAGGAAGAAATTCGCTTTGCCACCTTCAATGCGTTCAACCTGGCCCCGCCCGGAGCGCACCTCTACGAGGGGTTGGCGCCCTGCACCCGGGAGCAGTACGAGGCCAAGCTCGCGTGGACGGCGCACCAGATCGACGCGCTCGACGCCGACGTGATCGGCTTCCAGGAAATCTTCTCGCAGCAGTCCCTGTCCGAGGTGCTGGCGCGCACACGGCATTACCGCGACGCCGCCCACGTCGGCTTCGATCCCGATCCCCGCCTTGAAAAGCTGACGCCTTCCGTTGCACTGGTCTCGCGCCTGCCGCTGGCCGAGGAAGCGTTTGCTCAGCCGCTGTTCCCGGCCGGCGTGACGCTGCCGGACGGCCACCGCGACGCGGGCCGCTTTGCCCGGCCGGTGCTGCAGGTCGCGATCCAGGTGGCGCCCTCCCTGGTGGTGGACGTGGTGGTGGTCCACCTCAAGTCGCAACGGCCGGACTTCCGGCTCGGGGACAGCGTCGACGATCCGCACAGTTACGCGGTCGGCTGCCTGCGCTCGCTGATGCGGCGCGGGACCGAGGCGGTGGCGCTGCGCGTGATGCTGAGCGAACTGCGGCGCGAGACCGGACGGCCCAGCGTGGTGCTGGGCGACTTCAACGACACCTCGGACGCGGTCACCACCAGCATCGTGATGGGCGTGGGCGCGCAACCGCAGGATCGCTTCTACGACGCCTACGAAATCCGCAGCGGGTCGCACGGGGTGCGCGGCGCGGGCTTCTCCACCATCCACGAGGGGCGCTACGCCACCATCGACCACGTGCTGGTGTCGCCGGAATTCAATCCCATGCTGCCGGGCGCGATCGGGGAAGTGGTGGATGTGGCCTACCTGAACGACCACCTGACGCTGGTGCGCGAAGGCGCGTCCGACCACGGCCAGGTGGTGGCGCGCGTGCGCCTGTTCGAGCGCCCCCGCCACGACTGATCCCGGAAGGGGACTGTCTCTCCGCGCCAAGGCGGCAGT
>DASWYE010000233.1:0-13376 GCA_036405115.1 Telluria sp. | reverse complement strand
AGCGGCAAGTCGCTGGTGGCCGACATGTTCGCCGAGCGCGGCGCCAGCGTCATCGACACCGACGCCATCGCCCATGCGATGACCGCGCCGCACGGACCGGCCATGGGGCGCATCGCCACCGAATTCGGCGACGCCTACGTGGCGCCCGATGGCTCGCTGGACCGCGCGCGGATGCGCGAGCTGGTGTTCTCCGACCCGAGTGCCCGCCACCGCCTGGAAGCGATCCTGCACCCGATGATCCGCGAGGCTGCCAATGCCGCCGCCGTGCTGGCCACAGGCCCCTACACCATCTTCGCAGTGCCGCTGCTGGTGGAAGCGGGCGGCTGGCGCCAGCGCGTGGCGCGGGTACTGGTGGTGGATTGCCCGGAAGCGCTGCAGGTCGAACGCGTCATGGCGCGCAACGGCCTGTCCGGGCAGCAGGTGCGCGCCATCATGGCCAGCCAGGCCTCGCGCACCGAGCGGCTCGCCGCGGCCGACGACGTGGTCGACAATAGCGGCAGCGTCGCTGAACTGGGGCCGCAAATCGAGCGCCTGCACCGTCAATACCTCGCATTTGCAGCAAAATTTGCCGCACGACCCATTGAGCGTTTGTAATTTTGCGACGCTTGGTGGAGAATCACATAGTTGTTGTCTCGCCACCACTTAAAGGGATGTCACCTTGATCGTCTACGAATACCCTTTCAACGAGCGGATTCGCACGTTGTTACGGCTGGAAGACCTGTACGAGAAATTCAAGTTCTTCGTCAATCAAGAGCATCCAATGCAGCACCACGTTGCGCTGTCGACCATCTTCGACATGCTCGAAGTGGCCGGGCGTGCCGACCTCAAGTCCGACCTGCTGCAGGAACTGGAGCGGCAGAAGCAAAGCCTGCTGTCCTACCGCAGCAACCCCAACGTCGCACCCGACATGCTGGACGCCGTGCTGCGCGAACTGGAGCAGGTCAGCGCCAACCTCGTCGCCGCGCAAGGCAAGACCGGCCAGAACGTGCGCGACAACGAATGGCTGATGAGCATCCGCGGGCGCACCATCATCCCGGGCGGCGCCTGCGAGTTCGACCTGCCGTCCTACCACGCGTGGCAGCGGCGCAGCGCCGCGCAGCGCCATGGCGACATCATGGGCTGGTTCGCGCCGCTGTCCCCGCTGTTCGAAGCGCTCAGCCTGGTCCTGCGGCTGCTGCGCGACAGCGGCGGCCCGGTCAAGATGATCGCCATCGCCGGCTCCTACCAGCAAATGCTGCAGGGGAAGGTGTACCAGATGCTGCGCCTGTCGCTGGACGAATCGCTGGGCGCCATCCCCGAAATCTCCGCCAACAAATACATGCTCTGGGTGCGCTTCACCAGCCAGGGTGGCGACCTCAAGCCGAAGCCGCTGGAAGAAGACACCCCGTTCGAGCTGACCCTCTGCAATTTCTGACTCAGCATGGCCACCGTTAACTGCCCTACCTGCGGCGCCAAGGTCGAATGGACCGAAGCGAACAAATACCGCCCGTTCTGCTCCGAGCGCTGCAAGCAAATCGACCTCGGCGCCTGGGCCGAAGAGCAATACAAAATCCCGGGCAAAGCGCCGGAAGACCCGCTCGAGCCCGACCTCGACTGACCTGCATCAACCTTGGGGTCAGGCCTCCTCCCTCGGAGGTGACTGACCCCGCGGTTGTCAGCGGAACCGACGGTCGCGGCCACGGTCAAACTCATCAATCCAATGATTGAGGAGTTTCCATGGCCCGCCGACCCCGCGTTCAATTCCACGGTGCGCTCTACCACGTCTGCTCGCGCGGCGACCGGCAGGAACCGATCTTCGATTGCGAGAATGACCGCCACATGTTCATGGACGTGCTGGGCGATGCCGCATCCAAATACGAGCTGATGTTCCTGGCCTACTGCCTGATGGGCAATCACTACCATCTGGTCATGCAGACCCGGCTGCCCAACCTGTCGGATGCCATGCGCTTCATCAACGGTGTGTACACCCAGCGCTACAACCGACGCCATACGACCTGCGGGCATGTGTTCCAGGGACGGTTCAACGCCAACCTGATCGGGCGTGACGAGTACATGGTGGAAGCCTGCCGCTACGTCGAACTCAATCCGGTGCGGGCCAAGCTGGTGCGCGATCCGCACGAGTGGGAGTGGAGCAGCTACCGCGCACACATGGGCCTGGCAACCTGTCCGCCATGGCTGGCGTACACCCTGTCGGACGCGGAGACGCCGCTTGAAAAGCGGCAAGCGCGCCACTTCGACATCATTAGCAGCGCGAAACCTTAGGTAGCGTATTACGCTACCGGGGTCAGGCACCGCTTGTGGGCAGTGCCTGACCCCGGCGAAGGGGCGTGTGACCTGACCCCAAAGGGGGTCAGGCGGTGACGCCGGAGGGGAGGTGCAGAGGCCGCTTGCTGCTGTAGCGGTCCATGAACAGGCCTTCGAGGCTGATGGCAGGCTGGCGGCCGCAGATGAGGTCGGCCAGCATCTGGGCGGAGCCGCATGCCATGGTCCAGCCCAGCGTGCCGTGGCCGGTGTTCAGGTGCAGGTTGCGGTACGGGGTCGGGCCGACCACGGGGGTGCCGTCCGGCGTCATCGGACGCAGGCCGCACCAGAATTCGGCGCGCGAGGTGTCGCCACCATCCGGGAACAGGTCGCTCACGGAATGCTCGAGGGTGTCGCGGCGCGCCTGGCGCAAGGTCAGGTCGTAGCCGGACAGTTCGGCGGTGCCGCCCACGCGGATGCGGTCGCCCAGGCGGGTGATCGCAACTTTGAAGGTCTCGTCCATGACGGTCGATTCCGGCGCACCGCTCGCGTCGACGATCGGGACGGTGATGGAGTAGCCCTTGACCGGGTACACGGGGATCTTGATGCCCAGCTCGCGCAGCATCAGCGGCGAGTAGCTGCCCAGCGCCAGCACGTAGCTGTCGGCGCTCAATTGCCCTTCGCTGGTGACGACGCCGGTGATGCGGTCGCCTTCGTACACGAGGCGGTCGATCCTGACGTTCTGTTTGAACTGGACACCGAGGCCTTCAGCCATTTTGGCGAGGTTCTGGGTGAACTTGTAGCAGTCGCCGGTTTCGTCGCCAGGCAGGCGCAGGCCGCCGACGATCTTGCCGCGCACGCGCGCCAGCGCCGGCTCGGCGCCAACGCAACCGGCCGGGTCCAGCACTTCGTACGGGACGCCATATTCCTTCAGCACGTCGATGTCGCCCTGCGCGCCGTCCAGTTGCGCCTGGGTGCGGAACACCTGCAAGGTGCCCTGGGTGCGCTCGTCGTAGCTGATGCCGGTGTCGGCACGCAGCTGGATCAGGCAGTCGCGCGAGTATTCGGCCAGCCGCACCATGCGGCCCTTGTTGCGCTGGTAGCTGGCGAGGTTGCAGTTGGCGAGCATCTGCAGCATCCAGCGCCATTGCGCCAGGTCGAGCTGCGGGCGCACGACCAGTGGGCTGTGCTTCATCAGCAGCCATTTCACTGCCTTGGCAGGCACGCCAGGACCGGCCCATGGCGACGCGTAGCCCGGCGAGATCTCGCCTGCATTCGCGAAACTGGTTTCGAGTCCGGCGCCCGGCTGGCGGTCGATGACGGTGACTTCATGCCCGGCCTTGGCCAGGTAATATGCGGTGGTGGTGCCAATGACGCCACTGCCAAGTACGATGATCTTCACAGCTGTCCTTCAGGTGTTTTGGTTGCGTGCGGCTTCGGCGCGCCAGGCGTCGAGCCAGTCTAGTAATGGAATGGTGGCCGGCAGCACCGGTTCGACGCCGATGTTGCCCTGCCATGCAAAGGCCTGCCCCTCCAGGCTTTGCGGTTCGCCACGCCAGTCGTGGCTGATGAAATAATGCAGCCGCACGTGCGCGTGCTCGTACACGTGCTCGACGCCGCACCATTCGGTGGCGCTGTCGATCTCGATACCCAGCTCTTCGAGGAATTCGCGCTTGAGCGCGTGTTCGATCGATTCGCCCGCTTCGACTTTCCCGCCCGGGAATTCCCAGTAGCCGGCGTACGGCTTGCCCGCCGGCCGCTGGCCGAGCAGGACGTCGCCGTTCGCGTTGACCAGGATGCCGACTGCGACGTCGATTGGACGTGCAGCTTGTTCAGCCATGCGTGCTCCAGACTGCGGGGTTCTTCATCGGTACTGCCAAAGTATCAGGAGCGGTAGTCGGCGTTGATGGATACGTAGTCGTGCGACAGGTCGCAGGTCCAGACAGTGGCGCTTTGCTCGCCGCGCGCCAGCTGCACGCGCACGGTGATTTCGCTCTGCTTCATCACGCGCTGGCCGTCCGCTTCCTGGTAATCCGGATTGCGGCCGCCATGCTTGGCGACCCACACGTCGTCCAGGTACAGGTTGATCTTGCTGACGTCCAGGTCGTCGATGCCGGCATAGCCGACCGCGGCCAGGATGCGGCCCAGGTTCGGGTCGGATGCGAAGAACGCGGTCTTGACCAGCGGCGAGTGGGCGATCGAGTACGCAACCTTGCGGCACTCCTCGACCGATGCGCCCTCTTCCACGGTGATGGTCATGAACTTGGTGGCGCCCTCGCCGTCGCGGATGATCAGCTGCGCGAGGTGGCGCGACAGCTCGGTGACGGCGTCGCGCAGTTCGATGTATTCCTGGCTGTCGGCGGACGTCACTTCCAGCGTGCCGGCGCCGGTGGCGATCAGCATGAACGAGTCGTTGGTCGAGGTGTCGCCGTCGATGGTGATGGCGTTGAACGACTGGTCGGCCGCATGGCGCACGATCTGCTCGAGCAGCGGCTGCGCGACCTTGGCGTCGAACGCGAGGTAGCCCAGCATGGTCGCCATGTTCGGCTTGATCATGCCAGCGCCCTTGCTGATGCCGGTCATGGTGACGGTGTGGCCGCCAATGGTGACGGTGCGCGACGCGGCCTTGGGCAGCGTGTCAGTGGTCATGATCGCTTCAGCGGCGTTGAACCAGTTGTCCGCCTTGAGGTTGGCGATGGCGTCCGGCAGCGCGGCGACGATCTTCTCGACCGGCAGGGGCTCCAGGATCACGCCGGTCGAAAACGGCAGGATCTGTTCCGGTGCGCAGTCGAGCAAGCCAGCCAGCGCCTCGCAGGTCTGCTGCGCGCGCGCGAGGCCCTGCTCGCCGGTGCCCGCATTGGCGTTGCCCGTGTTGACCAGCAGTGCGCGGATGTGCGCGCCCGATGCGAGGTTCGATTTGCTGATCTGGACCGGCGCGGCGCAGAAGCGGTTCCTGGTGAAGACGCCGGCCACGGTGGCCGTCTGCGCCAGTTTCATCACCAGCACATCCTTGCGGTTCGGCTTCTTGATGCCGCCTTCGGCGAATCCGAGTTCGATGCCGGCGACTGGTTTCAGTTCGGCTGGGACAATCTGTGGAAAGTTGACGGCCATGGCGCATTCTTCTGTAGATTCGGGAAGCCGCTATTGTACCGCCATAGGGGGCTGCGTGACGATGCCGCCGCTTGCCCGGAACAGGACGTAGATTGACCAAATGCTAACGCAGCCGGCCTGGCGCGGTATCATGCGCGAGACCGCCCCAAGCGCCCTCACCCATAACATGAAGATCCTGATCGCCTGCTTCTCCCGCACCGGCCACACCGCAAGGCTGGCCGAATCGCTGTCCAGGCGCCTGGCCGCGCGCGGGCACGAGCTGTCGTTCGAATCGATCTCGCCGCTCGAGCACCCCAACCGCTGGCGCCTGGTTCCGCCGTTGTGGCCGGCAATCCCGCTGCTGCCGCTGATCCTTTGGGTGGCGCCATTTCGCAACTGGTGGTTCAAGCGCTATCCCCAGCCGGAGCACGAACTGGCGCCGCTCGCATGGCCCGACGCGTCCGGGTTCGACTCGGTCTGCGTCGGCGGCCCCAAATGGCTTTACATCGCGTATCCGGTGGCGCGCTACCTGACTGCGGTGGAAGGACTGGCTGGCAAGCCGGTGGCGTCGTTTGCGACCTTCTGCGGTCCGCCGCTGGATGTGTTCGAGATGCAGATGCTGTTCACGCCGATCCGCCACCGCGTCGCCGCGCGCGATGCAAGGCTGGCCAGCACGCTGGCGGTATCCAGCGGCTTCCATGAATTCTTCTTCTTTAATGAGATGGAGTACCTGTTCCGTGCGATCAGCCGGCTGGTGTTCCGGCGTTCGCTGTCCGACTTCGCGATCGGCAGCGCGTGGGCCGATGCCGAAATCGAGCGCTTTTGCGATGAGCTGGAGGCCGCGGCGGGAGCATTCCCCTGATCTTTGGTGCGCACGCTGAAGAGCAGGGCACGGTCCCCGTCGGGGACAGTCCCCGATAAAAAAGGGCAGACCGAGGTCTGCCCTTTTCATCGATACGTCACCTGATTACGACAGCTTGCCGTGGCAGGCCTTGTACTTCTTGCCGCTGCCGCAAGGGCACGGGTCGTTGCGGCCAACCTTGTAGCCGAACGGGAGCTCTTCGGCGGACGTCGCCGCGGCAGGCGTTGGCGCCAGCAGGTCTTCCGGCGCCGCATCCGGGTTGAAGTCGGCGTGCTGGTAGTTGATGTTCTCGACCGCCGGTGCGTGCATTGCCGCTTCCGCCTGCTCGATCTCTTCACGGGTCTGGATCCGCACGGTCATGACGGTGCGGATCACTTCGTTCTTGATCATGTCGAGCATTTGCGCGAACAGTTCGAACGCTTCGCGCTTGTACTCCTGCTTCGGGTTCTTCTGCGCGTAGCCGCGCAGGTGGATGCCCTGGCGCAGGTGGTCCAGCGCCGCCAGGTGTTCGCGCCAGTGCGTGTCCACGCTTTGCAGCATGACGTTGCGCTCGAAGCCGCCGAACGATTCCTTGCCGACGATCGCTACCTTGGCGTTGTACGACTCTTCCGCCGCGGCCAGCACCTTCTCGAGGATGTCGTCGTCGTTGAGCGAGTGGTCGGCCTCGAGCGCGCCGCTCAGGTCGACCGGCAGGCTCCAGTCGTTCGCCAGTACCTGCTCCAGGCCCTTGATGTCCCACTGCTCTTCGACAGATTCGGCCGGGACATAAGTGCGCACCACGTCGGTGAACACGCCATGGCGCAGCGACGCGATCATCTCGGACATGTCGGTCGATTCGAGCAGTTCGTTACGCTGGGTGTAGATCACCTTGCGCTGGTCGTTGGCGACGTCGTCGTATTCGAGCAGCTGCTTGCGGATGTCGAAGTTGCGCGCCTCGACCTTGCGCTGCGCAGACTCGATCGAACGGGTCACGATGCCCGCTTCGATTGGTTCGCCTTCCGGCATCTTCAGGCGTTCCATGATCGCGCGCACGCGATCGCCGGCAAAGATGCGCAGGAGCGGGTCGTCCAGCGACAGGTAGAAGCGCGAGGAGCCCGGGTCGCCCTGGCGGCCGGAACGTCCGCGCAGCTGGTTGTCGACGCGGCGCGATTCGTGGCGTTCGGTGCCGATGATGTGCAGGCCGCCCTGCGCGACCACGTGGTCGTGCAGCGATTGCCACTCGTCGCGCAGCTTCTGCGACTGCGCGGCCTTGTCGGCATCGGACAGCTCGGCGTTCGCTTCGATGAAATGGATCTGCTTTTCGACGTTACCGCCCAGGACGATGTCGGTACCACGGCCAGCCATGTTGGTGGCGATGGTGATCATCTTCGGACGGCCCGCCTGCGCGATGATTTCCGCTTCGCGCGCGTGCTGTTTCGCGTTCAGGACGTTGTGCTCGAGGCCCGCCTGCTTCAGGATCCCGGACAGCATCTCGGAGTTTTCGATCGAGGTGGTGCCCACCAATACCGGCTGGCCGCGTTCGAAGCAGTCGCGGATGTCGTTCAGCATGGCCTGGTATTTTTCCTGCGCCGATTTGTACACCTGGTCCTGGCGATCCTTGCGCTGCGATGGACGGTTCGGCGGGATCACCACAGTCTCAAGGCCGTAGATCTCCTGGAATTCATACGCTTCCGTGTCTGCAGTGCCGGTCATGCCGGACAGCTTGCTGTACATGCGGAAGTAGTTCTGGAAGGTGATCGAGGCCAGTGTCTGGTTCTCGTTCTGGATCTTGACGCCTTCTTTCGCTTCCACGGCCTGGTGCAGGCCTTCGGACCAGCGGCGGCCGGTCATCAGGCGGCCGGTGAATTCGTCGACGATCACCACCTCGCCGTTCTGCACCACGTAGTGCTGGTCCTTGTGATACAGGGCGTGCGCGCGCAGCGCGGCGTACAGGTGGTGGATCAGCGTGATGTTGGCCGCGTCGTACAGCGATGCGCCTTCCGCCAGCAGGCCCATTTTCGTGAGGATCTCTTCGGCGTGCTCGTGGCCGGACTCGGTCAGCAGCACGGTGTGCGCCTTCTCGTCCTTGGTGTAGTCGCCCGGAACTTCGATCTTGCCTTTGCCGTCCGGAGTCTCTTCGCCGATCTGCTGGGTCAGCAGCTTCGGCACTTCATTGATCTTGTAATACAGGTCGGTGTGGTTCTCGGCCTGGCCGGAGATGATCAGCGGGGTACGCGCTTCGTCGATCAGGATCGAGTCCACTTCGTCGACCACGGCGAACGACAGGCCGCGCTGCACGCGCTCGCGCGCGTCATAGACCATGTTGTCGCGCAGGTAGTCGAAGCCGAATTCGTTGTTGGTGCCGTAGGTGATGTCGGACGCGTAGGCTTGCTGCTTGGTGTCGTGCGCCATCTGCGACAGGTTCACGCCGGTGCTCAGGCCCAGCCAGCCGTACAGGCGGCCCATCCATTCGGCGTCGCGCTGCGCCAGGTAGTCGTTGACGGTGATGACGTGCACGCCATTGCCCGACAGTGCGTTCAGGTAGGCCGGCAGGGTCGCCATCAGCGTCTTGCCCTCGCCCGTGCCCATCTCGGCGATCTTGCCGCTGTGGAGAACCATGCCGCCGATCAGCTGGACGTCGAAGTGGCGCATCTTGAGCACGCGCTTGGCCGCTTCGCGGCACACGGCGAACGCTTCGGCCAGGATGTCGTCCAGCGTTTCGCCTTTGCTCAGGCGCTCTTTGAATTCGGGGGTTTTTGCCTGCAGCTCGGCGTCGGTCAGCTTCTCGATTTGTGGCTCGAGCGCATTGATCTCGCTAACTTTTTTTCGATATTGCTTGAGCAGCCGCTGGTTGCGGCTACCGAAAATCTTGGTCAGGAATGACATGCTGTTGTGTTCTAAATAAATTGCGCTGCTAAAAAAGCCCGATGATATCAAAATTGCATCATTCACCGGCCGACTGTGGCAAAGGGGTGTGATTTTATCACGCACCGCAAGCTCAATTGGAGACGATATACCGGAATGCAAGTATTGCTCAATCGGATTTCGGATAGTTACCAGCAAACAATGGTAGGGCGCAGGCGGGCTGTGCTATCGTTCGGCGCATGCACACCGCTGATCCACATCAACGCCCGTTCCATATTTTTGGGACCAGGAAGCGCCAGACTTCCTTTGGGGCAACGCATTTCCTTAAATCTAACGACCGCCTGGCGTCGCTGATGCCGGCGGCATCGCGCATGGCCAGCCTGCAGCAGGACGTGGCCAAGACGCTGCCCCTGATCGCGGGCAGTTGCGGAGTGCTGTCGTTCGAAGAGGGTGTGCTGGTGCTGGGCGCGCCGAATGCGGCGGTGGCGGCGCGGCTGAAACAACAGGTGCCGACCCTGACGGCGGCGCTGCAGAAGCGCGGCTGGACCGTGAACAGCATCCGCCTGAAGGTACAGGTGACGCAACCGATCGCACCGCAGTACGTGCCGCGCCAGTTGTCGATGCCCGATTCGGCGGTGGACGCTTTCAAGCAGCTGGGCCAGGACCTCGAGCAGTCGGGCGCCAACGCCGACCTGGTCGCGGCGCTGAACCGCCTGGCCGCCCGCCGCGGCAAATAATCTCCGTCTCATCCCCGCGCACGCGGGGACCCCTTGTGAATATCCGGGATAGGCAAGGTCTCCGCTGCGGGGGAAGTCAGCATGGGTCCCCGCGTTCGCGGGGATGACATGCTCCTACCTACGTGATCAGGTGTACTGCCACTCGCGCGTCATCTGGCGCGAATACGATTCCGGCGCATCTTCGAGCCGGTCGAACGATACGATCTCGTACGAATCCGGCTGCTCCAGCATTGCGCGCAGCAGGTCGTTGTTCAGCGCATGCCCGGACTTGTGCGCCGTGTAGCTGGCCAGCAGGGGCCGCCCCACCATGTACAAATCACCAATCGCATCGAGGATCTTGTGGCGCACGAATTCGTCTTCGTAGCGCAGCGGGTCCGAATTGAGGATGCGGTATTCGTCCATCACGATCGCGTTCTCGAGCGAGCCGCCACGCGCCAGGCCCAGCCCGCGCAGGCTCTCCACATCCTGCATGAAGCCGAAGGTGCGCGCACGCGCGACGTCATGCACGTAGGTGATGTCGCCAAAGTCCACCGATGCGCGCTGCATGGTGCCGTCCACCGCCGGGTGATTGAATTCGATGAAGAAGTCGAGCTTGAAGCCGTTGTACGGCGACAGGCGCGCCCACTTCTCGTTGGCGCCCGTACCCTGGCGCACCTCCACGTCTTTGAGGAGGCGGATGAATTTCTTGGGCGCCTCCTGTTCCTGCACGCCCGCCTGCTGGAGCAGGAACACGAACGAGGACGCCGATCCGTCCATGATCGGGATTTCTTCGGCGCTGACGTCGATGATCATGTTGTCAATGCCAAGGCCCGCGCAAGCCGACATCAGGTGTTCGACCGTCGACACGCGTGCCTTGTCCTTGACTAGTACCGACGCCATGCGTGTCTCGCCAACGATGCCGGCGCTGGCCGGGAATTCAACGATCGGGTCTAGGTCCACGCGGCGGAAAGTGATGCCGCTGTCGGGTGCCGCAGGGCGCAGCGTCAGTTCGACCTTGGTCCCCGAGTGCAAGCCAACGCCGGTCGTGCGCACCAGCTGTTTGATGGTTCTCTGTTTAAGCATCGTTCGATTATATCGAACTTGGGTAGCGGCCGCAGGAGGGCCGAAGGCAGTCCTAGGGGTGCTCGCTCTCCGCGTGCACCTTCTCGTGGCGGATCAAATAGATGCCGCTGGCGATGATGATTGCGGCGCCCAGCATCGTGTACCCGTCCGGCAGCACGTGCCACAGAGCGAGGTCGATCGCCACGCCCCAGGCCAGCGCGGTGTATTCGAACGGAGCGACGGCCGATGCGTGGCCGTGGCTGAACGCTTCGGTGATGGCGAGCTGGCCAAAGAAGCCGGAGACGGCCAGGCCGGCCAGCAGCCATGCATGCTGGACCCCGATGGCCTGCCAGCCTGGCAGCGCGAGCGCGGTCGCGCCGATCGCCATCATGAACATCAGCCAGAACACCATGTGCTCGCTGCGCTCGGTGCGCGCCAGCACGCGGCCCGCGATCGCGGAGATCGCATAGCCGAGTGCAGAGCCCAGAATCGCCAGTCCGCCCAGCGTCAGGAAGCCGTCGCCGCTCGGGCGCAGGGCGACCAGCACGCCGGCCAGGCCGACGACGATCGCGATCCAGCGGCGTGCGTCGACCTTCTCGCCCAGGATGACGACCGACAGCGCAGTCACCATCGCCGGCGCGACGAAGAAGATGGTGTACGCCTGCGCCAGCGACAGCGTCTTCAGGCCATAGGCGAAGAAGAACAGCATCGAGATGCCGACCGCGGCACGCAGGAAGTGCAGCGAATAGCGGATGCGGAAGATGCCGCGGAAGGCGCCGCGCCAAAGCAGGTAGGCGCACACCAGCGGCAACGAGCAGAGCGAACGCAGCGCCGCCACCTGGATGGCAGGCAGCGTCGCCGCCAGCATCTTCATCACGGTGTCCATCAGCGCGAACATCACCACCGCGATCATCATCGCGTAAATCGCGTGCAGGTTGCCTTTGTCGATGCGGCTGCTTGCCATGCTCTTCTCTTGTTCGTTGGCCGTAAAACCGTCATCCCCGGCCGATGGCGGCCCCCTTGGCGGGGACCCATGCAGTGCCTGCGTCAGCCGCGTACGTGCGCGCCTTCGGGGACTCTGCTATGGGTCCCCGCGTACGACGGAGGTAGTGCGTGTGCTGCCGGTACGGCAGCAACCCCCTTTTCGCTTAGCCGAGCTGCTTGAGGAGGGTTTCGGCGTTCGACACTTCGAACGCGCCGCCCTGCTCCACGTTGAGCTGCCTGACCACGCCATCTTCCACCAGCATCGAGTAGCGCTGCGAGCGCGTGCCCATGCCGTACTTGGAGAAGTCCGCGTCCAGGCCCAGCGCCTTGCTGAATGCCGCGTTACCGTCGGCCATCATGCGCACCGTGCCGGTCGCCTTCTGGTCGCGGCCCCATGCGCCCATCACGAAGGCGTCGTTCACGGAGATGCACCAGATTTCATCGACGCCCTTGGCCTTCAGTTCGGCGGCCTTGGCGACGAATCCGGGAACGTGCTGCGCGGAGCAGGTCGGGGTGTAGGCGCCTGGCAGGCCGAAGATCGCGATCTTCTTGCCCTTGACCAGGTCGGAGACGTTGAAGTTGTTCGGGCCGAGCGAGCAGCCTTCGGTTTCGGTCTCGATAAACTCGGACAGCTGGCCTTCCGGCAGGCGTTCGCCGATCTTGATGGTCATGGAGGATCTCCTTCAGGTGTTATTGACAGTTCGTCAGTATGCCCGATGCCGGCAAATCCTGCTGGATGAGCCCCGAAACACGTAGTTAGGCACAGATCACGCCAAGCGCACCACCGTCATCCCCGCGTGCGCGGGGACGACGGCGAAAAAAAGGCCGGCGCGCGGGACTCGCGCTGCCGGCCAAGACTGCAGGGAGAAAGCTTAGTCGGCCTGCTTGCGCAGGAATGCCGGAATGTCGTAGGTCTCCATGCCGTTCTTCTGCATCGCGAGCACCTGCTCGGATGCCTGCTCGCGGCGCCACACTGCCGGCTGCTTCAGGCCTTCGGCATGGCCGACGTTCGAACCGAAGCCGCCCATCGCGGCGCCGGCGCCACGGTTGGACATCACCGGCTGGTTGTCGGTACCGGTGCGCAGCATCGGCATTGGCGGCTGGACCAGCTGCATGTTCTTCTTGGCCTTGCCCAGGCCGGTCGCGACCACGGTCACGCGGATCTCGTCGCCCATGTTGTCGTCGTACGCGATGCCCTGCGCGATCGATGCGTCCGGCGCCGCAAACGCGCGCACTGCCGCCATGACTTCCTTGATCTCCTTGCCCTTCAGGCCACGGCTTGCGGTCACGTTGACCAGCACGCCGCGCGCGCCCGACAGGTCGACGCCGTCCAGCAGCGGCGATGCGACGGCCTGCTCGGCCGCGATGCGCGCACGGTCCACGCCGGAAGCGGTCGCGGTGCCCATCATCGCCTTGCCCTGCTCGCCCATGATGGTCTTGACGTCGTTGAAGTCGACGTTGATGTGGCCCGGCACGTTGATGATCTCGGCGATACCTGCCACCGCGTTGTTCAGGACGTCGTCCGCGTGCTTCATCCAGTCGATCATCGACTCGTCTTCGTAGATCTCTTCCAGCTT
>DASWYE010000232.1:0-20202 GCA_036405115.1 Telluria sp. | reverse complement strand
CGCCTTGACCTGTTCGGCGGTGGCTTGCAGCTTGTTCTCTTCGACCAGCTGGCCCAGGATCAGGCCCAGGCGCACGCGGCGCTCGGCCTTGGTGGCGAACAGTTCGGACGGGAATGGCATGTTCTTGACGTCCATGCCGCGCTGCGCCATGTCCTGGCGGGTCTGCTCGGCCAGGCGCTGGGCATCCTGTTCCACCAGTGCCTTCGGCACTTGCAGTTCGGTGTGCTTGACCAGCGCGTCCATGACGGCTTCCTTGTTGCGCGCCTTGACGCGGCCCTTGACTTCGCGCTCGAGGTTGACCTTGATGTCTTCGCGCATCTTGCCCAGGTCGCCGTCGGCCATGCCGAGGGACTTGGCGAATTCCGCGTCGACTTCCGGCAGGTGCGCCCATTCCAGCTTCTTCAGGGTGATGGTGAACTCGGCGGTTTTGCCGGCCACGTCCTTGCCATGGTAGTCCTCAGGGAAGGACAGCGGGAAGGTCTTGGACTCGCCCACTTTCAGGCCGATGGTCGCGGCTTCGAACTCGGCCAGCATACGGCCTTCGCCCAGCACGAAGGTGTAGTCGTCGGCTTTACCGCCCGGGAATTCGACGCCGTCGATCGAGCCGACGAAGTCCACGGTCACGCGGTCGCCGTTGGCAGCAACAGCCTCGCCGCCGGTGCCGTGTTCGCCCGCTTCACCCTTGGTGTGGAAGTGCACGCGCTGCTTGCGCAGGATTTCGATGGTCTTTTCGATTTCGGCGTCGGTCACGTCGGTCTTGACGGTCTCGATCTCGAGCTTGGACATGTCGCCGAGCGACACTTCCGGATAGACCTCGAAGGTCGCTTCGAACGACAGCATGCCTTCGGCTGCGTCCTGCTTTGGTTCGATCTTCGGGAAGCCTGCAACTTTCAGCTTCTGCTCGTTGGCAGCCTGGTTGAATGCGCGGCCGACCATGTCGTTCAGCACATCCGATTCGATCTGGTAGCCATACTGGGCAGCGACCATCTTCATCGGCACTTTGCCTGGGCGGAAGCCAGGAGCGCGCGCGGTCTTTGCCTGCGCCTTCAGGCGCTTTTCGACTTCCTTGCGGACTTCGGTTGCAGGGAAAGTAAGCGTCAAGCGACGTTCGAGACTAGCCTGGGTGTCGACAGCAGTTGCCATTGTTAAATCGTCCAATAAAAATAGTCGGTTCGTGGTGCGAGGAGGGGGACTCGAACCCCCACACCATTGCTGGCGTCAGGACCTAAACCTGGTGCGTCTACCAATTTCGCCATCCTCGCGGAAACCCGCTATTTTAACGGACAAATTTGCCGGTTTGGACTTTTTTGAAACATTGTGCGCGCCAGTCAAAGGGGGACTGTCCCCAAAGGGGACTGTCCCCGGCTCTTCTGCTGGCGAACAGTCAGTGCGCGCTGAAGTCCCCTCCCGCTAGAACTTGAAGCGGGAGCGCAGCCGCTTGCCGAGCCCCCTGCCCTTCATGCTCAGGCCACGCGTGCGCGAATAGTCCGGCGAACCGGGCGGGCGCACGTTGAACCAGGTCGCATACAGCGCCGGCAGGAACAGCAGCGTCAGCGCAGTCGCCACGATCAGGCCGCCCATGATGGCCACCGCCATCGGCCCCCAGAACACGGAGCGCGACAGCGGGATCATCGCCAGCGCCGCAGCAGCCGCGGTCAGCACGATTGGCCGCACGCGGCGCACCGCCGCCTCCACCACCGCCGTCCACGGCTCGGAGCCGCTCTTGATGTCCTGCTCGATCTGGTCCACCAGGATCACCGAGTTCCGGATGATCATGCCGAATAGCGCGATCACGCCGAGGTTCGCAACGAAGCCGAACGGCCGGCCCAGAATCAGCAGCGCGAGTGCGGCGCCGGCGATGCCCAGCGGCCCGGTCAGGAACACCATCAGCGCGCGCTGGAAGCTGTGCAGCTGCAGCATCAGCAGCGTGAACACGATGAAGATCACCAGCGGCACGTTGGCGGCGATCGACGCTTCGGCCGCGGCGCTGTCGGCGGCGGCGCCGGCCAGGCGGATCGAGTAGCCGGCCGGGAGCTTCGCCACCAGCGGCTCGAGCTTCTCGCCCACCTGGGTCGACACGGTCGGGCCCTGGATGCCGTCCACCACGTCCGATTGCACCGTGACCGCCCATTCGCGGCCCTCGCGCCAGACCACGCCCGGCTCCCACGCGAAGCGCGGGCGCGCCACCTGCGACAGCGGCACGAAGCGCCCGGAGGCGGTCGGGATGTTCACTTCCTCCAGCTTTGCGATGGTGGAGCGTTCGTCCACCGGCTGGCGGATCACCAGGTCGACCAGCTCGTTCTCTTCGCGGAACTGGCCGACGCGCGTGCCCGACAGCACCGTGTTCACGGTGCGCATCACGCTTTGCGTGGTGATCCCGAGCGCGCGCAGCTTGTCCTGGTCGAGCTCCATGCGCAGCACCTTGACCGACTCGTTCCAGTTGTCGTTGACGCCCACCGCGTTCGGGTTGGCGCGCATGATGTCCTTGACCTGGTCGGCCAGCAGGCGCACCTGGGCGATGTCCGGGCCCTGCACACGGAACTGCACCGGATACGGCACCGGCGGGCCGTTCGGCAGCAGCTTCACGCGTCCCCGCACCTCGGGGAAATCGTTCCTGAAGAGCGCCGTGATCTTCTGGCGCAGCTCCTCGCGGCCCTCCAGGTCCCTTGGCAGCACCACCAGCTGCGCCACGTTGGTCTGCGGGAAGATCTGGTCCAGCGGCAGGTAGAAGCGCGGGCTGCCGGTGCCGACGTAGCTGGTCACGCTCTCGACTGCGGGTTCCTTCGCCAGCAGGCGCTCGAGCTTGATCGCCTGCGCTTCGGTGGCGCTAAAGCTGGAGCCTTCCGGCAGCCACATCTCGACCATCAGCTCGCGCCGGCTTGAATCGGGAAAGAACTGCTTCTCGATGAAGTTGAAGCCGAAGATGCCGAGCGCGAACACGCCCAGCGACAATACGATGGTGGTCTTGCGCCACTCCACGCACCAGTTCACCAGCGAGCGGAACTTCTCGTAGCCGGGCGTATTGAACACGTCGTGTTCGGACTCGCCGTCCTTGTGCTGCCTTACCTTCAACAGCAGGAAGCCGATGTAGGGTGTGAAGATCACCGCCGCCAGCCACGACACCAGCAGCGCGATCGCGTTCACCGAGAACATCGAGAAGGTGTATTCGCCGGCCGCCGACTTGGCCAGCCCGATCGGCAGGAAGCCGGCCGCCGTGATCAGGGTCCCGGTCAGCATCGGCATCGCGGTCGATGTGTAGGCGAAGGTGGCGGCTTCGAAACGCGACAGGCCCTCCTCCATCTTGCGCACCATCATCTCGACCGCGATGATGGCATCGTCCACCAGCAGGCCGAGCGCAATGATCAGCGCGCCCAGCGAGATCTTGTGCAGGTCGATGTCCAGCACCCGCATGAACAGGAAGGTAATCGCCAGCACCAGCGGAATGGTCAGCGCGACCACCAGGCCGGGCCGCACGTCGATGCGCAGCGGCTTTGTATGCAGGCCGAGCGCGATGAAGCTCACCGCCAGCACGATCACCACGGCCTCGGTCAGCACCTTCAGGAACTCGCCCACCGACTCGCTCACCACCTTCGGCTGGTTGGATACGCGGTTCAGCTCCAGGCCGACCGGCAGCCGCGACTGGATCTCGGCCACCTTTGCGTCCAGCGCTTCGCCCATCACGATGATATTGCCGCCCTTTTCCATCGAGATGCCCAGGCCGATCACCTCCTGGCCGTTGTAGCGCATCTTCTCGACCGGCGGGTTCTGGTAGGTGCGGCGGATGGTCGCGAAATCGCCCAGGCGGAAGGTGGTGCCGCCGGCGCGCAGCACCATGTTCTCGATATCCTTGAGCGTATCGAGCGCGCCGGTCACCCGCACCTGCAGGTTCTCGGCGGGCGTGACCAGCACGCCGGCCGCCTCGACGCTGTTCTGCGTGGCGATCTGGCTGACGATCTGCTCGAACGGCACGCCCAGCTGCGCGAACTTCTTGTGCGAGAACTCGATCTCGATCTTTTCAGGCTGCACGCCGAACTGCTCGACCTTCGCGACCGACGGTACGCGCAGGAACTGCTGGCGCACGTAGTCGGCGTACTCCTTCATCTCCGCATAACTGAAGCCGTCGGAAGAAAGCGCGAAGATGGAGCCGTAAGTGTCGCCGAATTCGTCGTTGAAGAAGGGTCCGATCACGCCCTGCGGCAAGGTGGCGGCGATGTCGCCGACCTTCTTGCGCACCTGGTACCAGGACGCGGCCGTCTCGCGCGGCGGCGTCGATTCGCGCAGTTGCAGGATGATCAGCGTCTCGCCCGGCTTGGAGTAGCTGCGGATCTTGTCGATGTACGGCGTTTCCTGCAGCTTGCGTTCGAGCTTGTCGGTGACCTGCTCGGCCATCTGCACCGCGGTGGCGCCCGGCCACACGGCGCGCACCACCATCGCGCGGAAGGTGAACGGCGGATCCTCGTCCTGCCCCAGTTTGGTGAAGCTGAGGATCCCGCCGATCAGCAGCGCGGCGATCAGGTAGCGCGTGAGCGGGATGTGGTCCAGCGCCCAGCGCGACAGGTTGAATCCCCTCATTTACCTGCTCCAGCCATGACCGTTTGCGCGGAACCGGACGACACCGGCGCCGGGACGTCGACGCCGAGGATCTTTACCTTCTGCCCGGCCTTGAGCTGGTGCACGCCGGCGGTGACCACCGTCTGGCCTGAGTTCAGTCCCGAGGCGACCACCAGCTCGTTGCCGCTCGCGCCGGCCACTTCGACCGGCACCAGGCGCACCGCGCCCTTCTCCACCACCCACACCGCGCTCTTGCCGTGCTCCTGGAACAGCGCGGAGAGCGGCAGCTTGATCTGGTTGCCGGCCGCGCGGTCGAAGAACTGCACGCTGGCGGTCATCCCGAGCCGCACGAATTCCGGCGCATTGGGCAGCGCCACCCGCACCGCATACGTACGGGTCAGCGGATCGGCGACCGGCGAAATCTCGCGGATTCGTCCCTGGAACTGCTGGCCCGGCTGCGACCACAGGCGCACCGCTACGCGCGCCACGTCGCGCAAGGCGCGTACGCGGTTCTCGGGCACGCCAATCACCACTTCCTTCTCGCCGGCCCTGGCCACGCGCACCACTGGCGTGCCCGGCGCGACTACCTGGCCGGCTTCCGCCTCCACCGCGGTGACCACGCCGTCGATATCCGACACCAGCGAAGCGTAGCCGGCCTGGTTGGACTGGCCGCGGAACGCCGCTTGCGCCGCGCGCATGTTCGCTTCTGCCGCCTGGTAGGTGGCACGCTTGGCGTCGAGTACCGCCTGGCTGACGAAGTTCTGCGCGCGCAGCTCGGTGTAGCGCTTCAGTTCCGCCCGGGCCAGGTCGCGGTTGGTGCGCGCCGCTTCCAGCGCCGCGCCGGCCTGGCTGGCTGCCAGCCGGAGGTCCTGCGGGTCGAGCTGCATCAGCACCTGGCCACGGCGCACCGGCGTGCCCACGTCGACCTTGCGTTCGGTGATCTTGCCGGCCACCCGGAAGCCAAGCCGCGACTCAACCCGCGCCCGCACCTCGCCCGAGAATTCGCTGGCATGGGCCAGCTCACCACTTGCGATGGTGACCGCGCGCACGGGGCGGATGTCTTCGGTTTTCGGAGCTTCCCTGGAGCAGCCGGCCACGAGCACGGCTGCGGCGAAGGCGAGCACGGCGCGGGGGCGCAGGTTTTTGAAGGCAGGCACGATGTTTTCCTTTACTATGCGTGGGCTCCGGCGTAGCAACTCAACAAGACGTTGCGTCGGGAGGGCTAACTGACTTTCCGGTTAGTAATTATATCGTCTTATTGTTTAGGTAACCCGACTTTCGCGAAACTGAGGTCCATGCCGGTCGAACACTACGAAAACTTTCCTGTCGCCTCCTTCCTGCTGCCGCGCCGGCTGGTGCCGGCAGTCGAGGCCATCTACGCCTTCGCCCGCAGCGCCGACGACATCGCCGATGAAGGCGACGCCGCGCCGGACGAGCGGTTGGCGGGACTGGAAGCCTATCGCAGCAAGCTCGACCTGATCGCCGCGGGCGGCACGCCGTCCGATCCGCTGTTCGCGCGGCTGGCGCAGGTCGTCGCGACGCACCGGCTGCCGCTCAAGCCGATGCGGGACCTCTTGTCGGCATTCTCTCAAGATATAGAAACGACGCGTTACCAGACCTATCAAGAGCTGTGCGGGTATTGCGCGCGTTCCGCCAACCCTGTGGGATTGCTCATGCTGAAGCTGTACGGCGCCGACGATGCGCGCAGCGAGGTGGACTCCAACGCCATCTGTACAGCATTGCAGCTTATCAACTTCCTGCAGGATGTGGCGATCGACTGGGAAAAAAAGCGCATCTACCTGCCGCTGGAAGACCTGGCGCGCTTCGGCGTCAGCGAGGCCGATATCGCGCAGGGCCGCACGGGCGAGGCCTGGGGCGCGCTGATGGCATTCGAGGTCGAGCGTGCGCGTGCGCTGATGCTGTCCGGCGCGCCGCTGGCCGCGCGCCTGCCGGGCCGCATCGGCTGGGAGCTGCGCATCGTCGTCCAGGGCGGGCTGCGCATCCTGGAGCGGATCGAGCGCGCCGGCTACGACGTGTTCCGCCACCGCCCCGTGCTGGGACCACGCGACTGGGCCGCCATCGGCTGGCGCGCCCTGCGCATGTAGAATAGCGCCTTTGACCACAACCGAAGAACCAGGTCTTTCATGTCCCCGGACGACTACTGCCAGCAGAAGACCGCGCAAAGCGGCTCCAGTTTTTACTACAGCTTCCTGTTCCTGACTCCCGAACGCCGCCGTGCCATCACCGCGCTATATGCGTTCTGCCGCGAGGTCGACGACACGGTGGACGACTGCACCGACCAGGGCGTGGCGCGCATCAAGCTGGCCTGGTGGCGCACCGAAATCTCCAACATGTACAAGGGCACGCCCGGCCATCCGGTGACCCAGGCGTTGCAGCCGCACATCGCGACGTACGGGCTGGAAGAGCGCCACATGCAGGCGATCATCGACGGCATGGAAATGGACCTGGACCAGACCCGCTACCTCGATTTCGCGGCGCTGCAGAAGTACTGCTGGCGCGTGGCGGGCGTGGTCGGCATCCTGTCGGCCAGCATCTTTGGCGTGACCAATCCGCGCACGCTGGAATACGCGGAGAAGCTGGGCCTCGCATTCCAGCTCACCAACATCATCCGCGACGTCGGCGAAGACGCGCGCAAGGGCCGCATCTACCTGCCGGTCAGCGAGCTGCAACTGTTCGACGTGAAGGCGGCCGAAATCCTGAACGCGCGCCACAGCGAAAAGTTCGAGCACCTGATGCAGTTCCAGGCCGACCGTGCGCAGCACCTGTACGACGAGGCGTTCGCGCTGCTGCCCAAGGAAGACCGGCGCGCGCAGCGTCCCGGCCTGATCATGGCCGCGATCTACCGCACCGTGCTGGACGAAATCCAGCGCGACGGCTTCAAGGTGCTGACCCAGCGCACCTCGCTGACCCCGATCCGCAAGCTGTGGCTGGCCTGGAAGACCTATGTCCGCAACTGACGGCGTTGCCGTCATTGGCGCCGGCTGGGCCGGCTGCGCCGCGGCGCTGACGCTGGCGCAGGCTGGCCGCAAGGTCACGCTGTTCGAGGCGCAGCGCACGCCCGGCGGCCGCGCGCGCGCGGTGGATGTGCACGGCCACACGCTCGACAACGGCCAGCACATCATGCTGGGCGCCTACACCGAAACGTTGCGCCTGATGCGCGCCGCCGGCCTGGATGCCGGCCAGGCGCTGCTCAAGCTGCCGTTGCAGATGCGCTATCCGCCCGGCCAGGGCATGGACTTCGTGGCGCCGCGCCTGCCGGCGCCGCTGCACCTGCTCGGCGCACTGCTGCGCGCCCGCGGGCTCGCGGGAGAGGACAAGCTGGCGCTGGCGCGCTTCTCGACCACGGCGCGCTGGATGGGCTGGACGCTGCACCAGGACTGCAGCGTGGCCGAACTGCTCGCGCGCTTCGACCAGACCGAACGACTGAACCGGCTGATGTGGCACCCGCTCTGCCTCGCGGCCCTCAACACGCCGCCGGAGCGCGCCTCCGCGCAGGTATTCCTGAACGTGCTGCGCGACAGCCTCGGTGCAAAGCGCCGCGCTTCCGACATGCTGCTGCCGCGCACCGACATGACCAGCGCCTTTCCGGCCGCTGCCTTGCGCGTGGTGCAGGACCATGGCGGCGCGCTGCATGCGGGCGCGCGGGTCGAAAGGGTCGCGCAGGCCGATGGCGGCTGGCAGGTCGATGCCAGCGGCAACGCGGTCGGAGGATCGCTGTCCGGCCGTTTCGGCAGCGTCGTCCTGGCCGTGCCGCCCAACGTGGCGGCCTCGCTGCTCGATCCGCTGGTCGCCGCCGGTGATCCGCTGCCGGGCCAGTTGCGCGCCTTCGACTACGAGCCGATCACAACCTGCTACTTCCAGTATCAACCGTCGATCCGGCTTGCGCTGCCGTTCTTTGCGCTGGAGGACGCGCCCGCGCAAGGCGCCCATGCGCAGTTCGTGTTCGACCGCGGGCATGTGGAGCCCGGGCATGCGGGCCTGCTCACCGTTGTCATCAGCAGCGCGGCCGCCGCTGCCGCCCTGCCCCAGGATGAGCTGGCGCAGGCCAGCGCCGCCCAGCTGGCGCGCGCGTTCGCCAATCCGGCGCTGGCCCACCCATCCTGGAGCCGCGTCATCACGGAAAAGCGCGCCACGTTCGCCTGCACGCCGGGGCTGGCGCGGCCCGCCAACGCGACCGCCCTGTCCGGACTGGTGCTGGCTGGCGACTACACGGCGAGCGAGTATCCCGCCACGCTGGAAGCGGCCGTACGCAGTGGCGTGCAGGCCGCGCGCCTGCTGGCGCAAGCCCGCTAGTCGTGCCGATGTTCCACCTGTCCCTGCAATCTTGCAGCCTGTCGCAATCCCGTGGCGGCGGCCGGGGCGCGCCGGTACAGTCCAATCATCGACAAAGGACGGCACGGCATGAACATCTTGCAAACAATACGGCTGCTGGCAGTACTGGCTTTCGTGGCTGGGAGCACGGCCGTGATCATCAATATGTTAACCACAGAAGCGCTCGAACTTCGCGCGCTGACGCAGATCGGCCTGTACCGGGCCTGAAGTAACACGGAGTAACGATGGGCAGACTGGAATACATCGACGCATTGAAGCGGGCCCTGGCGGGGCTGCCGGCCGACACGGTGGCGCGCACGCTGGCCTATTACGAGCAGCGCTTTATCGATGGCCTGGCCGCCGGCCGCAGCGAAGAAGAAGTCAGCGAGGACCTGGGCGACCCGAAAAAGATCGCGATGACCCTGCGCGCGAGCGTGCACCGCGAGACGCTGGAACCGAAAAAGCAGCAGGCAGGCGTGCTGCGCATGACCGCCACCGCGATCGGGCTGGCGGTGTTCAACCTGTTCATGGTGGTGCCGGCGGCGGTGTTCGCATCGCTTCTGGCGTCCATCTACGCGGTCTCGGTGGCACTGTACTTCGCCGGCATCCTGGTCACCGCCAGCGGGCTGGCTGGCGCCAACGAAATCGTGTTCAGCAGTCCGGACGTGCATTACGAGGACGGCCGCGAGGTCAGGCGCGAAGGGCTGACCCGCGTGACGATCGGCCATGAAGGCGTGAACATCGAAAAGGAACCGGGCAGCGACGCACAAGGCACTGCCGAAGCGGATGCACCGTCACGGGTGATCCGCCACGAGGAAACGGTGGCCGGCCGCGGCATCCGCGTGTACACCGACCTCGATACCCATTCGCGCACCACCCAGTCGCTGGTGGGCCTGGCCACGGTCGCCGGCGGCATCATCGTGTTCCTGCTATGCCTGGTGGTATCGAACTACGCGTTCATCGGGTTGCGGCGCTACATCGACATGAACCTGTCCCTGATCCGGGGCGGTTAAGTAAAGGAAGCATAGTGCGTACATTGATCAAGACCGGGTTCACGCTGCTGGTGCTGGCGTTCGTCCTGATTTCGGCCGTTTATGCGGCGTTCCGGGTACACGGGATCAACGCGCCGGCCAACGCGGAAGGCCGGATCGTCGTCAGCGAACAGCGCCCGATCACCCGCGACGTGACCAACATCGAGCTGACCGGCCCGATCAGCATGACCGTGCGCCGGGGAGACACGCCTGCACTGACGGTGCGCGCCGAACAGCGCCTGCTGTCGAATATCGCTACCGACCAGGAGGGATCGAGCATGCGCATCGGCGTGTCCGGCATGCTGCTCTACCACCGTAGCAGGATCGAGGTCGAGCTGGTCGTACCTGCGCTCGAGCAGCTGGAGGTGTCCGGTTCGGGCAATCACAATGTCAACGGCTTTGGTGGCGAGCGGATCGAGATCATCAAGCACGGCTCCGGCAAACTGGTGTTCAACGGGCGTTTCCGCGAGCTCGTGGCCAGCGCTTACGACAGCGGCGCCGCCGAGATCAACGCGGGCACCCCGGAAAAGGTTTCGCTCGAAATGATCGGCTCGGGAAAGGTGACGGTGGTGGGCAGCTGTCGCACCCTGCGTGCCGAGCATACCGGCAGCGGCGAGCTGGACGCCCAGCACCTGGCGGCGGACGATGTGGTGCTGGAACAGAACGGCTCCGGCAGGGCAACTGTCTTTGCGCGCAACAGCGCCGTGCTGACCCTGAGCGGCAGCGGCGACGTGGAAGTCCATGGGAATCCGGACCAGCGCACGGTGTCGCGCAATGGCTCGGGCGACGCCAGGTTCCGCGACTAGGCGTCGTCGCCGATCCAGTCCAGCGCCGCGCGCCCTGCCGCGCGCCCGCTGGCGAAGCAGGCACTGAGCAGGTAGCCACCGGTCGGCGCCTCCCAGTCGATCATTTCCCCCGCCACGAAGACGCCCGGCATGGTGCGCAGCATCTGCCCGTCGAGGGCGTCGAAACACACGCCGCCGCCACTGCTGATCGCTTCCTCCACCGGCCGCGCACGCTGCAGCACCAGCGGCAGGCGCTTGATGGCGGCGGCCAGCGCTTCCGCATCCTCGAACGCATCCTTCGGCAGGCATTCGCGCAGCAATCCGGCCTTGACGCCCTTGATGCCCAGCCGTCCCTGCAGGTGGCTCGACATCGAACGCGAACCGCGCGGACGGGCGACCTCCTGCAGAACGCGCTCTGCGGAATGGTCCGGGCACAGGTCGAGCCACACCGTCGCTTGCCCCGCGGCCGCGATCTGGTCGCGCAGGCGCGCCGACAGCGCATACACCAGGCTTCCCTCGATCCCGGATTCGGTGACCACGAACTGGCCGCGCTTCCAGTCGCTGCCGTCGGCCTGCATCGCCACGGTGATCAGCGGTTCGCCGGCGTGGCGCGACTTGAAATGCCCGCTCCAGTCGACGTCGAAACCGCAATTGGATGGCATCAGCGGCGCGGCATCCACGCCACGTGCGCGCAGCAGCGGCATCCATGCGCCGTCCGATCCCAGTCGCGGCCAGCTGGCGCCGCCCAGACCGAGCACCACTACCCCGGCACTGATGGAAAGGCGCCCCTCGGGGGTGTCGAACGCCAGCGTGCCATCGTCGTTCCAGCCGGTCCAGCGGTGGCGCATGTGGAACTGCACGCCAGCCTCGCGCAGGCGGTGCAGCCAGGCGCGCAGCAGTGGCGCGGCCTTCATGTCGGTCGGGAATACGCGGCCGGAGCTGCCGACGAAGGTCTCGATGCCGAGCGCATGGATCCATTCGCGCAGCTCGCCGGGCGTGAAGGCATCCAGCCAGGCCCGCACCTGTTCGCTGCGCGCGCCGTAGCGATGCACGAACGAGGCATAGTCTTCCGAGTGCGTGATGTTCATGCCGCCCTTCCCCGCCAGCAGGAACTTGCGGCCGACCGAAGGCATCGCGTCATACAGGTCGACCTGCACGCCCGCCTCTGCGAGCACCTCGGCCGCCATCAGGCCGGCGGGGCCCCCGCCAATGACAACGGCGCGGCGTGGGGTGGTCTGGGAAGTCATCTGGGGCATCAACGCGAGCTGGAAGGAGCCGCATTGTAGTCGAAAAACCGGTGTGTAAAGTTTGCTTGACATCCGTTTTTCCGCCAACTACTATGTCAAGCATACTTTACACAGGAGGAGCAAATGCGGGAAAAGGAAGCAAAAAGAATGTACGCGCGCGAACTGTGGGGATCGATCGCACTGTACGCCGTGATCCTGGTACTGGCCATCCGCTTCGGCCGTCCGATGGATGACGGGCTGCCGCGCACCCTGGTGCTGGTCAGCCCGATGCTTGGCTTCGGTGTCGCGCTGTGGGCGATGGTGCGGCATTTCGGCCGCATGGACGAATACCTGCGCCGGGTGCAGCTGGAGAATATCGCGATCGCTGCCGGCGTCACCGCCGGGCTGTCGTTCACCTACGGATTCCTCGAAACCGCGGGCTTCCCGAAGCTGTCCATGTTCTCGGTCTGGATCACCATGGGCGGCGCCCTGTTCGTGGTGACCCAGCTCCGCTGCCGCGTGCTCGGGCGATGAAGAACATCGTGCGTGAGCTGCGCACCGAAAAAGGCTGGAGCCAGGCGCACCTTGCTGACCTGCTCGAAGTCTCGCGCCAGACCGTGAACGCCATCGAAACCGGTCGCTACGACCCGAGCCTGCCGCTGGCGTTTGCGCTGGCACGCCTGTTCGGGCAATCGATCGAATCCATCTTTACCGACGAGGAGTAACAACATGAAAGCTGCACTGACACTGGCTGCCGTACTTTCCCTGGGCCCCCTGCCCGCACTGGCCGCCGATCCGGTTCCGCTGCGATTTTCCTCCGCGGCTGCACCGGCCGAAACGTTCGAGGTGGGCGGCATGCTGGTCGAGCGGCACGGTGAGCGTGGCAGGCCGATGATCCTGGTTCCGGGCCTGGCCAGCGGCGCCTGGGCCTGGCAAGGCATGGTGGACAGGTTCAAGGGCGAACATGTGCTGTACGTCGTCACTGCGGCCGGGTTCAACGGGCGCCCTGCGCTGCCGGGCGGTCCGGTCGCCGCGACGCGCCAGGCGCTGAAGGACCTGATCGTCCGGCGCGCGCTGAAGGCGCCGGTGCTGGTCGGCCACAGCATGGGCGCCACACTGTCGATCGCGTTGGCAGCAGACGAGCCGGCGCTGGTGGGCGGTGTGGTGGCCATCGATGGCCTGCCAGTATTCCCGGGCACCGAGCAGGTACCGAAGGAGCAGCGCTCGCAGATGGCGGCCGGAGTCAGGGCGCGTTCGGCCGGCATGACCAAGCCGATGTACGATGCCCAGCAGAAGAGCTACATGCGCACCATCGGTTCGGTCGACATGGCCCGCGCGGACGACATGGCGTTGATGACGTCTTCCAGCGACCCGGCTGCCGTCACCGACTACATGGCCGGCCTGCTGGCGCTTGACCTGCGCGACCAGCTCCCGGCGATCAAGGCGCCGGTGCTGGTGATTGCGCCCTACTATGCGCCGGACATGGTGCAGGCGGACATCAGCGAGGCCGAGAAGGTCGAGTATTACCAGAAGCTGATGGCGGGCACGCCGAACCTGAAGGTGATTCCGGTTTCGCCGGCGCGCCACTTCGCGATGATCGACCAGCCGGAGGCGGTGGCGACCGCGATCCGCGACTTCGTCAAGGCCTTGTAGGCGCTTAGCCGCCAGTCACTGGCGGGAAGAACGCGATTTCGGCGCCGCTTTCGAGCGGCGCTTTTTCATCGCACATCACCTGGTTGCAGGCCATGCGCAGCGTGCGGTTGCCGCCCAGCGCTTCTTCCCATGCGCCGCCGCGCTGCACCAGCAGATCGCGCAACTGGCCCACCGTGGCGACACCGGCCGGCACCGTCAACTGCTCCCCGGACGTACCAAGCTTCTCGCGCACGCTGGCAAAGAATTTGAGCGTGACGTTCATGCCAGCAGCTCCGAAAACGGGATGAAGCGCACCAGGTCGCCGGGCGCGATCGCTTTCGCGGGCGGATTGTCGACCAGGCCGTCGGCCCATGCAGTCGAGGTCAGCACCGCAGAACCCTGGTTCGGGAACAGTTCGAGGGCGCCATCGTCGTTGACGCGGACGCGCAGGAACTCGTTGCGCTTGTCAGGACGCGGCCAGTCGAATGCCGCCGGCAGCATGAACGAACGAGGCGCACGCGCGCTGGCACCCTGCATGCGCAGAATGAAGGGCCGCACGAACACGAGGAAGGTGACGAAGCTCGACACCGGATTGCCCGGCAGCCCGAGGAAGAAGGCCTTGCCCACCTCGCCGAACGCCAGCGGCTTGCCCGGTTTGACCGCGATCTGCCACATATTGAGGCGCCCTTCCGCTTCGACGGCCGGCTTGACGTGGTCTTCCTCGCCGACGGACACGCCGCCCGACGTGATGATCAGGTCGCACCCGGCCGCGGCCTTGCGCAGCGTGGCGCGCGTGGCATCGAGCGTATCGGGCACGTTGCCGAAGTCCTCGATCAGGCAGCCGAGGTTTTCCAGCAGCGCGCGCAGCAGGAAGCGGTTCGAGTTGTAGATGCCGCCGGGAGGCAGCACGCCGCCCGGCGCTTCGCCCGGCATGGTCAGCTCGTCGCCGGTGAAGAACAGCCCGACCCGCAGGCGTCGCCTCACCTTGACCGCAGCCAGGCCCACCGATGCCGCCAGGCCCAGCTCCTGGCTGCGCAGCCTGGCGCCCGCCTCGACGACGACGCCGCCGGTCCGGATATCCTCGCCCTGGCGGCGGATCCATTCGCCCGGCGCGGGTGCATGGCGTACCGTCACCGTCGATCCATCGGCCGACAGCTCGCACTGCTCCTGCATGACGACCGCGTCGGCGCCTTCCGGGATCAGGGCGCCGGTAAAGATGCGCGCGGCGGTGCCTGGTTCCAGGCAGGTTCCGACCTGGCCCGCAGGAATGCGCTGCGCGACCCGCAGCGTCGCCGCGCCACCGGCGCAGTCGGCCGAGCGGACCGCGTAGCCGTCCATTTGCGTGTTATCGGCCGCTGGCACGTCGATGGTCGAGTGCAGCGCTTCGGCCAGCACGCGGCCGTTGGCCTCGAGGGTCGGTACGGATTCGACGCCATCGACGGTGCGGGCAGCCGCCAGCATCGCCTCGAGCGCATCCTTCACTGGCATCAGTGGCTTGGGTGTATAGCTCATTCTTTTAAAGGCCAGTCTGGCTGGCGATCAGTTCCTTGATCCGCGCGACATCGGTCGGCATGACGACGAAGCGCTGCGGCAGCGCCTCGATGCCTTCGAATCCGGGCGGTCGTTCGGCGTCGGTGCCGAGCGCTTCAAGGATGGTTTCATTGAATTTGGCGGCCAGCGCCGTCTCGAGGACGATCATCGGCACGCCTGTCTCGATGTGCTCGCGCGCGACCTTGATGCCATCGGCCGTGTGGGTGTCGATCGTGATGCCGTAGTCGTCGGCCACGTCGCGGATGGTCGCCACACGGTCGGCATGGCTGGAGCGGCCCGATTCGAAGCCATACTGCGGCACGCGCGCGAATTCGTCGCCATCGCTGCCGGGGCGGCCGGACAGGTCGAAGCCGCCGTCGGTCTCCACCTTCGTGAAGAGCTCGCGCACGCGGGCCGTGTCGCGCCCCACCAGGTCGTACACGAAGCGCTCGAAGTTGGACGCCTTCGAGATGTCCATCGACGGGCTGCTGGTGTGGAAGGTCTCGGCGGCCTTGCGCACGCGGTAGACGCCGGTGCGGAAGAATTCGTCGAGCACGTCGTTCTCGTTGGTGGCGACCACCAGCTTGTCGATCGGCAGGCCCATCATGCGGGCGATATGGCCGGCGCAGATATTGCCGAAGTTCCCGGACGGGACGGTGAACGAGACTTTTTGCGCGTTTTCCGTGGTGGCCATCAGGTAGCCGCGGAAGTAGTACACCACCTGCGCCACCACCCTCGCCCAGTTGATCGAGTTGACGGTGCCGATCTTGTGGCGCGCCTTGAATTCGAGGTCGTTCGAGACCGCCTTGACCATGTCCTGGCAATCGTCGAATACGCCTTCGACGGCGATGTTGTGGATGTTCGGGTCCTGCAGGCTGAACATCTGCGCGGTCTGGAACGCGCTCATCTTCTGGTGCGGCGAGAGCATGAACACGCGGATGCCGCGCTTGCCGCGCATCGCGTATTCGGCGGCGCTGCCGGTGTCGCCGGAGGTGGCGCCGAAAATGTTCAGCTGGGCGTCCTGCTTTTTCAACGCGTACTCGAACAGGTTCCCCAGCAGCTGCATGGCCATGTCCTTGAACGCCAGCGTGGGCCCGTTGGACAACGCCTGCAGGACCAGCGTGCGGCCGCCTTCGTTCTCCAGCACGCGCAGCGGGGTGATGTCGGCCGCCGGTTCGTCCGGGCGCGCGTTGCGGTATACCTCGGCAGTGTAGGTCTTTTCGGTGAGTGCTTTCAGGTCGGCGTCCGGGATGTCGGTCGCGAACTTGCGCAGGATTTCGTATGCCAGCGCGGCGTACGGCAGGCTGCGCCACGCGTCGAGTTCCTCGCCCGTGACCTTCGGGTATTCGACGGGCATGTACAGGCCGCCGTCCGGCGCGAGGCCGCCCAGCAGGATGTCGGAAAAGCCCCGCAGGGACTGGGGATCGGCCGGGTTGGCGGCGCGCGTGGAGACGTATTGCATGGGCAGGTGGTCCGGTAGCTGCTTGACGAACAGCTATTGTAGCGCGCCGACGTCGTCCCCGCGTAGGCGGGGATCCCTGCTGAATAGAGCGGAGCCGCTACCGGGCCTGTCAGGCGAACTCACCATGGGTCCCCGCGTCCGCGGGGATGACGAGGACTAGCAGGCCGGCTGGTTGACGGAGATGACGTGGATCGTCGCCAGGCCGCCCAGAGAGGTCTCCTTGTACTTGACCTGCATGTCGGCGCCGGTCTGGCGCATCGTTTCGATCACGTTGTCCAGGCTGACGAAGTGGGTGCCATCGCCCTTGAGCGACAGCGAGGCGGCCGTGATGGCCTTGATCGCGCCCATGCCGTTGCGTTCGATGCATGGAATCTGCACCAGGCCGCCGATCGGGTCGCAGGTCATGCCGAGGTGGTGCTCGATGCCGATTTCGGCCGCGTTCTCGATCTGGGCATTGGTTCCGCCCAGCGCGGCTACCAGGCCGGCGGCGGCCATCGCACAGGCCACGCCCACTTCGCCCTGGCAGCCAACTTCAGCGCCGGAGATCGACGCATTGCGCTTGCACAGCATGCCGATCGCGGCGGCGGTCAGCATGAAGTCGCGCAGGCCGGCGACCGGATTGCTCGGGTTGCAGTCCTCGGCGTAGTAGCGCAGCACGGCCGGGATGATCCCGGCGGCGCCATTGGTCGGCGCGGTGACCACCCGGCCGCCAGCCGCGTTCTCTTCGTTCACCGCCATCGCGTACAGCGTCACGTGGTGGAGCGCGTCGTGCGGCAGCTGGTTGGCGCGGTCCGATGCGGTGCTGCCCTGCGCCTGCTTCCACAGGTCGGCGGCGCGGCGCTTCACATTCAGGCCTCCGGGGAGCTGCCCAGGGGTGACGAGGCCGTGAGAAATGCAGTCGTTCATGACGTTCCAGATGCGGTCGAGGCCCGCGTCCAGATCCTCGCGGCTCATGCGCGCTTCTTCGTTCGCGCGCAGCATCTGCGGGATGCGCAGGCCGCTCGCGGTGCCCAGCGCAAGCAGCTGGTCCATCGTATCGAACGGGAACGGGATCGGCGCACTGGCGGCAGCCGCGGCCTGCTCCTCGCCGGCTGCGCGAATGAAGCCGCCGCCGATCGAATAGTAGGTTTTCTCGAACAGGGTTCCGTCGGCGCGCGACAGCGCAAAACGCATGCCGTTCGGGTGCTCCGGCAGCGACTCGGACTTGTGGAAGCCGAGCACGAACGGCACTTCCTTCGTTCCCAGCAGGCGGATGCGGCCATCCAGGCGGACTCCGTCGACCTTGTCGTCGGCGCTGTCGGGATCGGTGTCCTGCGGCGTTTCGCCGAGCAGGCCGAGGATGACGGCCTTGTCGGTGCCGTGGCCGACGCCGGTCAGCGCGAGCGACCCGAACAGGTGCGCCTCGACGCCGGTGGCGTCATCCAGGCTGCCCGCCTCCAGCAGGAAGCGGCGCGCTGCAACCATCGGGCCCACGGTGTGCGAGCTCGATGGCCCAATACCGATTTTAAAAAGATCAAAAACGCTCATATCCATCTGGATGTCTCCTTTTTTTTATTTTTCTTGTTTACGCAATCGTTGGACGGTCCAAAAGACCGTCCCTTGTGTACATCATGCCGCTTTGCCTAGGCCGACGTCGATGTTGGCCAGCATGCTCTCGACCATCTCCTCGACGCCAATGCGCGCCTTCCAGCCCCAGTCGGCTGTGGCGCTGCTGTCGTCCAGGCTTTTCGGCCAGCTGTCGGCGATTTGCTGGCGGCTGTCCGGGGTGTAGTTGATGCGGAACTCCGGACGCGCCCTGGTGATCGCTTCGGCCAGCTCGCGCGGGTTGAACGAGACGCCCGCGACGTTGTACGAGGAGCGGATCCTCACTTGTCCGGCCGGTGCATCCATCAGCTCGATGGTAGCGCGGATCGCGTCCGGCATGTAGATCATCGGCAGCGTGGTTTCCGGGCCAAGGAAGCAGTCATAGCGCTCGCCGCGCAGGGCCGCGTGGAAAATCGCGATGGCGTAGTCGGTGGTGCCGCCGCCCGGTGGCGACTTGAAGCTGATGATGCCAGGATAGCGGATCGAACGCACGTCCACGCCGTACTTGGTGAAGTAGTACTCGCACAGGCGTTCGCCTGCCAGCTTGCTGATGCCGTAGATGGTGCTCGGGTCCATTACCGTGTACTGCGGGGTATTCACCGAAGGCGTGTTCGGACCGAAGGCGGCAATCGACGACGGCCAGAAGATCTTCATCGGCTTGCCGGCTTCCTTGCGCTCGCGGGCGATCTCGAGGATGTTCAGCAGGCCGTCCATGTTCAGCGTCCAGGCCTTGAGCGGCGCTTTCTCGCCGGTGGCGGACAGCATCGCAGCCAGCTGGTACACCTGGGTGATGTTTTCGGTGGCCACCAGGCGCTCGAGGGCGGCCTTGTCGAGCACGTCCAGCTGCACGTAGTGCGCGGCGTTGTACAGGTTGGTGGCCGAGATGTCCGAGGCGATCACGTTGGCCGCGCCGTGCTGCTGCGCCAGCGCTTCCACCAGTTCGCTGCCGATCTGGCCGTTGGCGCCGATGATGAGGATACGTTCCATTCTTCTTGTCCTTAGTTCTTGATGATACCCAGCTCGCGGCCGGCTTGTTCGAATGCCGCCAGCACGCGGTCCAGTTGTTCGCGGGTGTGCGCCGCCGAGAGCTGCACGCGCACGCGCGCCTGGCCCATCGGCACGACCGGGTAGAAGAAGCCGGACAGCAGCACGCCCAGCTCGTACATGCGGGCGGCGAACTTCTGCGCGACCGGCGCCTCGAACAGCATCACCGGCACCACCGGGTGCGTGCCCGGCTTGATGGTGAAGCCGATGCGCTCGATCTCCGTGCGGAAGTAGGCGGTGTTCTCGTGCAGGCGGTCGCGCAGTTCGGTCGACTTGCTGATGCGCTCCAGCACCGCCAGCGAGGCGCCGGCGATCATTGGCGCCAGCGTGTTCGAGAACAGGTACGGGCGCGACTTCTGGCGCAGCATCTCGATCACTTCCTTGCGGCCGGAGGTGAAGCCGCCCATCGCGCCGCCGAGCGCCTTGCCCAGCGTGCCGGTGATGATGTCGATCTTGCCGACCAGGCCGAAATGCTCGTGGGTGCCACGGCCGGTCTTGCCCATGAAGCCGGATGCGTGCGATTCGTCGATCATGGTCAGGGCGCCGTACTTTTCGGCCAGCGCGACGATCTTGTCCAGCTGGGCGATGGTGCCGTCCATCGAGAACGCGCCGTCGGTCACGATGACCTTGTGGCGCTTGCCGGCGGCAGTGGCGTCCTGCAGCTGCTTTTCCAGGTCGGCCATGTCGTTGTGGGCATAGCGGTAGCGGCCGGCCTTGCACAGGCGGATGCCGTCGATAATCGATGCGTGGTTCAGCGCATCGGAGATGATGGCGTCGTTCTCGTCGAACAGCGGCTCGAACACGCCGCCGTTGGCGTCGAATGCGGCCGCGTACAGGATCGTGTCTTCGGTGCCGAGGAAGTCGGACAGCGCCTTTTCCAGCTGCTTGTGCACGGTCTGGGTGCCGCAGATGAAGCGCACCGACGACAGGCCGTAGCCGTACTGCTCGAGCGCGGCGGCGGCCGCCTTCTGAGTTTCGACGTCGCCGGACAGTCCCAGGTAATTGTTCGCGCACATATTAATGAG
>DASWYE010000231.1:0-1614 GCA_036405115.1 Telluria sp. | reverse complement strand
ACGATCTGGATGCGCAAGCCTTCCGGCGTCAGGTCGAGCAACAGCTGGTCCTTGAACGGTTCCAGCGCCTGGCTCTTGCCGATGGCTTCCTGCAGCGCCTGCATCAGGGTTTCGAGGCGCTGCTTCTCCTGCGCCTTCTGCTGTTCTTCTGAGACCTGTTGCGCATCGCCCGGCGGCTTGTCGAACGGGTTGTCGCTCTCGCCCTTGGGCAGGTCCATCGTGCCGCCGAGCTTGATCATCGACGTGCTCGCGCCGCCGGGACCGGCCGGGCCCGGCGCCGGCGAGAAGCTCTTGCCGCTCAGCGGGCTGGGATTGCGGAAGTATTCCGAGATCGCCGCGCGTTCCTTGTTGGTGGTGGCGCCCATCAGCCACATCACCAGGAAGAACGCCATCATCGCGGTCACGAAGTCCGCGTAGGCGACCTTCCACGAACCGCCGTGATGGCCGCCGCCGGCGACCTTCTTGACCCGGCGTACGATGATCGTGGGGCGCTGCTCGGTCATGACCGTCGCTTACTTGTTGGCCTTCAGGTGCGCTTCGAATTCCGCGAACGGCGGGCGCACGTCGGAGGGCAGCGTCTTGCGGGCGAACTCCAGCGCCACCGCCGGGTTGTAGCCGCGCAGGCAGGCCAGCAGGGCGGTTTTCACCGATTCGTACATGCGGCTGTCCTGTTCCACCTGCGCTTCGATGGCGGCCGCCAGCGGCGAGACGAAGCCGTAGGCCAGCAGGATGCCGAGGAAGGTGCCGACCAGTGCGGCGGCGACGTGCGCGCCGACCGCGGCGATGTCGCCGCCGATCGAGCCCATCGTCACGATGATGCCGAGCACCGCGGCCACGATGCCGAAGCCGGGCAGGCCGTCGGACACCTTCTGCAGCGCATGCGCCGGCGCCATCGCTTCGTGGTGGTGCTTCTCCAGTTCCAGTTCGAGCAACGGTTCCAGTTCGTGCGGTTCGATGTTGCTGCCCACCATCAGGCGCAGGCACTCGGTGAGGAAATCGAGCAGGTGGTGGTCGGCGAGGATCTTGGGGTACTTCTGGAACAGCGGGCTGTTGGTCGGGTTTTCGATGTGCTCTTCCAGCGACATGAAGCCGTCGCGGCGCGCCTTGTTGAGCATCTCGTGGATCAGCGTCAGCACATCGAGGTAGTCGGACGACTTGTACTTCGCGCCCTTGAACACGGACAGCGTCGCCGAGATCGTGCCCTTGACCACCTTGGTCGGGTTGCTGGCCATGAACGCGCCCAGCGCGGCGCCGCCGATGATGACCAGCTCGAAAGGCTGCCACAGGGCCCCGAGCTTGCCGTGCGAGCCGAGGTAGCCGCCGATCACGCTCAGGGTGACGATGATGAAGCCTACGATGATGAGCATGGCGACACGAGGCTGGGGGTGGGGTCTCCTCTGGATCGGCCCGTCGACCGGTTTCTTGAGGGCCGACCGTTCGTCGGGGAGGGCCCGGGAATGACCTTCGGCAGGCTTGACTACAGTTGTCGTCACGGGCATGTTGACGACAACTGTAGTCACAAGGCGATCCCATGCCCGGCAAGGCCCGCAAGTCCATCGGCGACCAGGAACTGGCGCTGCTGCAGCACCTGTCCGAACACGGCGAGGCCAGCGT
>DASWYE010000230.1:0-33977 GCA_036405115.1 Telluria sp. | reverse complement strand
CCGCTGGCCTCGTTCGCCGGCCGGCGCATCCTGGCCGCGGCCGGCATCGGCAACCCGGGACGGTTTTTCGCGACGCTGCACGACGCCGGCCTGTCGTTCGAGGAGCTGGCGCTGCCCGACCACTACGACTTCCACGACAATCCTTTCGCGCAGTCGGATGCCGATGTCATCCTGATCACCGAGAAGGATGCAGTAAAATGTCGGCAACTTGAACACTTGAACAACGACCCGCGCCTGTGGGTCGTCCCGGTCAGCGCGCAGATCGATGCCGCGCTGGCCAAACAAATTGTGGAGAAATGTCGTGGACGCCCGACTGCTTGATATCCTGGTCTGCCCGCTGTGCAAAGGCCCGCTCGAATACGACAAGAAAACGCAGGAGCTGGTCTGCAAGGGCGACCGCCTCGCGTTCCCGGTGCGCGACGGCATCCCCATCATGTGGACTGACGAAGCGCGCACCATCGAGCCGCAATAAGATGGCGTTCATCGTCATCATCCCGGCGCGCCTGGCTTCCACGCGCCTGCCCAACAAGCCGCTCGCGGACCTCGGCGGCAAGCCGATGGTAGTGCGCGTGGCCGAGCGCGCGCAGCTGTCCGGCGCCACCCGCATCGTAGTGGCCACCGACCATCCCGACATCGAGGCGGCCTGCCGCGCGCACGGCGTGGAAGTGTGCATGACGCGCGCCGACCATCCGTCCGGCACCGACCGCATCGCGGAGGTGGCGCAGAAGCTCGGCCTGGGCGCGGATGAAGTGGTGGTCAACCTGCAGGGCGACGAGCCGCTGATCGACCCGGCGCTGCTGGCCGCTGCCGCCGCGCTGGTGCAGCCGGGCGTGCCGATGGCAACCTGCGCTCATCCGATCGCCGATGCGCAGGACGCCTTCAATCCGAACGTGGTCAAGGTGGTACTCGACAAGGCCGGCCGCGCGCTGTACTTCTCGCGCGCCACCATCCCGTGGCACCGCGACGCCTTCGCCAGATCCACGAGCGAACTGCCGCCCGGCTACGCGCCGCTGCGCCACATCGGCCTGTATGCCTACAGCGCCGCCTTCCTGCAGCACTACCCGACGCTGGAACCGGCGCCGCTGGAGCAGGTCGAAGCACTGGAGCAGCTGCGCGTGTTGTGGCACGGCTTCCCGATCGCGGTCCACATCACGCCGCATGCGCCGGGCGCCGGCGTCGATACGCCGGAAGACCTCGAAAGGGTGCGGCAGAGCTATCAAAGTTGACGACTGGACTGCCTTTTGTGGTAAGTTTCGTATCAGGGCAGTCCATATGCATTAATGCAACATCTGTGCGTTCAGGTCGCTAAAAAATATACATCTTGTTTTAGGAATCTTTCATGCGTCTCATTCTTCTAGGGGCCCCGGGGGCAGGCAAGGGCACCCAGGCCAATTTCATCAAGGAAAAATACAACATCCCCCAGATCTCGACGGGCGACATGCTGCGCGCCGCCATCAAGGAAGGCACCGAGCTGGGCATGGCTGCGAAAAAGGTCATGGATGCTGGCGGCCTGGTGTCGGATGACATCATGATCGGCCTGGTGAAGAACCGCCTGAAGGACGCCGACTGCGCCAACGGCTACCTGTTCGACGGCTTCCCGCGCACCATCGCGCAGGCCGAGGCCATGAAGGAAGCCGGCATCAATGTCGACTACGTGCTCGAGATCGACGTGCCCGACGAGGCCATCATCGAGCGCATGAGCGGCCGCCGCTCGCACCCGGCTTCGGGCCGCGTGTATCACACCAAATTCAATCCGCCCAAGGTCGAAGGCATCGACGACGAGACCGGCGAGGCGCTGGTCCAGCGCGACGACGACAAGCCGGAAACCGTGCAGAAGCGCCTGTCCGTGTACCACAACCAGACCGAAGTCCTGCTGGACTACTACGGCAAGTGGGCCGCCTCGGGCGAGCCGGGCGCACCGAAATACCGCAAGATTTCCGGCGTCGGGCCGCTTGACGAGGTCCGCGAGGCGGCCTTCGCGGCGCTCTCCAGCTGATCAGACCATCAAAAAGCGGACCTACAGTCCGCTTTTTTTCGCGCCCACGCGCGGCATGATCGCATCGGTTCGCACCAGTTTCGCACCAGTTTCAGCTTCAAGGTTTTGCAGTACGCAGTCAGATGGCCGTCAACCGCGGCCTTTCCGTTTGTGTTGTTGTGTTACTTGATCTTAGAACTAAGGGGACGATATGGCAGCAGGCTTTCTTGCATTTGCAGTTGCGTGTGGCGTGATAGCGGTACTGTATGGGCTGATCAGCAGGAGCTGGATCCTGAAACAGGATCCCGGGAACCCCCGGATGCAGCAGATCGCGCAGGCGATCCAGGAGGGCGCGGCAGCCTACCTGGCGCGCCAATACCGCACCATCGGCATTGTCGGCGTCGTCCTCCTGGTCGCCATCGGCGTCCTCCTCGATGTGAACACCGCGATCGGCTTTGCGCTCGGCGCGCTGCTGTCCGGCGCCTGCGGCTTCATCGGCATGAACGTGTCGGTGCGCGCCAACGTGCGCACCGCGCAGGCCGCGACCCACGGCATGAACGAAGCGCTCAATGTCGCCTTCAAGGGCGGCGCCATCACCGGCATGCTGGTGGTCGGCCTGGGCCTGCTGGGCGTGACGCTGTTCTACTGGTACCTGGTGGCGGCGGGCGGCTCGACCTCCGACCATGACGTCATCAAGCCGCTGATCGGCCTGGCCTTCGGAGCATCGCTGATCTCGATCTTTGCGCGTCTCGGCGGCGGCATCTTCACCAAGGGCGCCGACGTCGGCGCCGACCTGGTGGGCAAGGTCGAAGCGGGCATCCCGGAGGACGATCCGCGCAACCCTGCGGTGATCGCCGATAACGTGGGCGACAACGTCGGCGACTGCGCCGGCATGGCCGCCGACCTGTTCGAAACCTATGTCGTCACGCTGATCGCCACCATGCTGCTCGGCGCGCTGATGTTCACCTCCACCACGGCGACGGCCGCGGTGATCTACCCGCTGCTGCTGGGCGCGGTGTCGATCATCGGCTCCATCATCGGCTGCTCGATGGTCAAGGCCAAGCCGGGCAAGAACGTGATGTCCGCGCTGTACACCGGCCTGTGGTGGGCTGCCGGCCTGTCGCTAATCGGCTTCGGCGTCGTCACCTGGTACCTGTGGACCGATGACAGCATGCGCACCACCATGATGGGTTGCGCGCTGGTGGGCATCGTGCTGACCGGCCTGATGGTCTACATCACCGAGTACTACACCGGCACCGATTTCAAGCCGGTGCGCCATATCGCGGAAGCGTCCACCACCGGCCACGGCACCAACATCATCGCCGGCCTGGGCGTGTCGATGAAGGCCACCGCCTATCCTGTGCTGGCCGTGTGTGCGGCAATCCTCGCGTCCTACCAGATGGGCGGCCTGTACGGCATCGCAATCGCCGCGACCTCGATGCTGTCGATGGCCGGCATCATCGTGGCGCTGGACGCCTACGGCCCGATCACCGATAACGCCGGCGGCATCGCCGAGATGTCCGGCCTGCCGGACTCGGTGCGTGCGATCACCGATCCGCTGGACGCGGTCGGCAACACCACCAAGGCTGTCACCAAGGGCTATGCGATCGGTTCGGCCGGCCTGGCGGCGCTGGTGCTGTTCGCGGACTACACCCATGCGCTCGAGTCGGTGGGACAGACGATCTCGTTCGACCTGTCCAACCACATGGTTATCGTCGGCCTGTTCATCGGCGGCCTGATTCCCTACCTGTTCGGTGCGATGGCGATGGAAGCGGTGGGCCGCGCGGCCGGCGCCGTGGTGGTGGAGGTGCGCCGCCAGTTCCAGACCATCAAGGGCATCATGGACGGCAGCGGCAAGCCGGAGTACGACAAGGCGGTGGACATGCTGACCGCGTCCGCCATCCGCGAGATGATCGTGCCGTCGCTGCTGCCGGTAGTGGTGCCGATCCTGGTCGGCATGCTGCTCGGCCCTGAAGCGCTGGGCGGCCTGCTGATGGGCACCATCGTCACCGGCCTGTTCGTGGCGATCTCGATGACCACCGGCGGTGGCGCATGGGACAACGCGAAGAAGTACATCGAGGATGGCAACTTCGGCGGCAAGGGTTCGGATGCGCACAAGGCCGCCGTCACCGGCGACACCGTGGGCGATCCCTACAAGGACACCGCCGGCCCGGCCGTCAACCCTCTGATCAAGATCATCAACATCGTGGCGCTGCTGCTGGTGCCGCTGCTGCCTGCCACCGGCTGGCTGGGCGCGGCCAGCGCGCCGGCGGCGCACGTCCAGCCGGCAGAAATGGCGCCTGCGATGCCGGTGACCGAACTGCCGGCGGCCGACACCGCGCCGGCCAGCGAAGTCCCGCCAGCGCAGTAAGCCACTGTCAACCATCGAAAGCCACGTCCGCACGCCAGCGGACGTGGCTTTTTTTTGCGAGGTTAAACGAGACATTGCGAGGTTAAACGAGGCGTTTACCCCAGGCACCGCACCAATGCTAAGCTGTACGGCCGAACTCGACTTCGCAACAATGGATATCAGGCCCGCCATCCCCTCCGACGCCGATGCGATCAGCGCATTGATTGCGAGCGTCATGCATCACCTCACGCTGCACCCCGACGGGCACGGCGCGGAAAAGTTCATCGAGACCATGTCGCCGTCCGCGATCGCAGCCGCGATCGGCGCAAGCAATATGCGCTACCTCGCCGGGTTCGAGGATGGCCGCCTGGCCGGCGCGGTCGCGCTGCGCGACAACCGCCACCTGTTCCACCTGTTCGTGGCGCCCGGCTTCCAGCGCCGCGGGCACGCCACGCGCCTGTGGGAAGCCGTACGGGACGAAGCGGTCGAACGCGGCAACCCCGGCCAGTTCACCGTCAATTCCAGCATCTACGCCGTGCCCCTGTACGCGGCGCTCGGATTCCGCCCTGCGGGCGAGCGGACCGAGGCGAATGGCATCGCGTTCCTGCCGATGGCGCTGGAGTGCGGTCCTATGTGAGCCAGCGTACAGCTATTCCTGTTCAGCAAGGTTAACATCGGCCCACAATATCACGGTATGCAGGTGCATATGGTCGCGGGACGGGAACAGGGCAGGGAAAATCAACAGCTGGATACGCAAGGAGGCGGCCAGAGCGCGGGCGTGCCTGCCGCCGGCGAGCTGGAAGGCCATAGCGTCAGCCCGTTCGGCAATCCTGGCGGCAACCCCGGGATGCGCCACTGGCAGGCCAGCTATATCGAGGACAGCAGCCTGGATGACCGCGGCAACATCTTTTTCGCCGCGGTCGAGATGACCCGCATGCCGATGGTGGTGACCAACCCCAACCTGCCCGACGAGCCGGTCGTGTTCGTCAACCGCGCCTTCCTGGACCTGACCGGTTACGACGAACCGCAGGTGCTGGGCCGCAATTGCCGGTTCCTGCAGGGTCCCGATACCGATCAGGGCACCGTCACGGAGATACGCAATGCGCTGCGCGAACATCGTGCGGTCGCGGTCGACATCATCAACTACAAGGCGGACGGCACGCCGTTCTGGAATGCCCTGTTCATCGGCCCGGTGTTCGACAAGGACGGCAAGCTGCTGTTCCACTTTTCGTCGCAGATGGACATCACGCGCCGGCGCGTCTCCGAGCAGTCCTACCTGCAGGCCCAGAAGATGGAGGCGATCGGCCAGCTGACGGCCGGGCTGGCGCACGATTTCAACAACCTGCTGCAAGTCGTGTCGGGCAACCTCGAGCTGGCCGCGCGTTCGCTCGACGCGAAATCCGCGGCAGCCCTGCCGATCGAACGGGCCCAGAACGCGGCGGCGCGTGCCGGCAAGCTCACCCAGGAGCTGCTGACGTTCGCGCGCAAGCAGCGGCTGGAGCCGCGCCTGGTCAACCTGAACACGCTGGTGGTCGAATTCAGCGAGATGCTGGTGCGCACGCTGGGCGAGGCGGTCGAGCTGCAGCTGGACCTCAAGCCGGGCCTGCCGGGCTGCATGGTCGACCCGACCCACCTCGAGATGGCGCTGCTGAATGTGCTGATCAATGCCCGCGATGCGATGCCCGACGGCGGCAAGGTGACGGTCGCAACCGCGGTGCTGGCCGACCCGGCCGAAATCATGGCGCACGGCCTGGCTCCCGGCAAGTATGTGATGCTGTGTGTGCGCGACGAAGGGCAGGGCATGGCGCCCGATGTGCTGCGCCGCGCCACCGAGCCCTTCTTTACTACCAAGGGGCCGGGCACCGGGCTGGGACTGGCCATGGTGCACGGCTTCGTGCAGCAGTCGAACGGCCGCCTGGAGCTGGAAAGCGAGCCGGGTGCGGGTACGCTGGTGCGCATCATGTTCCCGGCCGCCGCGGCCGCAGGTGAACCGCTGGCGCCAGACGCGCGCGACCTGCATGCCACCCCTTCGCGCGGCGCCACCATCCTGCTGGTCGAGGACAGCGAGGACGTGCGGACCCTGGCCGAGACGGTGCTGCGCTCGCTCGGCTACCAGGTGATGACCTCCCACAGCGGCGAGGACGCCCTGGCAAAGCTGGAGCGCGAGCCCGGCATCGACCTGCTGTTTACCGATGTGATCATGCCGGGCGGGATGAACGGCGTGCAGCTGGCCGAGCAGGCGCGCGCGCTGCGCCCCGAACTGCCGATCCTGCTGGCGACGGGCTACATGGACGAGCTGCCCGGCCGCGACAAATGGCAGCTTGACGTGCTGGCCAAGCCGTATCGCCAGGCCGAACTGGCCGAGCGCGTGCGCGCCGCGCTGGCCCGGCACGCCTGAGGCGCCTGTTACCAATTGTTTTGGTAGTCGGCAGGAAGGCCGATCCGGGCCATCATGGAGGCCGGAGGACATATGAAGATTTCGCGCCTTGCCCTTGTTGCCATCCTGGCCGCGGCCCAGCCGCTGGCCGCGCTCGCGCAGCAGACGCCCCCGCCCGACAAGAAGGACCCGCCGCTGGTCTACGGCCCGAAGCTGCACAATTCGCCCGAACAGGAGGCGGCCGCGATGCGCGCCGTCGCCGAGCGCAACAGGAAGGCGTGGCAGGATAATCCTGCCACGCGCAAGCTGGCGCCGCGCCGCCCCACGCGGCAGGACATCATCACCATGCCGCCGTCGCCCTACAGCACCTCCGGCTACGTGCCGATGCCAGTGCCGGCGCCCTCGGTGGGCGTGACCCCGATCGTGCCGTCGCCGCCTGTGCCGGTCGACTGCATCGGAGCGACCTGCCTGCGCGCCGGCGGGCTGCCGCTGCCGCCGCCGGTCGGCCACACGACGATCGACGCAAATGGCCGACAATGCGTGCAGAACGGCAATTTTGTGCAGTGTTTCTAGTGTTTGGAGCCGGATCGACCCGGTTTTCCGCAATTGGCAGCAGAACGGCCCAGTTGCCGTCAAAAGAGCGAGATAGCGCGGCGTTTGCGCAGAATCGATGACCTGGCGGCAATTTCACCCCCAAGTCTTGCTACAATGGTTGACGTTTACGTAAACGTTACAAAGAGACGAAGGGGCGAACACATGCAAATCCAGAACAACGTATTCATCATCACCGGCGGCGCATCGGGCCTGGGCGCGGCCACCGCGCGCATGATCACCGAAGCGGGCGGCAAGGTCGTCATCGCCGACGTGCAGGCGGAAGCGGGCGCCAGGCTGGCGCAGGAACTGAACGGCCAGTTCGTCAAGTGCGACGTGACTTCCGAGTCCGACGCGCAGGCAGTGGTCGCCGCAGCGGTGGCCATGGGCACGCTGCGCGGCCTGGTCAACTGCGCCGGCGTCGCGCCAGCCGTCAAGACCGTCGGCAAGGAAGGCCCGCACCCGCTCGACGTGTTCCAGAAGACCATCAACATCAACCTGGTCGGCACCTTCAACATGTCGCGCCTGGCCGCCGATGCGATGGCGAAGACCGAAGCCGCCGAATGGGGCGAGCGCGGCATCATCATCAACACCGCCTCGGTCGCCGCCTTCGACGGCCAGATGGGCCAGGCCGCCTACGGTTCCTCCAAGGCCGCCGTCGCCGGCATGACGCTGCCGATGGCGCGCGACCTGTCGCGCAACGGCATCCGCGTGATGACGATCGCTCCGGGCATCTTCGAAACCCCGATGCTGCTCGGGATGCCGCAGGAAGTGCAGGATGCGCTGGGCAAGATGGTGCCGTTCCCGCCACGCCTCGGCAAGCCGAACGAGTACGCCCACCTCGCCAAGTGCATCATCGAGAACACGATGCTGAACGGCGAAACGATCCGCCTGGACGGCGCGATCCGCATGCAGCCCAAATAAGGTAACGATCCCGTCGCCCCCGCGCATGCGGGGGCCTATGCTGAGGCGGCGAGCACTGGCTCACTATGGGGCCCCGCATGCGCGGGGATGACGGAGGTGGGCGGTCCCCGCCTTTTTTTGTTTTTGGGAGTCCAGATGGTCAAGTCCAAGTCGCCGCTGCTGGCGATCCTGTTGTCCGCGCTGTGCGCGGGCGCCGTGCATGCGCAATCCGCCACCCAGGGCGCGCCCGAAATCGCCACCGGCTACACCGAGAAAGCCGGCTGGGTCACGAAGAAGCACATGGTCGCCGCCGCCAACCCGCTCGCTGCCGATGCCGGCGCCGAGATCCTGAAGCAGGGCGGCTCCGCGCTCGATGCCGCGATCGCCACCCAGCTGGTGCTGACGCTGGTCGAGCCGCAGTCCTCCGGCATCGGCGGCGGCGCCTTCATGGTCTACTTCGACGGCAAGGAAGTGCTGGCCTACGACGGCCGCGAAACGGCGCCGTCGAAAGCGGACGAACGCCTGTTCCAGCGCCCGGACGGCACCCCGCTGTCGCGCGTCGAAGGCATCGTCGGCGGACGCTCGGTGGGCGCGCCGGGCGTCCTGCGCATGCTGGAACTGGCCCACAAGAAGCATGGCAAGCTGCCATGGAAGGCGCTGTTCGCGCCTGCGATCCGGCTGTCCGAACAGGGCTTCCCGGTCAGCGCGCGCCTGAACGGCATGCTCGCGTGGGACAAGCACCTGCGCCGCGACCCGGTGGCGCTGGCCTACTTCTACGACGCCTCCGGCCAGCCCTGGCCGGTCGGCCACAAGCTGAAGAACCCGGCGCTGGCCGCGACCCTGCGCGAGATCGCCGCCGGCGGCGCGGACGCCTTCTACAAGGGCCGCATCGCGCGCGAGATCGCGGCCAAGGTGCGGTCGCACCCGACCAACCCGGGCCTGCTCAGCGCCGCGGATATCGGCGCCTACGCCCCGCGCATCCGCAAGCCGGTCTGCGCCGACTACCGCGCCTACACCGTGTGCGGCATGCCGCCACCATCGTCCGGCGGCATCGCCGTCGCCCAGATGCTCGGCATCCTGGAAAACTTCGACATGGCGAAGCTGGCGCCGCAGGACGGCGTGCCCGGCGCCGAGGCGGTGCACCTGTTCTCCGAAGCGGGCCGGCTGGCCTACGCGGACCGCGACCGCTACGCCGCCGATACCGATTTCGTGCCGCTGCCCGGCAAGGGCATCCCCAGCCTGCTCGACAAGGACTACCTTGCCAGACGTGCAAAGCTGGTCACGGAGCGTTCGCTCGGCGTGGCCCCGGCCGGCAACCCGTTCGGCACCGGGGTGGCCTGGGGCGACAATGTCTCGGTCGAGACTCCGTCCACTTCCCACATCGCGGTGGTCGATGCCGACGGCAACGGCCTGGCCATGACCACCACGGTGGAGGATGCGTTCGGCGCGCGCCAGATGGTGGCAGGTTTCATGCTGAACAACCAGCTCACCGACTTCTCCTTTGCTTCGCGCGACGAGCACGGGCCGATCGCCAACCGGGTGCAGGCCAACAAGCGTCCGCGCAGCGCCATGTCGCCCACCATCGTGTTCGACAGGAAGACCAGAAAGCTGGTGCTGACCACCGGCTCGCCGGGCGGCCCGGCCATCATCAACTACGTGGCCAAGGTGCTCACCGGGACCCTCGACTGGGGCATGAACATGCAGCAGGCGATCAGCATGCCGAACTTCGGCAGCATGAACGGTCCCACGCTGTTGGAGACACGCCGCTTCCCCGAGTCGACGGTGGCGCAGCTCAAGACCCGCGGCCACCGGGTGCAGCAGGTCGAGCTCAACTCCGGCCTGCAAGGCATCCAGCGCATCAATATCCATGGCGAGGCGATGTGGTTCGGCGGCGCCGATCCGCGCCGCGAAGGGGTGGCGCGCGGCGAGTGACCGGTTGTCGCATTCAGGGAACGCTTTTGTGACCTGACCCTTACGCCGGCGGCAAGACCCTGATAACCTTGCCGCCTATGGGATTCCAAGAAAAGACAGGCCTGGTCCTGACCGGCGGGGGAGCCCGCGCCGCGTACCAGGTGGGCGTCCTGCAGGCCATTTCACGGATCCTGCGCGAGCAAGGCTGGGCCAGCGCGCGCACCCCCTTCAACATCATCTGCGGCACCTCGGCCGGCGCGCTCAACGCGACCGCGTTGGCCTGCCGCGCCGACAACTTCCGCGAAGGCGTACACACGCTGACCGAGGTGTGGGACCACATGCGCGCCGAGCAGGTGTACCGTGCCGATTCGCTCGGCGTGCTGCGTTCCGGGGCGCGCTGGCTGTCGCTGCTGTCGTTCGGCTGGCTGCTGCGCCAGTGGCATGCGGCGCCACCCAATTCGCTGCTCGACAACACGCCGCTGGTCGGCCTGCTGCACCGCATGCTCGACCTGCCGCGCCTCGACGAGGTGCTGTCCACCGGGGTGCTGCACGCGCTCGCCGTCAGCGCATCGTCCTATACCGCCGGCAGCCACCTGACCTTCTACCAGAGCGCCGCCGAGATCGCTCCATGGGCGCGTTCCCAGCGCATGGCGTTGCAGGCCCAGATCGGCGTCGAGCACCTGCTGGCGTCGTCCGCGATCCCGTTCATCTTCCCGTCGGTGCCGCTGTACGCCGGCGGCGACTGCCACTACTGCGGTGACGGCACCATGCGCCAGCTGGCGCCGATCTCGCCCGCGATCCACCTGGGCGCCAGCCGCGTGCTGGTGGTCGGGGCAGGGCGCCTGACCGAGCCGGCCGCGGCATGCGTGCCGTCGGCGCGCTATCCGAGCCTGGCGCAGATCGCCGGCCATGCGATGTCCTCGATTTTCCTCGACGGGCTGGCGGTGGACATCGAGCGCCTGAAGCGCATCAACCTGACCCTCTCGGCCATGCCGCGCGAGTATATGGATCGCACCCAGCTGCGGCCGGTGGAGCTGCTGGTGATCGCGCCATCCGAGCGCCTCGACGACATCGCCAGCCGCCATGTCGGCAGCCTGCCGGGCCCGATCCGCACCCTGCTGGGCGCGATCGGCGCCACCGAGTCGCGCGGCGCCGCACTCGCGTCCTACCTGCTGTTCGAGTCGAGCTACACGCGCGAACTGATCGCGCTCGGCAGCCGCGACACCGAGGCGCGCCGCGCCGACGTACTGGCCTTCTTCGGGGAGCGGCCATGACCGCCTTGCGCCTGCTGCGCCGGCTGGCCTGCGGCGCCTTGCTCGCCGTGGCCGCGCTGCAGGGCGCCCACGCCTCATCGCCGCCGACGCTGCGCTTCGACCACCTGAGCGTGGAAGATGGCCTGGTGCAGGAATCGGTGCTGGCCGTGGCCCAGGATGCGCAGGGGTTCATGTGGTTCGGCACCCAGGCCGGGCTGGTGCGTTTCGACGGCTACCGCATGACCTTGTTCCGCAACGTGGTCAACAACCCGGCCAGCCTGGCCAATAACTGGGTGCGCGCGCTGCACGTGGACCGCAAGGGCCGCCTGTGGGTCGGCACCGATGGCGGCATGGACCTGTACCTGCCGGAGTCGTACAGCTTCCGCCACTACCTGGCGCGCGAGCCGTTCAAGCGCGGCAACGGCAGCCGCCGCGTGAGCGCGATCGCCGAGGACCGCGACGGCGACCTGTGGCTGGGCACCGGCGACGGGCTGCAGCATTTCGACACCCGCACCGGCAAATACCGCTTCTGGTATCACAACAGCAGGGACCCGCGCTCGCTGCCCGACGACCAGGTCAACGCCCTGGCTTTCGATGCCACCGGCCGACTTTGGGTGGGAACTGCGTCCGGCCTGTCCAGCCTCGCGCGCGGGGCCACCAGTTTCGAGCACCATGCGATCGACAGCGGCGCCAACCCCCGGCGCGCGGTGGTGCAGGCGCTGGTGGTGGACCGCCAGCAGAACCTGTGGGTGGGCACGATGGGCGGCGTGGAGCTGCGCCAGACTTCCAGCCCTGATGCGCCGGTGCGCGTGCTCGGCGAGGACGAGGGCCTGCCCGCCATGCACGTCACCGCCATGCAGGAAGACCAGGATGGCACCATCTGGATCGGCAGCTACTCGCGCGGCGTGTTCCGCATGGGGGCAGGCGAGCGGCGCTTCCGCCGTTACAGCCACCAGCCGAGCGATCCGCACAGCCTCGGCGACAACCAGGTCTCCGCCTTGTACCGCGACCGTGTCGGCACCTTCTGGGTCGGGACCTGGTACGGCGGCGTGAGCCGCACCGACCTGGGCAGTGGAGGCTTCAACCGCATCGTCCGCCGCGACGAGGATGGCGCCACGCCGCAGGCCGACAACAAGGTGCGCGGCATTGCCGATGCCGGCAACGGCCGGATCTGGGCGGCCGGCAACGGCGGCCTGGACCTGCTCGACGCAACGAGCGGCGACGTGCTGCGCCGTTTCGGCGGCGTGCGCGGCCGCGTCGGCCAGGTCCTGAACAGTGTCGTGCATGACCAGCGCGGCCAGTTGTGGGTCGGGGGCCAGGCCGGCCTCGCGCGCCTCGACCAGGCCAGCGGGCGCTTCATCCGCCATACGTTCCGCGGAACCGATGCGGCCAACGAGATCCGCTACCTGATGGTCGATCGCGGCGGCACCATGTGGGTGGCCTCGCGCGGCGGCCTGCACCGCTTCGACCCGGCCACGCTGGAATCGCATACCTACCGCCACGACGCGCTGGCGCCGGCCAGCCTGGCCGACAATGTGGTGCGTCCCCTGCTGGAGGACCGCCAGGGCCGCCTGTGGGTCGGCACCTTCAACGGCCTTGACCTGCTCGACCGGAATACCGGCACTTTCCGCCACTTCCGCCACGAGTCCGGCAAGCCGGACAGCCTGTCGCACGACGAAGTCCACTACCTGCTGGAGGACAGCCAGGGCGTGCTGTGGGTCGGCACGGCCGGCGGCTTGAACCGCATGACCATGCACGCCGATGGCAGCGTGACCTTCCGCCGCCACACCGTCAGCGACGGCATGACGGACGACGCGGTCGCCGCGATCGTCGAGGACGAACTGGGCGACCTCTGGATCAGCACCAACAGCGGCATCTCGCGGCTCGACCGTGCGACCGGCCGCTGGCGCAGCTACGGCAGCGCCGACGGCACCTACTTCGACGGTTCGGCGCTGCGCACGCCGGATGGCACCATCTACTTCGGCGGCTTCAGCGGCATCACCGCGTTCCGCCCGTCGGCGATTCGCGACAACCGCATTGCGCCGCGCGCCGTGATCACCGGCTTCCAGATCTTCAACACGCCGGCCGAGCTGGCCCGCCCGGGCCTGCTGCGCGGGGCGGTCGAAAACGCCCGCGATATCGAGCTGGAAGCGTCCGATTCGGTGTTTTCGCTCGAGTTCTCGGCGCTGCATTTTGCCGCGCCGGAGCGCAACCTTTTCGCCTACCAGCTGGAAGGATTCGACAAGGCCTGGGTGCAGGCCGACGCCAGCAAGCGCTTCGCCACCTATACCAACCTCGATCCGGGCGAATACGTCTTCCGTGTACGCGCAGCCAACAAGGACGGCGTCTGGGGCCCGGCCGCCACCGCCCTGCGCATCACGATCCGCCCGCCGTTCTGGAAGACCCTGTGGTTCCGGGCTCTGGTGGTGCTGGCATTCGCCGGCGCCGTGTATGGCGGATACCGCGCCCGCACCAGCGCGCTGCAGCGGCAGAAACGCCTGCTCGAACAGCAGGTGAAGGCGCGCACGGCGGAGATCGGCCAGCAGAACCGCCAGCTCGAGCGCCAGGCCGAGGAGCTGCGCCAGCGCCGCGAGGAAGCCGAGATGCAGCGCGCCGAGGCCGAACAACGCCGCATCGACACAGAACGCCAGAAGGAGGCGGTGGAGCTGGCCCATCGCAACATCTCGACCCTGTCCGAGATCGGCCGCGAGATGAGCGCCTCGCTCGACATGGATACCATCATGAGCATCGTGTACCGCCACGTGCACGACCTGATGGATGCGCGCATCTTCTGCATCGGCTTCCTGGACCGCGACCGCGAAGTGATCGAATTCCCGTTCGCGATCGACCATGGCGTGCGCCTGCACGGTTACGTGCGCCAGATGTCCAACCCGGACCAGTTCGCGGTCTGGTGCGTGCGCAACCGGCGCGAGGTGCTGATCGGCGACAGCGAGACCGAGTACCGGCTGTACCTGTCCCGGCCCGACAATGAAGGCTTGCTGTCGCCCACCCGTGACGGTGGCGCGTCCCCGGTTGCGCTGTCGATGCTGTACGTGCCGCTGGTCGTGAACGACGAAGTCCTCGGCGTGATTTGCGTGAAGAGCGACCAGCGCAACGCCTACCGAAGGGTGCACCTGGACATGCTGCAGGCGCTGTCCGCGCACGCGGCGGTGGCGCTGGACAACGCGCGCGCCTACCACCAGCTGGAGGAAACCCAGGCCCGCCTGATGGAGCAGGAGCGCCAGGTGCGCCTGCACACCGACGAGCTGGCGCTGGCCAACCGTGCGCTCCAGGAGAACGAGGAGTGGCTGCGGCAGGCCAAGCAGCGCGCCGAGGATGCCACCCGCCAGAAGTCGGAGTTCCTGGCCAATATGAGCCATGAAATGCGCACCCCGCTGGCCGGGGTGATCGGCATGCTCGGCTTCGCGCTGCGCGACCGCCAGCTGCAGCTGTCCACGCGCGACCAGATCCGGCGCGGCCAGGCCAACGCCCAGGCGCTGCTGGCCATCATCAACGACTTGCTGGACTTCTCCAAGATCGAGGCGGGCAAGCTGACCTTCGAGCAGATCGACTTCGACCTGGCAGCGATGGTTGCCAACGTGGCGGCCCTGTTCGAGGAGCAGGCCGGCGCGCAAAGCATTACATTCGACGTGAACCTGGCGCCAGCGCTGCCGCGCTTCGTCGTCGGCGACCCGACCCGCTTGCGCCAGGTGCTGGTCAACATGCTCGGCAACGCCTTCAAGTTCACCCATGCCGGCACGGTCGGGCTGAAGGTGGAGCGCATCGGTGCCGAAGGCACGGTCAACATGATCCGCTTCTCCATCTCCGACACCGGCATCGGCATTGCGCCCGATGCGCTGCAGCGCGTGTTCCAGAAATTCGAGCAGGCCGACAGCACCACCACGCGGCGCTACGGCGGCACCGGACTCGGGCTGGCGATCTGCCGCCAGCTGGTCGAGCTGATGGAAGGCGAGATTGGCGTGACCAGCGTGGAAGGCGAGGGCAGCACCTTCACCTTCACGGTGCCGTTGCCCGATGGCGTCGAGCCTCCCCAAGTTGCGCTGGTGCCGCGCACTGCGCACAGCCATCGCCTCAACGTGCTGTGTGCCGAGGACTACCCCACCAACCAGATCATCGTGCGCATGATGGTCGAAGAGCTGGGCCACCGCGTGCAGGTGGTGGAGAATGGCCTGCTGGCGGTACGGGCCTGCGCCGCCGAGCGCTTCGACCTGATCCTGATGGATGGACGCATGCCGGAAATGGACGGCGCCACCGCGGCACGCCTGGTGCGCAACGGCGGCCTGCCGGACGCCCCGGTGCTGGACCGTGAACTGATGATTGTCGCGCTCACGGCCAATGCCAGCGAGGAGGACCGTGAACGCTACCTGGCCGCCGGCATGGACGATTTCCTGGCCAAGCCGATCGACGAGGATGCGCTGCACGCGAAGCTGGCGCGCGCGATCGAACGCCAGCGCGATCGCGGCATTGCGCTCGAGCCAATGCCCGCAGCGTCCGCCCGGCCGGGCCAGCCGACCACCGCAGAACTGGACGAGATGTTCGGTGTCGGGCCGGGCCCGGCGGCGCCGCCTTCGATCGACCGGCGCGCATCGGAGATCAGGGCGCGCCTGCGCGCGGCCTTCGCCAGCGACGCGCCGGCGCGGCGGGCCGAGCTGGACGCGGCGCTCCTGCGCCGCGATCACGAGGCTGCCGGCTTGCTGCTGCACGGGATGAAGGGCAGCGCCGCCTACCTGGGCGACACCGGGCTGCAGTTGTTGTGCGGAGAACTCGAGGAAGCCGCCGACCGGCAGCAGTGGAACGTGGTGCAGGCGGGGATGCCGCGCCTGCACCGCCTGCTGGAGGAATATGAAACCGGCGCCCCGGTCGCGCACGGACAGGGGGTGGCGCCATGAGGATCAAAGTACTGGTAGTGGATGACGACGTGGTGTCGCGCATGATGCTGATGCACCTGGTCGACGCTTGTGGCGAATTCGAGATCGATGAAGCGGAGGACGGCGAGGCAGCGTGGGCGCTGCTGGAGGCGGGGGCTGCGCCCGCGATCGTGTTCTCCGACCTGCGCATGCCGCGCCTGTCCGGCCTGGAGCTGCTGCGCCGCATGCGGGCCAGCAGCCGCCATGCCGGTATTCCGTTCGTGCTGGCCACCTCCGCCAACGACCGCGAGACGGTGGAGCAGGCCGGCGACTATGGCGCCTGCGGCTTCATCACCAAGCCTCTGGTGCCCGACCAGGTGCGCGACCGCCTCGACAATTGCCTGGGCGGCGCCGCGTCCTGCGGAATGGAGGCGCCCGGCGCCACCATGCGCAGGCTGGGCATCGACGCCGGCCGGCTCGCCGCCTACCTGGGAGGCCTGTTGCGCCAGCTCGACGGGGGCAGGCCGGAGATCTGCCTGCTGCTCGCCGTGGGCGAGCTTGATGCGGCGCGCCTGCGCCTGGGCCGCTTGCGCGAAGGCTGCGCCACGCTGGGGCTGGAGCGGGCGGCAGCCGTGCTGGAATCGTGCGCGCTGCAGCCGGACGAGGCGGGCGTGCGTGACGCGCTGGCCGAAGCCGGGCATGTGGTGGAGCGCCAGCTCGAGGCACTGCGCCAGCGCAGCGGGTAGTGCGAAAAGCGTTGTCTGGTTAATAGTTTAAGGCTAAAGTATCTCCCCACGGTCGCACCGTATGGCGAACGACGTTGGCGGCATCCACAACAGGGGGAGCAGATGGCAAGACTCACCGCAGCAGACCTGGGCGCATCGGCCTACCAGGACACCTTCGCACGCGACAACCTGCCCCCGGACGGGCAGTGGCCCGAATTCCTGTTCGACCTTCCCGAACTGCGCTATCCCCCGCGCCTGAACTGCGTGGCCGAACTGCTCGACCTGGCCGTCGCGCGCGGCAGGGGCGGGCGTACCGCCGTCATTGGCGACGGCATGCGCTGGACCTACGCAGAACTGCTGGCGCGGGTGGACCGCATCGCGCAGGTGCTGACGCACGAAATGAAGCTGCCGACCGGCAGCCGCGTGCTGCTGCGCGGCGCCAATACCCCGATGATGGCCGCGTCCATCCTGGCCGTGCTGAAGGCAGGCCTGATCGCGGTGCCCACCATGCCGCTGCTGCGTGCGCGCGAGCTGGGCGCCATCATCGACAAGGCGCGCGTCGGCGCGGTACTGTGTTCGGCCAGCCTGGCCGCGGAGCTGGATGCCACCCCGGGCTGCCCGCAGCAGGTCGTCTATTTCAACGACCCCGGCAACCCGCAGTCGCTGGAAGCGCTGATGCAGCGTCATGATGCGCCGTTCACGGCCGTGGACACTTCGGCCGACGATGTGTGCCTGGTCAGCTTCACCTCCGGCACCACCGGCGTGCCGAAAGGGACCATGCACTTCCACCGCGACATCCTGGCGATCTGCGACTGCTTCCCGCGCCACACCCTGCAATCGCAGGCCGACGATATCTTCATCGGCACGCCGCCGCTCGCGTTCACCTTCGGCCTGGGTGGCCTGCTGCTGTTCCCGATGCGGGTGGGCGCGGCCGGGGTGCTGCTTGAAAAGCTCACCCCCGAAACGCTGCTCGGCGCGATCGACCAGTACCGCGCCACGGTCTGCTTTACCGCGCCGACCTTCTACCGCCAGATGGCGCAACTGGCGCCCGGCTTCAGCCTGGCCTCGCTCGGGAAGACCGTATCGGCAGGCGAGGCGCTGCCGCTCGCCACGCGCGACGCATGGAAGGCCGCGACCGGCATCGACATGATCGACGGGATCGGCGCCACCGAGATTCTGCACATCTTCATCTCGGCCGCCGGCGCCGACATCCGCCCCGGCGCCACCGGCAAGCCGGTGCCCGGCTACCAGGCCTGCCTGCTGGATGCGGACGGCAGGCAGGTCGGCCCGGGCGTGGTGGGGCGGCTCGCGGTGAAGGGCCCGACCGGCTGCCGCTATCTGGCGGACGAACGCCAGAAGGATTACGTGCAGGACGGCTGGAACCTCACCGGCGACGCTTACGAGATGGACGCCGACGGCTACTTCTACTACCGCTCGCGCACCGACGACATGATCATCTCGGCCGGCTACAACATCGCCGGCGCCGAGGTCGAGGACGTGCTGCTGCGCCATCCGGCAGTGGCCGAATGCGGCGTGGTGGGCCGCGCGGACGAGGAGCGCGGCCAGCTGGTGGAGGCCCACGTGGTGGTGCGCAACGGCTTCGAGCCATGCGACGCGCTGGTGGCCGAGCTGCAGGCGTTCGTCAAGCAGCACATCGCACCGTACAAGTACCCGCGCGCCATCCGCTTCACCGATAAGCTGCCGCGCACCGAAACCGGCAAGCTGCAACGCTTCAAACTGCGCACAACATGAATATTGTCTGTATCGGCGGCGGTCCCGCCGGCCTGTATTTCGCACTGCTGATGAAAAAGCAGGATCCGTCGCACACCATCACCGTCATCGAGCGCAACCGTCCCTACGACACCTTTGGCTGGGGCGTCGTGTTCTCGGACCAGACCCTGGGCAACCTGGTCGGGGCCGACGAGCAGACCGCGCGCGAGATCCTGCAGTCGTTCAACCACTGGGACGACATCGACGTGTTCTTCAGGGGCGAGCAGGTCACGTCCGGCGGGCATGGCTTCTGCGGCATCGGCCGCAAGCGCCTGCTCAACATCCTGCAGCAGCGCTGCGAGGAGCTGGGTGTGGAGCTGGTGTTCGAGACCGATGTCAGCAACGACCGCGAGGTCGCTGCGCGCTACGGCGCCGACCTGGTGATCGCCTCCGACGGCCTCAATAGCCGCATCCGTACGCGCTATGCCGACACCTTCCGGCCATCGATCGAATCGCGCCAGTGCCGCTTCGTGTGGCTTGGCACGAACAAGAAGTTCGGCGCTTTCACCTTCGCGTTCCGCGAAACCGGACATGGCTGGTTCCAGGCCCACATCTACCAGTACGACGGCGACACCTCGACCTTTATCGTCGAAACGCCGGAGGAGACCTGGCGCGCCGCCGGGCTGGAATCGATGACGCAGGAAGAGGGCATCGCCTTCTGCGAGCGCCTGTTCGCCGACCAGCTGGACGGGCACAGGCTGATGTCGAACGCCACGCACCTTCGCGGCTCGGCGATCTGGATCACCTTCCCGCGCATCGTCTGCGAGCGCTGGGTGCACTGGAACAAACGCCCTGGCGGCGATGTTCCAGTCGTGCTGATGGGCGACGCGGCCCACTCCGCGCACTACTCGATCGGCTCCGGCACCAAGCTGGCGCTGGAGGACGCGATCGAGCTGGCGCGCAGCTTCGCCGCGCACCGCGAGCTGCGCCCGGCGCTGCAGAACTACGAAGCGCTTCGCTCGGTGGAAGTGCTGAAGATCCAGTCGGCGGCGCGCAATTCGATGGAATGGTTCGAGAACGTCGGGCGCTACAGCGCGATGGAGGCGCCGCAATTTGCCTATTCCATGCTGACCCGCAGCCAGCGCATCTCCCACGAGAACCTGCGCCTGCGCGACGCCGGCTACGTGCAGGCCTTCGAGCAGTGGTTCGGCGAGCGTGCGTGCCGCCAGGCTGGCGTGGAGGTGCCGCCGGGAGCGAAGATGCTGCCCATGCTCACGCCGCTGAAAGTGCGCTCGGTGCTGCTCAAGAACCGCATCGTGGTTTCGCCGATGGCGCAGTATTCGGCGGTGGAAGGCGTGCCCGGCGACTACCACCTGGTGCACCTGGGCGCCCGTGCGCTGGGCGGGGCGGCGATGGTCTTCGCGGAGATGACCTGCGTGTCGGCTGACGCCCGCATCACCCCGGCCTGCCCGGGCATGTACACCGATGGGCACACGGTCGCCTGGAAGCGCATTGTCGACTTCGTGCACGCCTCGACCGACGCAAAAATCGCGATGCAGCTCGGGCACGCGGGCGCCAAGGGATCGACGCGCGTCATGTGGGAGGGCATCGACCAGCCGCTGGCCGAGGGCAACTGGCCGCTGGTGTCGGCGTCCGCACAGCAGTACCTGCCCGGCGTGTCGCAGCATGCGCGCGCCGCCACTCCGGAAGACATGGACCGCATCGAAGCGGACTTCGTGCGCGCCACCCGCGCCAGCGCCGAGGCGGGGTTCGACTGGCTCGAGCTGCATTGCGCGCACGGCTACCTGCTTTCGTCCTTCATCTCGCCGCTGACCAACCAGCGCAGCGACGAATACGGCGGCAGCCTGGAAAACCGCTGCCGCTATCCGCTGCGCGTATTCCGCGCCATGCGCGCCGCCTGGCCCCAGGACAAGCCGATGAGCGTGCGCATCTCCGCGCACGACTGGGTGGAAGGCGGCATCACGCCGGATGACGCGGTGCGGATCGCCGCGCTGTTCAAGGAGGCTGGCGCCGACATGGTGGACTGCTCGTCCGGCCAGGTCAGCAAGAAAGAGAAGCCGCAGTTCGGGCGCATGTACCAGACCCCGTTCGCGGACCGCATCCGCAACGAGGCGGGCATTCCGACCATCGCCGTCGGCTCGATCTTCGAGGCGGACCACGCCAACAGCATCATCGCCGCCGGCCGCGCCGACCTGTGCGCGGTGGGACGACCGCACCTGGCCAACCCCGCCTGGACGCTGACCGAGGCGGCAAAGATCGGCTACCCCGCGATTGAATGGCCGGTGCAATACCTGGCCGGCAAGGCGCAACTGGAACGCAACCTGGAACGCGAGCGCCAGGCCGCTGCCGGCGCCGCAGGACTGACGCCGCAGCAGGTCGCCGCGCGCTTACTGGAGGGATGATGCAACTCATTGGAAAACACGCGCTGGTCACGGGCGGCAGCCGCGGCATCGGGCTGGCGATTGCACGCCAGCTGCTGGCGCAGGGGGCGCGCGTCACGCTGGCGGGCCGCGACACGGCCGCGCTGGTGGAAGCGGGCGCCTCGCTGGGCGACGCCGACAATGTCACCACCGTCACGATGGACGTCACCGACGCGCAGTCGGTGGCGGATGGCTTCGCGCGGGCGGCGGCGCACTTCGGGCCGGTCGACATCCTGGTCAACAATGCCGGGCAGGCCGGCACCGCCCCGTTCATGAAAACGGGTGCCGCCTTGTGGCAGCGCATGCTGGACGTGAACCTGACCGGCGCCTACAACTGCCTGCAGGCCGCAGTGCCGGACATGGTGCAGGCAGGCTGGGGGCGCATAGTGAATATCGCCTCCACCGCCGGCCTGACCGGCTACCGCTATGTGAGCGCTTATTGCGCCGCCAAGCACGGGCTGGTCGGGCTGACCCGGGCACTGTCGCTGGAAGTGGCATCCAGCGGCGTGACCGTCAATGCGGTGTGCCCGGGCTTCACCGATACCGCGATGGTGGACGAGGCGGTATCGAACATCATGTCGAAGACGGGCCGCAGCGCCGAACAGGCCCGGTCTGCGCTCGCTTCCGGCAACCCGCAACAGCGGCTGGTGCAACCGGACGAAGTGGCGGGCGCGGTGGTGTGGCTGTGCATGCCGCAGTCGTCCGCCATGAATGGCCAGGCGATCGCGGTGGCCGGCGGGGAGGTGATGTGAGCACGCACGGGGAGCCGCTCGACCTGGCGTCGCGCCTGACACGCGACCACCACCAGTCGCTCAAGCTGTGGCTGCGCATGCTGTCCTGCACGGTGCGCATCGAGAGCGAAATCCGCAGCCGCCTGCGCACCACGTTCGACATCACGCTGCCGCGCTTCGACCTGATGGCGCAGCTCGAGCGCCATCCGGACGGACTGCGCATGGGCGAGCTGTCGCGGCGCATGATGGTCACGGGCGGTAACGTCACCGGCATCACCGACCAGCTCGAGCAGGAAGGGCTGGTGACGCGCGTGCCCGACCCGAACGACCGGCGCGCGTACTGGGTCAGGTTGACCGATGCCGGGCGCGAGGCGTTCGTCAGGATGGCGGCGGTGCACGAAGGCTGGATCGCCGGGCTGCTGGGCGAGCTGTCGGCCAGCGACAAGACGCAGATGATCGCGCTGCTCGACAAGATGAAGCGCCAGCTGAACGATCAATCGGAATAAAGGAATACCATGCACTACCTGCAAGGCGAGCCGCACTCGCTGCCGGGCAACCGGACCACGCTGGCCGGCTACCAGGCCACCCACTTCCTGTTCGGCGTAAAGGAGGGCGTCGCCACCATCACCCTCAACCGCCCCGAGCGCAAGAACCCGCTCACCTTCGACTCCTATGCCGAGCTGCGCGACCTGTTTCGCGCCATGGCCTATGCCAGCGACGTCAAGGCGGTGGTGATCACCGGCGCCGGCGAGAACTTCTGCTCCGGCGGCGACGTGCACGACATCATCGGCCCGCTGACGAAGCTCGACATGCCCGGCCTGCTGGCGTTCACCCGCATGACGGGCGACGCGGTCAAGGCCATGCGCGCGTGCCCGCAGCCGGTGATCGCCGCTGTCGACGGCGTCTGCGCCGGTGCAGGCGCCATCCTGGCGATGGCGTCCGACATGCGGCTTGGCACCGCACGCAGCAAGACCGCCTTCCTGTTCACGCGGGTCGGCCTGGCCGGCTGCGACATGGGCGCCTGCGCCATCCTGCCGCGCCTGGTCGGGCAGGGGCGCGCGGCGGAACTGCTCTACACCGGCCGCTCGCTAGGCGGCGAGGAAGCGGAGCGCTGGGGCTACTTCAACAGCGTGGTCGAGCCGGGCGAGCTGCTGGCGCGCGCGCAGTCGCTCGCGCAGTCGCTGGCCGACGGTCCCACCTTCGCGCACAGCATGACCAAGAAGATGCTGCAGCAGGAATGGAACATGGGCGTGGACGAAGCGATCGAGGCCGAAGCGCAGGCGCAGGCGATCTGCATGGCGACCAACGACTTCCATCGTGCCTATCACGCGTTCGCGGCGAAACAGAAACCGCAGTTCGAAGGAGACTGACAAGTGGCGGACAAGACCTATCTCGGCTGGCCGTTCTTCGAGCCGCGCCACGCAGCCCTGGAACAGGAGCTGGATGCGTGGGCGGCGCAGCACGTCGCCGACATGCACGGCAGCGACGTCGATGCCGAATGCCGCAGCCTGGTTCGCAAGCTGGGCGACGCCGGCTGGCTGCGCCATGCGATCGCCGGCGACGGCAAGGCGATCGATACGCGCGCCATCTGCGTGATTCGCGAGACGCTGGCGCGCCACAATGGCCTGGCCGACTTCGCGTTCGCGATGCAGGGGCTGGGTTCGGGTGCGATCAGCCTGTTCGGCAGCGCCGCCAGCAAGGAGCGCTACCTGCCGCGCGTAGCGCGCGGCGAGGCGATTGCCGCGTTCGCGCTGTCGGAGCCATCGGCCGGATCGGACGTCGCCGCCATGCAGTGCGCCGCGCGTGCCGATGGCGACAGCTACATCCTGGATGGCGAAAAGACCTGGATCTCCAACGGCGGCATCGCCGACTTCTATGTCGTGTTCGCGCGCACCGGCGAGGCGCCGGGCGCACGCGGCATCTCGGCCTTCATCGTCGACGCCGATACGCCGGGATTCACGATTGCCGAACGCATCGACGTGATTGCGCCGCACCCGCTGGCGCGCCTGCGCTTCGACGGCTGCCGCGTGCCGGCCGGCCAGCGCCTGGGCGAGGCAGGACAGGGCTTCAAGGTCGCGATGGCGACGCTCGATGTGTTCCGCACCTCGGTCGCTGCGGCTGCGCTGGGGTTCGCGCGCCGGGCGCTGGATGAAGCCATGCGCCACGCCAGCAGCCGCAAGATGTTCGGGCAGGTGCTGTCCGACTTCCAGCTGACGCAGGCAAAGCTGGCGCAGATGGCCACGCATATCGACAGCTCGGCGCTTCTCACCTATCGCGCGGCGTGGCAGCGCGACCAGGGCCGCAAGGTGACGAAGGAGGCGGCGATGGCCAAGATGGCCGCGACCGAAACCGCGCAGCAGGTAATCGACGCGGCGGTGCAGATGTTCGGCGGCCTTGGCGTGGTCAGCGAGCATCCGGTCGAACGCCTCTACCGCGAGATCCGCGCGCTGCGCATCTACGAGGGCGCGACCGAGGTACAACAACTGATCATCGCGCGCGAATTGCTGCGTGAGCTGGAACAGGAAGGCAAGTGATGGAAATCCTTCAACCGGAAGGCTGGGCCAAACCGCGCGGCTACTCCAACGGCGTGGCCGCCAGCGGGCGCACGGTCTGCGTGAGCGGCATGATCGGATGGGATGCGAACAGCCAGTTCCACACCGACGATTTCGCCGGCCAGGTGCGCCAGGCCCTGCAGAACATCGTCGACGTGCTGGCGGAAGCGGGCGCGCAGCCGGAGCACATCGTGCGCATGACCTGGTACGTGGTGGACAAGCGCGAATACCTCGGTGCCGCGAAGGAGGTGGGCGCGGCCTACCGCGACATCATCGGCCGCCACTACCCCGCGATGACGGCGGTGCAGGTGGCAGGGCTGATCGAAGACCGCGCCCGCGTCGAGATCGAAGCCACCGCCATTGTCCCGGAACCCTGACCTGTTCGGCGGCGCGGGCCGGGCTTTGTCGTTCGACGGACGCGCCTTCAGGTCCGCGATCCGCTGTAGCGCGCGTCACGCGGGCGAAGGAGCAAATTCAGCCCTTGCGCTGCTTGTATGTGGCCACCCGGTACACGTACCAGGCGAGCAAAATGCCGAACACGGCCTTTGACACAGGATCCACGTAAGCGGAGACATGCTCGTACTTGTCTTCGAGCCAGAAGCCGGTCGCAGTCAGGAATCCGGTCCACACAAGCGAGCCGATGGTCGAGTAGAGCAGGAATTTCTGCAAAGGCATCGCGGCGATGCCGGCCGGCGCGGAGATGAGCGTGCGTACGGCTGGCACGAGGCGGCCGAACAGTACCGCCTTGCCGCCGTGCTTGTGGAAAGTATCGAGCGACTTGTCGACGTCCTTCTCGGTCAGCGTCAGCCAGCGCGCGCGCCGCCCGGCCAGCTTCCTCAGGCGTTCGCAACCATACAATCTGGCGCCGTAATACCACGGCAGCGCCCCGGCCACCGACCCCAGCGTACCCGCGAAGAGCACACCGGCCAGGCCGAGGTCGCCGCGCGCCACCACAAAGCCGGCAAACGGCATGATCATCTCGGAAGGAAGCGGCGGAAAGATGTTCTCTGCCGCCATGAGGGCAAACACGCCGAGGTAGCCGGCGTCTTCCAGGAATTTGGTAATGAACTCGAACATGCGGGGACCTGTACCCGGGGAGACGGGAATCCACCATAACATCGGCGCTGAGGCCGCTCAGTTATGCAAGCCGCATAGTGGCAAAAGTTGGCGGAATCCGCCAGTTTATGGTCGATTCCGCCAAGAAAATGGGGCCAGACCCCACTTTGTGGTGCGTAATTTTGGCGGAATCTGCCAGTTTATGGCCGATTCCGCCAAATCGCTTACTCAGGGACGACGGGCGCGCCGACGGCGCCGGCGCCGGAGCTGAGCAGCCAGGCCATCAGCAGCAGGAACAGCAGTGCCATGACGAACAGCCCGGACACGCGGCGGGCATCATGCCGGTTCTCGAACACCGGCTTCCCGCCGTAGCAGAAGCCGGCGAAGTAGGCCGTGAACACGGTCGCCAGGTAGTGCACGGCGCCGAAAGTCTCGCCCAGCTCGCCCTTGCGCGGATGGTCGACCAAGGCATGCGACAGCGCAACCAGCACCAGGTAGGGGATGGCAGCGGTCAACGGCGGCAGGTACAGGCCGATCGACTCGACCCAGCTGCGCACGCCCGGCTTCACGCGCGCCACCAGCGGCAGCACCAGGTTGTGCATGATGCCGGACAGGAAGATCACTTTCAGCAGCACCGCCTTGTGCAGGCTTTCGCCGCCCAGCGCCATGTTGTGCAGGTTGGTTTCGGCCTGGCGATTGTTCTGGAGGAAGAATTCGGGCGACTGGATGTTCAGCACACGCTGGAACCAGCTGATTTCTTCCAGCGCCGCCAGCGCCACCAGTCCGCACAGCCCGGCCAGCGCCAGGAAGGGCAGGTTGATGCGCGGCGTGCGCTTCCATTGTTCCACCGCCGCAAAGCCGAGCAGGCCGGAGGTGACGGTAAAGCAGGCAAACTGCATCCACTCGACGATCCCGTCTTCGCCCAGCAGTAGCCACAAGCGCGCAGGATCCGGGCCGGACCAGGCCACCGCGAGGGCCAGCAGGAAGGCGTTGATGGCCAGCCCGGTGATGATGACCGGATGGACGGTCGGTTTACTCGTTACCACTCAAAACTCCTTCAGATTGAAATTCTTGGCTGCGCCGCACTTCAGGCCGGAGCCGTAGCCGCACGGCGACGCTGGCGTACCGAGCGCATACCATGCGCTGCCAGCGAGACGACTGCCCAGCCCCACAACAGCGGGTCGATCAGCGCATCCCACAGGTTCCCGGTCGGCAGGCGCCAGATCGAATACAGCGCCACCGCGCCCAGCACGACCAGCGCATGCGCCCGCGCCCGGCCACGCACGATCATGAATACGCTGGCGAATGCGGCAGCCACCGCCACGACCGGCGCACCATATGGACCGAAGCCGGCGTAATAAAGGCCGAGCGACAGCCAGCCCAGTGCGTCGAGATACAGGGCGGCGCCCGTCAGCGCCACCGGCACGGCCAGCGCGTGCGGCAGTGCGGCATTGCCAGGCTTGCCCGGCATCAGGCTCAGCAGGCAACATCCGGCCAGCACCGCGCTTGGCGCCTGGAACGCCAGCACCAGCCAGTAGGCCGGCGAGTATTCCTGCGGCAGGGCAATCAGCGCCGCGCACACGGCCAGCAGGCCAGCGGCTGGCGTACGGCTGCGCCATGCCGCGGGCAGCAGCGCCGCGACCACTGCGGCGAGCACGACGGCCCATGCCAGGCGGCCATACAGGAGTTGCCACTCGAGTTCAGGCAAATGCATTACATCGACTCCATGGTGCCGATGTCGAACACGTGGTGCGCAATCGCAGTGCGGCGCGAAGTGTAGGTGACGTGCAGCTTGTCGCCGACCTGCTGCAGGTCGGGATAGGAGAACTCTTCGCCAGCCTTGCCATGGACCACGTCAACGACCGGCGTCCAGTTGCGGGCATCGGTCGAGACGGACAGGCGCAGCATGTTGCGGTCGCTGCCGCCCGGCAGCACGTGGTTATGCAGCAGCACCACCGCGCCATTGGTGAGGCGCAGCGCACTGAGCGACGTGCTGTAGTTCGGCAGGTCCAGCGAGGGCAGGTCCGACCAGGTCTCCCCGCCATCGCGGCTGTGCGAGTGCTGCACGCGCTGCTCGTCGCTCGAATCGCGCATCCACGCGTGTACTTCGGAGGCCGAGAACGGGACAATGGCCGGCTGGAGCGTGCTGGTGCGCGAACCGATCCGCACCATATGGCTCGGCTTGCCGTGCCGGTCGAACGCCAGCACCTTTGGGTACTTGACGCCCATCTCAAAATACAGTGGCAACCACCAGCCGCCATCGGCCAGCGCCACCGGCGCCGTCCTGACCAGCACGCTGGTATTGAACAGGGGCGAGAGCGGCAGCAGCCGCTTCACGTCGAAGTTGCGCCCCTCGTCGGTGGATGCCAGCTGGACGATGCGCGATGCCGCCCATCCGCCCAGCCCGGTCGCGACGACATACAGATGAATGGTGCCGTCCGGTGCGGTCCAGGCCACCGGATTGCCGATGCGGCGCACCCCGAAGCCAAGCTCCGCGCCGAGCGAGTCGCGGCTGGCGACCAGCCACGGCTGGCCCCAGCCGCCGTCGGTCCAGCGCGCCGCATACACTTTCACGTCCGGACCGCTCTCGCGGCTGCCCGCCCACCAGAACGCGATCACGCCGCCGTCGGGCAGCCGCGCCATCGAGCTGGCGTGCGCGGACGGCACCTGCGGCGGCATTGGAATCAGGGACGAGGAACGTTCGGTCAGCGTGACCGGGCTGGCTTGCACCGGCCGGTCCAGCGCGGGCAGCTCGCCCGCTTTCAGTGCGCCGGGCCAGCGATCAAGCTCGGCGGCGCAGGCGATGAAAACAATGCCCAAGCATGCGGCGATCAGCAAGCGCGACGTCTCCTTCGTCGCACCTGCCCTTGGGGGCAACTTCAGTCTCATTCGGCGTCTTCCTGGCTTTTTTGGGAGGGCATGCGGCATAGGCCTTGCCCGTTTCCCTGCCGTTTTATAGTTTTCGAACCATATTTACCCGCGAGCGTTTTGATCTAGCGCAAATAAACTCTTCTATCCTACAAGAAACAGGAGCACGAGGAAATGATTAAAAGTTGCGCAGTGATTGGGAACAACAGGTGCGTGACTTCCTGCCTCGGAGGGGCAGTGGATTCGCGGGGACCAGGAGCGCATTCTTGGGTGCGTTGCGCGGCCAAAACGATTCAGTGATCGAATTTCATCGTCGGAGCAAGAAACGGGAAGCCTGGCAGGCAGCAGGATGGTTAGATGCTGCTTCGACAAACCTGGAGACAATCATGCATTTCCGTATCAAGGGGCTTTCGGCAGAACAGTTTCAACCATTGTTCGGTTTGCCAGAAATGGAACTCGAACGACTGGGCATCAAACGCTACGTGGTGGACAAGCAGCCCGGATTCCCGGACCGGGTGGCACTGACGGATGCCGACATCGGGGAAACGGTGCTATTACTTAACCACGTTTGCCAGCCTGCGCAGAACGCCTACCGTGCATCGCATGCCATCTTTGTACGAGAAGGACCTGGCAAGACGTTCGATGCGATCAACCAGGTCCCTGAGTCGCTCCGCCTGCGTCTGCTGTCGCTGCGCGCGTACGACAAAGACCACATGATGATTGATGCCGATCTTGTCGAAGGTACGTCAATAGAGACCTTGATCGAGAAACTGTTTGCCAATGAACTGGTCAGCTATATCCATGTTCATAATGCAAGACGCGGATGTTACGCTGCCCGGATCGATCGGGCCTGACGCCGGGAGAGGGAGGCATGGGCCAGGCGACCGAACAGGTCGCTTGTAAGCCCTTGCCGATGAAGAGGCTCGGAAGAGGTGGTCCCTCCGACTGGAATCGAACCAGTATCCCACGCTTAGGAGGCATGTGCACTATCCATTGTGCTACGGAGAGGACTCTGTGAAGCGAGCGCAATTATAGCCGACTGCGCAGGGTACAATGGCGGTTTCGGAAATCCCCCGGCCGCGCCCTCGCGCCGCCTCTCTCTGGACCATCCCATGGCTGTTATTGCTCTATCGTCGGCGCAACTTGCGTTCGGCCACGTCGCGTTGCTCGATCACGCGGAATTTTCACTGGAAGCCGGCGAACGCGTCGGCCTGATTGGCCGCAACGGCACCGGCAAGTCATCGCTGCTCAAGATTATTTCCGGCCGCCAGAAGCTGGATGACGGTTTGCTGGTGATGCAGCAGGGCCTGCGCATCGCCTACGTCGAGCAGGAACCGGTATTCGACCCCGCCATGACGGTGTTCGACGCCGTCGCGGCCGGCATGGGCGACCAGCAGGCACTGCTGGCCGAATACGAAACGCTGACCGGCCAGTTTGGCCAGGGCGACGACGAGGCGCTGATGGAGCGCATGCACGAGCTGCAGGTGAAGCTCGACGCCACCGACGGCTGGAACCTGGCCAACAAGGTCGAGACCACGCTCGACCGCCTGAACCTCGACAAGGACAAGCCGATGGGCACCCTGTCCGGCGGCATGCAGAAGCGCGTGGCGCTGGCGGTCGCGCTGGTGTCCGCTCCCGACGTGCTGCTGCTGGACGAGCCCACCAACCACCTCGATTTTCGCTCGATCATGTGGCTGGAAGGCCTGCTGCGCGACTTCAAGGGTTCGGTGCTGTTCATCACCCACGACCGCAGCTTCCTCGACAACGTCGCCACCCGCATCATCGAACTGGACCGCGGCAAGCTGCTGTCCTTCCCCGGCAATTTCTCCACCTACCAGGCGCGCAAGGCCGAGCTGCTGGAAAACGAGGAAGTGGAAAATGCCAAGTTCGACAAGTTCCTGGCGCAGGAAGAAGTCTGGATTCGCAAGGGCGTCAAGGCACGCCGTACCCGCGACGAAGGCCGCGTGCGCCGCCTGGAAGCGCTGCGCGTGCAGCGCGCCGCGCGCCGCGACCAGCAGGGCCAGGTGCGCCTTGACGTCACCAGTGGCGAGCGCTCCGGCAAGATCGTGGCCGAACTCGAGAACGTCTCGAAGAGCTATGGCGAGAAAGTCATCGTGCGCGACTTCAGCGACATCATCCTGCGCGGCGACAAGATCGGCCTGATCGGCCCGAACGGCGCCGGCAAGACCACGCTGCTCAAGATCATCCTGGGCGAGGAGCAGGCCGACAGCGGCACCGTCAAGCTGGGCACCAAGCTGCAGGTGGCGTACTTCGACCAGATGCGCGCCCAGCTGAACGAGGACGCCAGCCTGATGGATACGATCTCGCCCGGCAGCGACTGGGTCGAGGTCAACGGCCAGCGCAAGCACGTGATGAGCTACCTGGGCGACTTCCTGTTCGCGCCGGAACGTGCGCGTTCGCCGGTCAAGTCGCTGTCCGGCGGCGAGCGCAACCGCCTGCTGCTGGCGCGCCTGTTCGCCAAGCCGGCCAACTGCCTGGTGCTGGACGAACCGACCAACGACCTCGACATCGATACGCTGGAGCTGCTGGAAGAGCTGCTGGAAGACTACGAGGGCACCGTGTTCCTGGTCAGCCACGACCGCACCTTCCTCGACAACGTGGTCACCCAGGTGATCGTGTCCGAGGGCGAGGGCAGGTGGCGCGAGTACGTGGGTGGCTACACCGACTGGGAGCGCGCCAAGGCCGCCGCCGCGGCCGCCGCGCCGGCGAAGCCAGTGCAAAAGGCTGCTCCTGCGCAAACTCCGGCGCCGTCCGTTGCGACAAAGATAAAAAAACTGAGCTATAAAGAGCAACGCGAACTGGAAGAGTTGCCGCAGCTCATCGCAAACCTCGAAGACGAGCAGTCGGCCATCACGGCGCAATTGAATGCACCTGACTTCTATCGCACCAATCCGGCCGACGCGCGGCGCATGACGGAGCGAATCGAAGAAATCGAAACGCTGCTGCTCAACGCCCTCGAACGCTGGGAAGAAATCGAGGGGAAAAAGAACAGCTGAGGAAACATGCGTGAAAAAGATGAGCAACCGGGCGCGGCAGTAGAGTTAAATCCAGGCGGGTCGTTGTTCAGCAGGGCGGCAGTCGCCAGGATTGCCCCCTTCCTGGCCTACATCTTTTTCATCTTTGCGACCGACATGCTGGAGCGCATGGGCCTGTCCGCACAGGACCTGCGCTGGCTGTACGCCGCCCGCATCGGGGCGGTGATGCTCCTGCTCGCGGCGTTCTGGCGCGAGTACGGCGAACTGCGCTTGCCGCGCCTGTCCCTGGCCCAGGTGGCCGTCTCCATCCTTACCGGCGTCGTCGTGCTGGTCCTCTGGGTGAACCTTTCCGCCCCGTGGATGCTGGTCGGCGAACCGGCCGGCTTCGATCCCCGCACCAATGGCCAGCTGGACTGGCTGATGGTGGTCGTGCGCATCTTCGGCGCCGCCGCCGTCGTTCCCATCATGGAAGAACTGTTCTGGCGCTCCTTCCTGATGCGCTGGATCGTCTCGCCCGACTTCGAAAATGTTGATCCAGCGCAAACCACCTGGAAGGCTGCGCTGATCACCATCGTGCTGTTCGGTTTCGAACACAACCAGTGGTTCGCAGGAATTGTTGCGGGGGTTGCCTACAGTGCACTTTATGTACGTTACCGCACAATCTGGATGCCAATTTTGGCGCATGCTGTAACAAATTTACTGCTGGGCATCTGGGTCGTCCGCACCGGTAACTGGAGTTACTGGTAAGGCGCACCCCCGGGCCCGGCTATCACAGCCAAAGAACATAAGAATGGTCCCGAACAAACAACAAAGGAAGTTCTTGCCGGGCTTGAAGCCCGTGCACCTCGGGTTGCTGATCGCGGCAACGGTTTGCAGCCCTGTCAACGCCGGCGACGGCGATGCGCTCCATCCGTTCGCCGGACTCGGCTACTCCTACGAAGACAACCTGCTGCGCCTGCCCGACGATCATCCGGGCCTGGGCGGCCAGCGCAGCGATTCGCTGCGCCAGGCCATCGCCGGCATCCTGTTCGACCGCACCTACAGCCGCCAGGATATCTTCGTGCAGGCCAAGGTCACCAAGGTCGAGTTCGATCATTTCAAGCAGCTCGACTACGACGGCAAGGACCTGCTGGGCCGCTGGCGCTGGGAGCTGGGCCGCCAGCTGTCGGGCACGATCGAAGGCAGCTACGTGGAAACACTGGCGCCGTTCACCGACTTCCACAGCGGCGAGCGCAACCTGCGCGAGCAGCGCCACTGGCGCGCCGACGCGGCCTGGCTGATGCATCCGTCCTGGCGCCTGCGCGGCGGCGTGTCGGAAGACGAGTTCAAGTATGAATTGTCGAGCCAGTTCTTCAACAACCGCACCGAGAAGCTGGCCGAGGCGGGCGTCGACTTCGTCTCGCGCAGCGGCAACTATGCCGGCCTGGTGTTCCGCCGGCTGGACGGCAACTACCCCAACCGGCGCATGTTCGGCAGCATCCTGGCCGACGAAAGCTTCGAGCAGGACGAGATCAAGGCGCGCGTGAACTGGCGCGGCAGCGGCGTCACCACCATCGACGTGCTGGCCGGCTGGGCCAAGCGCAAGCATGCCTTCTTTACCGACCGCGACGTCAGCGGCGCCAACGGCCGTGCCTCGCTGGTGTACACCCCGCGCGGCAAGACCAAGCTGACCGCTACCGTGTGGCGCGAGTTCGCGCCGCTGGAAAGCACGATCGTCTCGTCCAGCCTGAACAAGGGTGGCAGCCTGGGCGCCGAGTACGCAGCCACCGGCAAGACCCGCGTCACCGCCAGCCTGCGCAGCGAACGGCGCAAGTATGTGGCGCGGCCGGACACTTCGGCCGCCGGCCTCGATCTCGGCGACCGCCTGCGCCAGGCCACGGTGGGCCTCACCTACCTGCCAACCAGGAACATCCAGGTCAACCTGTCCGCGTTCAAGGAAACGCGCAAGGGCGGCGAGACGCTGGGCCTGAACAGCTACAAAGCGAAGGGCGTGTCGTTCAGCGTCAACGCTCAGTTCTGAGGGCTGGCATGACGGTCATCGATATCCCGATCATCTCCTTCTTCCAGAGGGTGCTTGACCCGATCATCATCATGGGCAGCCTGTACCTGTGCTCGATGCTGTTCGGCGAGCCGTTCACCGGCTACTCGCTGGTGCTGATGATCCTGGCGTTCTTCATTTCCTCCGCGGTGTACCAGCACATCGATCCCTACCGCACCTGGCGCAGCGGCCGCATGCTGGCCTATGTGCGCGACACGGTGTTCGGCTGGGCCCTGACGGTCGGCGTACTGATGTTCCTGGGCAATGCCAGCGGCCTGCACTACTACTATGACCAGGAAGTGCTGTACACCTGGTTCGTGGCCACCCCGATGCTGCTGCTGGCCAGCCACGTCGGCGTGCGCACCGCGTCCATCGGCAAGGGGCCGGAGAACAGCGAGGCGCGTTCGGTGGTGATCGTCGGCGCCAACAACGTCGGCCTGAAGTTCGCCAGGGTGTGCGAGCGCCATCCCAACCTGTTCCTGCAGGTGGAAGGCTTCTTCGACGACCGCACCGACGAGCGCCATCCGCCGGAGCTGAGCCATCCGCTGCTGGGCAATATGCAGGACATCGCGCCGTACGTGCGCAAGCACGCGACCAAGATGATCTTCATCAGCCAGCCGATCTCGGCCCAG
>DASWYE010000229.1:0-11819 GCA_036405115.1 Telluria sp. | reverse complement strand
TGCTGCGCGATTCGCACGTCGTGCGCACCGCCGGCAAACCGGACTACCGAGGCGAGACCACTTATTACTGGAGCCCGATTTCAAAGTCGGTCGAGTACCTCTACCTCGACAGCAAGGGCGGGATGAGTCGTGGCATCATGGAAACAGTCGCGAACACGCTGGCGTTCCCGCCGGCCGAGCACGCGCCCGGCGACGCCGCGGCGGTGTACCGGGTACGCTGGACGCCATCGGGGACCAGGTCCTACGACTCCTGGGCAGAAAAGAAGGGGCCGGATGGGACATGGCAGACAATGTTCAAGATGACCATGACCAAGTCGCGGCGGCGATGACCGGTGTACTTATGCCAATTGGCGCTGTGCCGCTATAATCGGGCCTCGATTGCAAGCGAGGGTTCCCTACCGTGTCTGACCGCATCAAAGTCCTGCCCCAATACCTGCTGCCAAAGCGCGCGCTGACCGAATTCGCGGGCCGCGTGGCCGGCGCCAAAGGCGGCGCTTCCACCACGCGCCTGATCCAGTGGTTCGTGAAGAAGTACGGCGTCAACATGGACGAGGCGCTCGACCCGGATGTGCGCAGCTACGCCAGCTTCAATGAATTCTTCACGCGGCCATTGCGCGATGGTGCGCGCCCGCTGGCGGACGCTGACTTCATCTGCCCGGTGGACGGGGCGATCAGCCAGTTCGGCGAGGTAAAGGACCACCAGATCTTCCAGGCCAAGGGACATAACTTCACCACCGCTGCGCTGGTCGGCGGCGACGCGCAGCTGGCCTCGCACTTCCAGCACGGCAGCTTCGCCAACCTGTACCTGAGCCCCAAGGACTATCACCGCATCCACATGCCGTGCGACGGCAGCCTGACGCGCATGATCTACGTGCCGGGCGCGCTGTTCTCGGTCAATCCAACCACTGCGCGCGGCATACCTGGCCTGTTCGCCCGTAACGAGCGCGTGGTGTGCGTGTTCGACTCGAAGGAACACGGTCCGTTCGTCATGGTGCTGGTCGGCGCCACCATCGTCGGCAGCATGGAGACCGTGTGGCACGGCGTGGTCAACCCGCCGCGCGCGCGCGACGTGCGCGAGTGGAACTACGCGGCCGGCGAAGTCGACCTGCGCAAGGGCGAAGAGATGGGCCGCTTCCTGCTCGGCTCCACCGTGGTCATGTTGTTCCAGCCGGGCGTGGTGTCGTTCAATCCCGAGTGGGCGCCACAGCGCTCGATCCGCCTCGGCGAAGCGATGGGCATGAAGCCCGGCGCCTAGACTTCAGACTTCCTCGCAGCAGCGCTCGACCATCAGGTCGAGGAAGGCCCGGGTCTTGGCCGGCATCAGCCGGCGGCCCGGGAACACCGCCCAGCCTACCGATACCGGCAGGTCCCATTCCGGCAGCACCCGCACCAGATCTCCGCTCTCCACCAGGTGGCGCGCGAACATATAGGTGGAGGCAGCGATGCCAACGCCCGAACACGCGATGCGCGCCAGCAGGTCCGGCGAATTGGCGACCATGCGCGCCGGCAGTTCGCGTTGCCATACTGTCTTGCCGCGCTGGAGCGACCATGGCACCGGCCCACCGCTGCGGCTCAGCACACATAGCAGGTCGTGTTCCAGCAGGTCGTCCGGATGCTCGGGCAGGCCGCGGCTGCTGATATAGGAAGGCGACGCAAACAGGCCCTGGCGCTCGGTCAGCACGCGTCGCGCTGCCAGCGAGGAATCGTCCGGCAGGTCGCCCATGCGGATCGCGATATCGAATCCTTCCGCCACCAGGTCGACCCGGCGCGGCGACAGGTCCAGCTCCAGCGCCACCTTCGGGTAACGCGCCATGAACTCGCCCAGCACGTCATTCATGCCGAGGTTGGCGAAGTCCTGCGGCATCGACACGCGCAATCGTCCGCTCGGTTCGCCCTGCCGGTGCTGGGCCAGCGCGCTGGCCGCCTCCGCCTCCAGCGCCACCCGGCGCGCATGTTCCAGCACGATCTCGCCGAAGTCGGTCAGCACCAGCTTGCGCGTGGTGCGCTGGAGCAGCCGTTCGCCCAGCTGCGTCTCCAGCTGCGCCAGGCGGCGCGATACGGTCGATTTCGGCTGGTCCATGCGCGCGGCCGCCTTGCTCAGGCTGCCCGCCTCCACGATGCGCGCGAACAGCACCAGGTCATTTGGTTCCACGTCCATGATTGTCCCACTGTATAAACAATGTTATCCATTTTAACGACTTCTGTGCTTTGCGTGGGACTGTTAAAGTAACCCCATCGTCATTCAACCCGACACAAGGACACAGACATGAACATCCTGCAGATCAATTCCAGCGCCCGCGCTACCGGTTCCGAATCCACCCGCATGGCCGACGCGATTGTCGCGAAGCTGGTTGCCGGCCACGCTGGCGCCAGCGTGGTACGCCGCGACCTGGCCGCCGAGCCGCACCCGGTCCTCGACCAGGACGCGCTGACCGCGCTGTTCACCCCGGCCGCGGACCGCACGCCGGAACAGGCCGAGCGCGTGGCGCTGGACGACGCGCTGATCGCCCAGGTGCAGGCCGCCGACGTGATCGTTCTGGGCGCGCCGATGTATAACTTCGGCATGACCGTGCAACTGAAAAGCTGGTTCGACGCGATCGCCCGCGCCGGTGTGACCTTCCGCTACACCGCCAACGGCCCGGAAGGCCTGCTGAAGAACAAGAAGGTGTACGTGGCGCTGTCGCGCGGCGGCATGCACCGTGACGGCGCCACCGATACCCAGGTGCCGCACCTGAAAACGCTGCTCGGCTTCATGGGCATGACCGATGTGAGCTTCATCTACTCGGAAGGCCACGGCCTGGGCCCGGACGCAGTGGCGAAAGCACGCGAAGCGGCCAACGCCGAGATCGCGCTGGCAGTGGCATAACAGGCAGACAAGGAGAACAGGAATGGATACGCACGTCAGAAACGAGCTTGCACCTGCACCGGTCGCCAACGGCCGCACGGTGGAGCGCCTGGTGGCCGGCCAGTTCGTCATGGACGGCGCCGGCGTTCGGATCAATCGGGTCCTCACCGGCCCGCTGCAGCGCCGCCTTGATCCATTCCTGATGCTCGACGCATTCGGGAGCGACAAGGCGGGCGACTATATCGCCGGCTTCCCGTCGCACCCGCACCGCGGCTTTGAAACGATCACCTACATGCTGCACGGGAGCATGCGCCACAAGGACAGCTTCGGCAACGAAGGCGTAGTCACCGACGGCGGCGTGCAGTGGATGACCGCCGGGCGCGGCGTGATCCACTCGGAGATGCCGGAGCAGACCGAAGGCCTGATGGAAGGCTTCCAGCTCTGGCTCAACCTGCCGGCAAAGGACAAGATGCGCGCACCGTGGTATCGCGACATACCTTCCGTCGCCATTCCGCGCTATACGACCGAAGACGGCGTCACCGTGCAGGTGATCGCGGGCGCCAGCCATGGCGTGGCAGGGGCGGTGCAGCGCGAAGGTACCGAGCCAGTCTATCTCGACATCGAGCTGCCGGCCGGCGCGAGTTTCGAGCAGCCACTGCCTGCCGGACATAATGCGTTCATCTACGTGTTCCGAGGTGAAGCGGTGGTGGAAGGCAAAGGCATCGCGGCCACGCGCATGGCGATCCTTGCCAACCAGGAGGGAGCGGACGGCGTGCGCATGTCGGCATCGGCGCCGACCCGGCTGCTGCTGATCGCCGGCCGCCCGCTGGGCGAACCGATCGCGCAGCACGGTCCGTTCGTCATGAACACGCAGCAGCAACTGATCGAAGCCGTAAACGATTTCCGGGCGGGACGTCTGGGCGGCTGAAAACAAAAGGAGTCACGGTAGCCCGTGACTCCTTCGCACTGGTGACGCCGGAACAGGCTTAAGGCTTGCCACCCTTCAGGTGCTGGCCCAGGAACTTCTCCATCCTGCGCGCGAAATCGATTTCCGTGCCGACCTGGCGCCAGCTGTGCGCTTCGTCGGGATAGGTGACCCATTCCGGCGACCGGCCTGCCTTGACCAGGGCCGCGCGCAGGCGCAGCCCGTGTTCCATCGGAACCCGCTGGTCACTCTCCCCGAACGCCAGCAACAGGGGCGCCTTGATTTCCCCGGCGCGCAGCAAGGGCGTATTCGCTGCCAGCATGGCGGCGTCCTTGCCGGGATCGCCCACCATCTGGGGCAGCATGTAGCGGCGGCTGCTGTAATCGATATCGTCCACGACGCCCCATTCACCCTCCAGGTAGAGCATGGGATCGGTCACGGCCACCCACGCCACGCCGCACTGGTACAGGTCCGGATGGCGGATCAGTCCCATCAGGGTGCTGTAGCCGCCATAACTCGCGCCGGCAATGCAGGCCTTGTCGCTGGCCAGGCCCTGCTTTTGCGCCCACAGCAGTGCATCGGCCACATCGTCCTGCATCGCCTGGCCCCACTGCTTCCAGCCAGCCCGATAGTGGTCGTCGCCATAGCCCGTGCTGCCACGGAATTCGGGGCTGATGACCAGGTAACCGCGCGATGCAAGGAATTGCTGCATCGGCTCCCACTGCCAGAAGCCGTCGCGGACCCAGGGCCCGCCGTGCACCAGCACAACCGCCGGAACCGGCTGCCCGGCTTTCAGGCCAGCCGGCTGGGTGAGCCAGACAGGCAGGTCGCGGCCATCGCGGGCCTTGATGCGCTGCATGGTCACGCGGCCCATGCGCTGCGGGTCGATCTCGTCCTGGATATTGCCGACCAGGTTCCAGCGCTTGCCTGCAGCCTGGTAATGGAGCAGCTTGCCCGGATCGCGGTCCGAATAGGAACGCACCAGCAATACCATATCGTCGGCGCCGCAGCGGCGGCAACTGATGCGGTTGACGCGGCCGGGCAACTGGGCATCGACCATCGCCTGGGCGCGTTTCATGCCTTCATCGAACCAGATGGTCTGCTCCGCATCGGTCGTCACATGCACGCCCAGTGCGCCGCTGCCCGGACGCGTAACGACGCTGCCTGTGAAGTCAAAGCCGGGCGTGGCCAGCAATGGCGATGCCTTGGGTTTTCCGGTACTGAAGTCGAACAGCTTTAACACGGAAAAACCGGACTGGGGATCAATCTGGGTGACATACAGGTTGCCGGCATCATCGACATCCTCCGGTGTGAATTTGGCTTCCAGCAGCTTGTCCTGGGTCAGCCGGCGCCACTTCTTGTCACCCGGACCGCGCCAGTGCGTGGCGCTTTCGCCACCAACGCGGCTGTACGCAACGCGCGGATTTCCTTTACTGTCGAACACCCAGCCAACTGCGCCCTCAGGTGGATCCGCATCCAGCGCGCGCGTCTTCCCGGTTCGGACGTTCAGCCATTTCGGCCAGACGCCGGTGACCGACTTGTGGTCGAAATACAGCTCGCCGATCACGACTTCGTCTGGCGCGACGCCTTCCTGCTGCTCGGGCACCGCCAACAGCGTGTGATTCCACTTCAGCATGCGGCCGTCAACGGAGTCGGCCCGCCCCTCGCGGCTGACCAGCTTGCGCAGCGAGCTGCCATCGGCGTTGACCCCAAACAGACCACTGGCAAAATACTGATCGTCCCCGCTTCCCGCCTGCAGGTCGACCACGCTGAAGACCAGCCGTTCATCGCTGACCCAGTAAAACCGGGTGATGTCGGAATCCGAGAAGGTCGCGGCGCGCATTGCCTTGGGAGTTCCGCCCGACACGTCGATCACGATCAAGCCGACACGGGTGTCTCCGCGAGAAGTGGTCAGCGCAATCTTGTTGCCGGATGGAGACAGCTTCGCGCTCAGCACCGACGGGCGCTGGAAGAAGTGTTCAACCGGCACCGGTTCCGGTGCGACCTGGGCATGAGCGGCCCAAGGGGACAGCGCGATCAGCAGCGCACCTAACATTCGAACAGCCATTTCGTGACGCATGTAATCCGCCCTCCCAATAAATTATTTACCAGCGGTAACTTAATTTATATGCATGGGTCCAGTCAAGTCGATGCGTTCGGGGCTTCAAATGGGGCGCAAGGACGGGATAGCGCTGGTGGCGCCCTATTTTGATTTATGTGCAATTGGCGCTATGCTGCGCCTTTTCGTGCCCTGCCTCATCCATGCCGCTGCTTTACAAGATCCAGGATTTGCTCGCGCGCGCCAGCCGCGCCTGCGGCTTCGAGAGCGCGGACCGGTTCCCGCCCGGCCACCAGTACCCGCGCACGCGCTGGAACCGCGCCTACTTCGACATCCCGTCAGACATGAAGGCGGACGCGATCGAACGGCGCATCTGCGACGCGATCGCGAATACACCGTCGGTGTTCGCGCACATCGTCAATCCCACTCCGCGCATGCAGCAGGCGCTGATCGGCCTGATCGAATCGACCATGCGCCGCCAGGGCGGACAGCCGCTCAACCTCGCAGTCCTGCTCATCAATGCCTACGCCAGCCCGTACACGCCGGACGGCATCCCGGGCATGCGCGCGGCCATCCACGCGAGCAGCGGCCAGGACCTGACGGTGCGCGCCCAACTGCTGTTGCAGCACCTGAACAGCACCTCAGGCGCGTTCGGCCTGACCATCGAAGCCTGACCGGCGCGCCGCGGATGCGGGCACGAAGCGCTCGCGCAGTTTCATGAATGGTGTTTCCACCAGCAGGTAAAGCGCCAGCCCGGCCAGCACGCTCGCCACGAACGACGCCACCACCGCCTGCCACTCGCCGGGAGCATAGCCCGCACGCGCGAGCACGGGCGCAAGCAGGATCATCACCTGCTTGTGCAGCAGGTAGATTGCATACGACCAAAGCGCGATGCTGGCCGCGCCCGGGATGCGCAGCGTGCGCAGCGTCGAGCGTTGCGACACGGCCGCCAGCACCAGCAGGCCAAAGCCCAGCGCCAGCAGCGGATAGCCGAACACGGTGACGCCGAAGCCGCGCGGCGACTGCAGGAACAGCCAGATCGCCAGCCCGACCACCGCACACCCGGCTGCAAAAGTGGCGTTGCCGCGTGCGCTGATCCTCGCCCAGGTATCGGGATGGTAGTTGCGCAGCATCGCCAGCGCCACGCCGGCGACCAGTTCATCCAGCCGGCACAGGGACGAGTAGTAGATGTATTTATAGTAGTTGAACATGGCGTAGCGCTGGCCGTCGACCACCTGGTCCCAAAGCAGCGCGCGCGCGGCGATCCCGGCCAGCACCACCAGCGCAAGCGCCAGCCAGGAGCGCGACATCGGCGCGCGCGCCGCCGCGAACATCAGCGCCACGGCCGGAAGCACCATGTAGAACTGCTCCTCGATGTTCAGCGACCACGCATGGGAGAACGCGGTGCCCGGCGTCAGGTTGATGTTCTGGGTGAAGGTCAGGAAGCGCCACAGTTCCGGTAGCTCCAGGCCGCCGCGGAAGGCCGGCCACAAGGCGTATAGCGCCAGCACCACGTAGAAGTTCGGCAGCGTACGGAGGAAACGGCGCGCATAGAAGCGGCCGAGCGAAAAGCCCGCGTCGCTCCTGAGCGCCGCGAAGATCTGGTTGCCGATCAGGTAGCCAGACAGCGCAAAGAACAAATCGACGCCGATCCAGCCCACTGTGCCGATAAACCCGAACGTGTCCTCGTTGCTGACGAAGAGGACGTAATGCTGGAGCATGACCAGCACGATCGCAAGTGCGCGCAGGGTGTCGAGGCCGTGGATGCGTTCTGATTGCATGGGATGATGGAGGCGCGAAATGGCGCATCATGCCACGCAAATGCGACAGGCACCAGCAAGGCCGCGGACGCGGTTCGGCCGATCCGATAGAATATTGCGTCGCGGCCGTGCGGGCCTCGCGCCACTTCACAAGGAACCCAGGCATGACCAGCAGCTACCAGACCCAGTTCAAATCCGTCAATTACACCGCCCTCAAGCCGGGCGTGCGGCTGATCGTCACCGGCGCCGTGCACGGCAACGAGACCTGCGGCACCACCGCGATCCGCCGCGTGATGGAGGAGATCGATTCGGGCAAGCTGCACATCGCGGCCGGCAGCGTCACCTTCGTCCCGGTCGTGAACACCAAGGCGTACGCGCTGGGCCAGCGCGGCGGCGACCGCAATCTGAATCGCAACCTGTTCCCCAACGATCAGCCGCAGGATTTCGAGGACCACGTGGCGAACTGGCTATGCCCCCTGCTTGAAAAGCATGAGGTGCTGCTCGACCTGCACTCGTTCAACGCCCAGAGCCAGCCGTTCGTGATGGTCGGGCCGCGCAACAACGGCGGCCTGCTGGAGCCGTTCCGCCATGCCGAGAAGGAGCGTGCGCTGGCACGGCGACTCGGCGTGAAGCGCTTCGTCGATGGCTGGCTGCGCACCTACGGCCAGGGCGTCAAGCGGCGTAACAAGGGCGGTGGCGAGGAACTGAGCCTGCAATTGCGCTATGGCGTGGGCACCACCGAATACATGCGCTCGACCGGCGGCTACGCGCTGACGCTCGAATGCGGCCAGCACGCCGATCCGCAGGCGCCGGAAGTGGCGTACGGGGCGATCATGAATACGCTCGCATTCCTCGGCGTGATCGACGCGCCGGCGCCGGAGCCGATCGCGCTTGACGACATGGAAGCGCTGTCGATGGTGGAAGTGCACGACAAGATGGCGGATGGGGACACCTTCTCGCGCACCTGGTCGAGCTTCGACAAGGTTGGCAAGGGCGAGCAGATCGGGGTGCGCGCCGACGGTACGCCGGTGGTGGCCGAATTCGATGCGCTGATCCTGTTCCCGGATACGAATGCCAGGGCCAACCACGAGTGGTACTACCTCGCCCAGGTCAACAAGCACTTCGACAAGTACATGGATTGACCCCGATGGCGGTGTTCGATGCCGCCACCCTCAGCACGGTCATCCCCGCGTACGCGGGGACGGCGGCCTTACCTACCGGATGCCGTAGGCGAAGGGATCCTCATCCTGCACGATCAGTTCCGCGCGCGAGTTGACCCACGCCCGCCCGCGGATGCTCGGCAGCACCAGATCTCCCTGGCGCCGGTACCACGCCTCGAACACGCTGCCGATGATGCTCTCCTGCCGCCACACCGCACCTTCGGCCAGCAATCCGTCAGCCGCCAGGCACGCCACTTTTGCACTGGTCCCGGTGCCGCACGGAGAGCGGTCGTAGGCCTTGCCCGGACAAAGCACGAAATTGCGGCTGTCGGCGGTCGGCGTTTCCGCGAACAGCTCGACGTGGTCGATCAGCGCCCCGCCCTCGCCCGTGATGCCAGCCCGCTGCAAGGCGCAGCCGATCGCCGTGGTATATGCCGTCAGTGCCTCCGCGTTCGATACGTCCAGCGCCATGCCGCCAGGCGCATGCGCCAGGAAGAACCAGTTGCCGCCCCATGCCACATCTCCGGTGACCATGCCGTAGCCGTCCACCTCGACCTGCACGCCCTTGTGCGTGCGCCGTGCCGGCACGTTGTCGATGGTGACGCTGCCGTCGTCATGCAGGAGCGCTTCCACCACACCCGCCGGCGTATCGATCCGGTGCCGCCCCGGGCCGATGCGCCCGAGGAAGGCCAGCGAGGCCACCACCCCGATCATGCCGTGGCCGCACATGCCCAGGTAGCCGACATTATTGAAGAAGATGATCCCGGCGGCGCAATCCGGCGCATGCGGCTCGCACAGCAGCGCTCCCACCAGCACATCCGATCCGCGCGGTTCGCACACCACTGCGCTGCGGAAGCCGTCGTACCCGCCGCGCAAGCGCGCCACCCGTTCGGCCAGCGGCCCCCCACCAAGCTCCGGCCCTCCGCCGATCACGAGCCGGGTCGGCTCGCCGCCGGTATGGGAGTCGATGATCGAGATCGTCTGCATCGGTCAGCCCGGCGTCACCAGCTTGAGTCCCACGATGCCCAGGACGATGAGGCCAATACAGGCGATGCGCAGCGCGCCGGCCGGCTCGCCCAGCAGGAACATGCCAACAATGGCGGTGCCGACCGTGCCTATGCCCGTCCAGACCGCATAAGCCGTTCCAAGCGGCAGGTGGCGCATCGCGATGCCCAGCAGGAGCACGCTGGCAGCCATGGCCACCAGCGTGATGGCGGATGGCACCAGCCTGGTGAACCCCTCGGTATATTTGAGCCCGACTGCCCAGACCACTTCAAGCAGGCCGGCGACCAGCAGGATCAACCACGACACTGCGCGCTCCTCACGGCAGGATCTCGCGCACCAGGCCGGGCGGGCGGCACAGGCGCACGCCGCGCTGTGTCACGACGAACGGGCGGTTGATCAGGACGGGATGCTCGACCATGGCGTCAAGCAGTGCTTCGTCACCCGCGCTGCCCAGCCCAAGTTCTGCGTACACCGGTTCCTTGTCGCGGATCGCCTCGCGCACGCTCAGTCCGGCGCGCCGGATCAGGTCGCGCAACTCTTCCCGGGTGGGTGGATGGGCGAGGTAATCGATGATGGCCGGCTCGATGCCGGCCTCCCGGATCAGCTCCAGCGCGCCGCGCGAATTGCTGCAGCGGGGATTGTGGTAGATGGTAATAGTCATCCGCGCAACATACCCGACGGTGGCCATTCCGGCAAGGCTTTGGGGGGCGCCGCATGCGCGCGATATAATGCCCCACTATTTCCACGTGGTAAGTAAATGAAAGACGACACCTACCTGCTGCGCGTTGCCGAACTGCCGCGCCTGGGCCAGCGCGTATCGCTGCGCATCCTGCACATGATGGGATGGCGCGTGCGCTACAAGCCCCTGCCGGGGCCGCATGGGGTGGCCGTGTTCTACCCGCACACTTCGAACTGGGACGTATTCATCGGGCTGTTCGCGCGCTGGGCGATCGGCCTGCCGTTCCGCTGGCTGGCCAAGGAGGCCCTGTTCAATGGCTTCGCGGGCAAGACCATCGGACCGGTCCTGCGTCGCTGGGGCGCGGTTGCGGTCGAACGACGGGCATCGACGGGCGCGACGCAGCGCCTGGCCGAGGTCATGCACGAGCACGAGTGGTTCTGGGTCGCGCTGGCGCCGGAAGGCACGCGCGGCTACCGTCCCAACTGGCGCAGCGGCTTCTATCACCTGGCGGTGGCGGCCAAGGTCCCGCTGCTGGTCGTGTACATGGACTTCCCGAACAAGGAGATTGGCGTATTCAGCTACCTCGATCTGACCGGAGACCAGGAAGCCGACATGGCGGCGATCCGCAAGGTGTACGAGGGACGCCATGGCCTGCATCCGGAATACGAGTCGCCGATCGAACTGGCGCCGCCACGCGAGCCGAACGACAGGCCGAACGTGGAACGCCGCCGGGCGTAAATATTGAAAGGGGAATTCATTCCCCTTTTTTTCGCTCCCACTCCGCTTGCGTGCGACGGACCTGCGGGGCATCCTCTAAGCTCATCCTCATGAGCGATCCCTGGACCGAACGATGCCGCGTCGGCTGCGCAGGCTGGAGCCTGTCGCGCCACGATGCCCCCTCCTTTCCTGCCGAAGGCAGCCACCTCGAACGCTATGCCGCCGTGTTCACGGCCACCGAGATCAACTCCTCGTTCTACCGCGAACACAAGGTGCAGACCTATGCGCGCTGGGCGCAGTCCACGCCGGACGGGTTCCAGTTCTCCGTGAAGATGCCGCGCACGGTCACGCACGACAAGCGGCTGGCCGGCGCACAGGAAGAACTGGAGAGGTTCGCGCAACAGGTCGCGGCGCTGGGCACGAAGCTGGCCTGGGTATTGGTGCAATTGCCGCCCCGGCTGGAATTCGACGCGGCCTTGGCAAGTGCGTTCCTGGCGCATGCCGCACAAGTGCTGCCCTGCCCGATAGCCTGCGAGGCGCGCCATGTGTCGTGGTTCGAACCTGCCGCCACCGACCTGCTGGAGCAGCGCGGAATCACGCGCGTCACCGCCGACCCGCCAGCAAGGGACGTCAGCGTGCACATACCCACCACCGATGCGTACTACCTGC
>DASWYE010000228.1:0-26543 GCA_036405115.1 Telluria sp. | reverse complement strand
TGCGCAATCCGGAAGTGTCGACCTGGTACGCGGCGCTGTTATTAATCTATCCAGCTTTTGAAACGATATTCTCCGCTTATCGGCGCATGTTCATTCGCGGCAAATCGCCGGCGATGCCGGACGGTATTCACCTGCACAGCCTGATATTCCGCCGTATTGTCGTGTGGGCGATCGGCGGCAAGGAGGCGCGCGCCCTGATGCGCCGCAATTCGCTGACCTCGCCGTATTTGTGGCTGCTATCACTGATGGCGGTAATACCGGCGACGATATTCTGGCAGCAGACTAACATCCTCATTTCTTTCTGTTTCTTGTTCGTCGTCAGTTATGTGTGGCTTTATGCGCGTATTGTTCGATTCAAGTCCCCGCGCTGGCTGATTTTCCGCAAGAAGGGCTGACTTCAGTCGCAAATGTAGTATATTGCGACAATTGGTGACTTTTATCACTCGCTGTTCAACCTGACGAATAAGGAATCATGATGGATCTCTCGAATATGTCCCTCGGCGATTTGCGCAACCTGCAGGACCAAATCAAACAGGAAATGAAGAAACGCGAGCATCAGGAAGTGGCAAAGGCGCGCGAGCAGATCCTGGCCATCGCGCAAAGCGTCGGCGTTCCGCTGAAAGACCTGGTCGCCAATACCCGCGGCAAGGGCAGCAGCGTAGCCGTGCGTTACCGTCATCCGGATAACGCCTCGCAGCAATGGACCGGCCGTGGCCGCCAGCCAAAGTGGGTCAAGGACTGGGTGGAAAGCGGCAAGTCGATGGACAAGCTGCGCGTCTGAGCACCCCCGCGCCCAAAATGGGGTCTGTCCCCGTTTTATGGGACTGACGGATAACTCCCCGCCCGGCGCGGGGAGTTTTCGTTTACGGTGCGCGGTTCCAAACCCGGGCCCGAGCCGCTACAATCACCCGGTTATCCATATTCCAACGACGAACCCATGCTTCCACTCTCCAAATCGATTTTCAAGGCTTACGACATCCGCGGCGTGATCGGCAGTACGCTGGACGGCGGCATCGCGAAAAAGATCGGGCACGCATTCGGCCTGGCAGCCTTGGCGAAAGGGGAGAAGACGGTGGTGATCGGACGTGATGGGCGCCTGTCCGGTCCGGAACTGGCATCGAAACTGGCCGAAGGCCTGCAAAGCGCCGGTGTCGATGTCATCGACCTGGGCGTGGTGGCCACGCCGATGGTGTATTACGCGACCAATGTGCTGCCAACCCGCTCCGGCATCATGGTCACCGGCAGCCACAATCCGCCGAATTACAACGGCTTCAAGATGGTGCTGGCCGGCGAGGCGATCTACGGCGACGCGATCACCGGCCTGTACGACACCATCCAGGCGCAGGACGCGGTGAGTGCCGTCACTCCGGGCGGCTACAGCACCCACGACATCGCGCAGGCCTACATCGACCGTATCGTCAGCGACGTGAAGATCGCGCGCCCGATCAAGATCGCGGTCGATTGCGGCAATGGCGTGGCCGGCGCGTTCGCGCCGCAACTGTTCCGCGCGATGGGCTGCGAAGTGGTCGAGCTGTTCTGCGAAGTCGACGGCACATTCCCGAACCACCACCCGGACCCGGCGCACCCCGAGAACCTGCAGGACCTGATCCGCTGCCTGCGCGAGACCGACTGCGAGATCGGCATCGCCTTCGATGGCGACGGCGACCGCCTCGGCGTCGTCACCAAGGACGGCCAGATCATCTACCCGGACCGCCAGATGATGCTGTTCGCGCAGGACGTGCTGACGCGCCACCCGGGCGAGCAGATCCTGTTCGACGTGAAGTGCACGCGCCACCTGGCGCCATGGATCGCGAAGCATGGCGGCAAACCGCTGATGTGGAAGACCGGCCATTCGCTGGTCAAGGCCAAGCTGCGCGAAACCGGCGCACCGCTGGGCGGCGAGATGAGCGGGCATATCTTCTTCAAGGACCGCTGGTACGGTTTCGACGACGGCCTGTATTCCGGCGCGCGCCTGATGGAGCTGCTGACCCGCATGCAGTTCCCGTCGGTGGTGCTGAACGCGCTGCCGCAATCGGACAGCACGCCGGAGCTGCACCTGCACCTGGGCGAAGGCGAAAACGTCGAGCTGATGGACAAGCTGCGCGCGAATGCGACTTTCCCGGGCTCGGACCAGATCATTACCATCGACGGCCTGCGCGTCGAATATCCGGACGGTTTCGGCCTGGCGCGCTCGTCCAACACAACGCCGGTGATCGTGATGCGCTTCGAGGCGGAATCGCCGGAAGCACTGCGCCGCATCCAGGGCGAATTCCGCCGCGTGATCGTGGCCGCGAAGCCTGACGCCGTCCTGCCTTTCTGAGAACGCGCGCGTGAAGATTCTCCTGGTCCGCGTCTCCTCCCTGGGCGACGTACTGCATAACATGCCGATGGTGGCGGACATCCACCGCCACTTCCCCGAGGCCCAGATCGACTGGGTGGTCGAGGAAGGCTACGTCAGCCTGGTGCGCCTGAATCCGGGTGTGCGCAGGATTATCCCGTGGGCGCTGCGGCGCTGGCGCAAGGGCCTGTTCAAGGCCGAGACGCGCGCCGAAATGAAAGCGTTCTTCTGCACGCTGCGCGCGGAGCAGTACGACTACGTGTTCGACACCCAGGGGCTGCTCAAGACCGGCATCATCATGGGCGCGGCGCGCGCCCATAACAAGGTCGGCATGGCCAATGGCAGCGAAGGTTCGGGCTACGAAGGCATCTCGCGCATCTTCCACACCAAAAGCATTCCCACCGATCCGCGCACGCACGCGGTGCAGCGCGGCCGTATCGTCGCCGCGCGCGCGCTAGGGTATTCGCCGGACGAACCGGCCGACTTCGGGCTCCCTCCGCCATCCGGTGACGATGCGCGCCCGGCCTGGATGCCGGAGCAGGATTACGCCGTGTTCTTCCACGGTACCGCGCGCGCCGCCAAGAAGTGGGCGCCCGCGAACTGGATCGCTGTCGGCCGCGCGCTGGCGCCGAAACCGGTCCTGCTGGCGTGGGGCTCCCCGGCCGAGAAGGCCGATGCCGAGGCACTGGCGGCCGGGCTGCCAAATGCCACGGTGCTGCCCAAACTGTCGATGGACGAGGCCGTGCAACTGGCGCGCCATGCGTCACTGGTGGTCGGCGTCGACACCGGGCTGACGCACATCGCGGCGGCCTTCGTGCGGCCTACCATTGAACTGTACTGCGACTCACCGAAGTGGAAGACGGAAGGGAACTGGTCGCCCAACATCATCAACCTGGGCGACCAGGGCGCTCCGCCAACGGTGGAGGAAGTACTGGACGCGGTCCGCCGCCTGGCCTGATGCGCGCTTTCTATTCATTCATGTGGGTGCTGGCTTTGCCGCTGGTGCTGTTGCGGCTGTGGCTGCGCGGCCGCAAGGAGCCGGGTTACCGTGCGCACTGGGGCGAACGGCTCGGTTTCTACAGCCAGGCCGCCCGGTCCGGCCAGATGACGCTGTGGGTCCACGCGGTGTCGGTGGGCGAGACGCGCGCTGCCGAACCGCTGGTCGATGCGCTGCTGGCTGCCTATCCGCAAAGCCGCATCCTCCTGACGCACATGACCCCGACGGGCCGTGCCACCGGCCGCAGCCTGTTCGCCAGGCATGGCGACCGGCTGGTGCAATCCTATCTTCCATACGACATCGGCTTTATCGTGGCGCGCTTCGTCCGTCATTACTCTCCGTCGATCTGCATCCTGATGGAGACCGAGGTGTGGCCGAACCTGATCGCCGCCTGCAAGGCGATGGATGTGCCTGTCGCACTGGTCAATGCACGCCTGTCGGAACGATCGCTGCGCCGGGGACAGCGCTTCGGCAAGCTGATGACCGAGGCTGCGCGCTCGGTTCCGGTGGTGGCGGCGCAAACCGCGGACGACGCACAGCGCATCCGCTCGCTTGGTGCGCCCAATGTCGGCGTGACCGGCTCGATCAAGTTCGACGTGGTTGTTCCTCAAGCGGCCCTCGACCTTGGCGTCTGGATGCGCGAACGCTTCGGCGGACGCAAGGTGTTCCTGTGCGCGAGCACGCGCGACGGCGAAGAGCAACCCATCCTCGAAGCGTTTGCACGCATCGATGCGAGTGCGCGGCCATTGTTGCTGCTGGTGCCGCGTCACCCGCAGCGCTTCGACGAAGTGGCCGCACTGGTCGCCGCGGCCGGGCTGTCGGTGCAGCGTCGCTCGGCGCTTGGGCCGGATGACCCGGTAAGGTGCGATGTGTTGCTGGGGGACTCCATGGGCGAGATGTTTGCTTATTACGCCGCCAGCGATGTCGCGTTCATCGGCGGCAGCCTGCAGCCGCTGGGTGGCCAGAACCTGATCGAAGCCTGCGCGCTCGGCAAGCCGGTCCTGATCGGCGAGCACACTTTCAATTTCCTCGAGGTGAGCGAACAGGCTGTCGCCGCAGGGGCCGCACGCCGCGTCGCCGATGCCGCTGCACTGGTCGATGCAGCGCTGGCACTGTTGTCCAATGGGCCCGAGCGTGCCGCCATGGGCGAGCGCGCAGCCGCATTCGCGAACCACCACCGCGGCGCAACTGCACGCACCCTGGCACTGATCGCTCCCTGCATCTCCTGAGCGGAAATTTGGCTTCGACAAGGATGGGTAGCCTCTGATACGCTAGAGGTTTGCCCACACCCCCGGAGAAGCAAATGCAGTTTCGTAAGTACGTAATGACAGCGGCCGTCGCCGCCCTGTTTGCCGTCCCTGCGTTCGCAGCGGAGACCCTGTCCGCCAAGGACCTGCAGACCGCCGCCGCGCTGCGCGATGCCGCGCACGGCGGCAACCTGAGCTACCGCATCCTGGAATCGCTGACGACCGAAATCGGCCCGCGCATGGCTGGTTCCAAGAACGACGCGCGCGCCGTGGCGTGGGCGGAGGCAAAGTTCAAGGAGCTGGGCTTCGACAAGGTGTGGAAGGAGCCGGTGACTTTCCCGGTGTGGACGCGCGGCGTGGAGACGGCTGAAATCGTGGCGCCGTATCCGCAGGCGCTGCTGGTCACCGCGCTTGGTTTCAGCGTGGGTACGCCGGCTGAAGGCATCACTGCCGACATCGTGCGCTTCGCGACCCTGAAGGACCTGGTCGCCGCGCCCGACGACGCGGTGCGCGGCAAGATCGCCTTCATCGACCACAAGATGCAGAAGGCCAGCGACTATGGTTCGGTGCAGGCCGGGCGCAGCCAGGGCGCGTCGGAAGCTGCGAAGAAGGGCGCGGTAGCGCTCGTGATCCGCTCGGTCGGCACCGACAGCCACCGCTTCCCGCACACCGGCATGATGCGCTACCAGGATGGCATCCCGAAGATCCCGGCTGCCGCCATCTCCAATCCGGACGCCGACCAGGTGGTGCGCATGCTCGAGCGGGGCAAGCAGGTCACCCTCAAGCTGACGCTGGGCGCCGAGAACGAAGGCACCTACACCTCGCATAACGTGATCGGCGAGATCACCGGCACCGACAAGAGCGGCGAATACGTGCTGATCGGCGGCCACCTCGACTCGTGGGACCTGGGCACCGGCGCGATCGACGATGGCGCAGGCGTCGCGATCACAATGGCCGCGGCCGAAATGATCAAGCGCCAGGGCCTGCGTCCGAAGCGTTCGATCCGCGTGGTGCTGTACGCGAACGAAGAGCAGGGCCTCATCGGCGGCAAGGCTTACCACGACGCGCACGCCAGGGAGCTGCACAAGATCCAGGCTGCGGCGGAAGCCGACTCGGGCCAGGGCCCGGTGGTGCGCTTCTCCTCGTACGTGCAGCCGGCGGCGCTGCCGGTGGTGAAGCAGATGTACGAGGTGCTGGCGCCGCTGGGCGTCGCGATGGGCGACAACGACGCGCATCCGGGGCCGGACATGGGCGTGCTCAAGGCGGCCGGCACGGCGAGTTTCGGCCTGGGGCTGAATAACGAAGATTACTTCGACCTGCACCACACGCCGGACGACACCTTCGACAAGATCGTCCCGGCGCGCATCAACCAGACGGCGGCGGCCTATGCGGCGTTTGCGTGGATGGCGGCGCAGTCGCCGGTCAGCTTCGGCTCCGGCACCGATGCGCTGCGCGCGCTGAAAACCGTCTCGAAGTAATCGGGGTGGGGGACAGTCCCCATGCGGGGACAGTCCCCTTCCTATGCGAAGATGATGGGGAGTTCGGCGGAGCGTTTCTTGAGGGCCGCCTTGGCGCCCTCGTAGTCGGGATAGACCGTGCCCACCGTCGCCCAGAAGCGCGGGCTGTGGTTCATTTCGCGCAGGTGCGCCAGCTCGTGCGCGACCACGTAGTCGATCAGCGGCAGCGAGTAGTGCATCAGGCGCCAGTTCAGGCGGATGTTTCCTTCGACGGTGCACGAGCCCCAGCGCGTACCCGCCGACGTCAGCGCGAACGCCTTGTACGTCACTCCCATCCGCTCCGCGTAGTGGTCCAGCCGCTCGCGGAACACCTTCTTCGCCTGCGACTCGAACCATAGCCGCACGCGTTCCACCAATTGCCACTCCTGCAGTCCGGGCACCACGCCCACCGTCAGCTCCTGCAGCAGCGGATCGAAATAGCAGTGGCTCTTCGACGCATCCTCGAGCCGCAAGGTGATCTCGCCGCCCATGTAGGGCAGCTTCGCGCCATCCACCCATACCACCGGCTTTTCCGCGCGGATGGCGCGGCGCTCGCCGCGCTCGAGCAGCTTGGACACGATCCAGCGCTGCTTGGCGCGGATCGCGTTGTCGATTTCGGCAAGGGTGAGGCGCCTGGGCGCGGTGACGTGCAGCCCGGCGTCGTCGATCATGAATCCGATCGTGCGGCGCGCGGAGCGCTTCAGCTCATATTCGACGGTGTGCGTGCCAAGCTGGATCTGGCGCTTGGGCGAAGACAGCGGCTGGAGCGGCTGCAGTGGCAGCAGCGGAATCGGCTCCACTTTGGGCGGAGCCTTGAACAGCGGCTGTTGGGGAAGGGGCCGGGGAGCCGGCTCCAGTGCAGCGAAAAAATCCTGGGCGAAGAGTTCGAGTTGCGAGGCGTTCTTGGGTGCTGAGGTCATGTACTGGCGCGGTGATGATGCATTGGTCCGCGCGCCAGCTGCTTCCTTCAGCCAGCGCTGTAGGCGTGAGGCGAAATGACGCGCATTTCTGATTCTATCCAAGTTTCGACCTCTTGCATCATGCTTTCGGGGGTGTGGTTTTTCGGCGATATCGGCTTGCCAATTGATACCGTGACCACGCCCGGGCGTTTGGTGAATGAGTTCTTGGGCCAGCACTCACCAGAGTTTAATGCAATCGGTACCACAACGGTATCGGTGGCGATGGCAAGGCGCGTACCGCCGGTCTTGTACTTGCCTTTTTCGCCGACCGGGATGCGCGTCCCTTCCGGGAACATCATCACCCACTGGCCGCCGGCCAGCCTGCGCTTGCCGATGCGGACCACCTGTTCGAACGCGTTCTTGCCGCGGCTGCGGTCGATCGGGATCATGCGCAGCAGCGCCATGCCCCAGCCGAAGAACGGGATGTAGAGGATCTCTTTCTTGAAGACGTAGACGAGGGGGCGCGGCATCGCCTGCAGCAGGAACACGGTCTCCCACGCCGACTGGTGCTTGGACAGCAGGATCGCCGGCGAGTCGGGCAGGTTCTCCCAGCCCTTGACCTGGTAGTCGATCCCGCACAGGACCTTGGCAAGCCAGATGCAGAAGACGTTCCAGCGCGCCGTGACCAAGTAGCGCTTGTTATAGGGCAGCGGCGCCGCCAGCATGCAGGGCACGACCCAGATGACGGTGGCAGCCAGCATGATGCCGACGAAAAGGGCCGAACGCAGGAACGGAATGACAGTGCGCAAACGATATCTCCGGGATGGTCAGATAGGGATGTGGGCCGCGGCGGCATTCACCTTGAGCAGGGAATTGACCATGCTGGCCAGGTCGGGGAACACCTGCGTACCGGGCGGCAGGCCGCCGGTCTCGTAGGTCTTCTGGCCCTTGCCGGTCAGGACCAGGTAGGGCGTGCAGCCGCTCTTGAAGCCGGCCTGCAGGTCGCGCAGCGAGTCGCCGACGGTGGGGACGCCTTTTAGGCTCAGTTTGAAGCGCTTCGAGATTTCCTCGAACATGCCGGACTTGGGCTTGCGGCAGTCGCAGTTGTCCACGGCCGCGTGCGGGCAGAAGAAGATCGCATCCACCGATGCGCCCAGCTGCTGCGCGCTGCTGTGCAGCTTCTGGTGGATGGCGTTCAGGGTGGTGATGTCGAACAGTTCGCGCGCGATGCCCGACTGGTTCGACGCCACGACCACACGGTAGCCGGCCTGGTTCAGGCGGGCGATCGCTTCCAGCGACCCGGGAATCGGAATCCACTCCTGGGGGGATTTGATGAATTCCGGCGAGTCGTAGTTGATGACGCCATCGCGGTCGAGGATGATCAGCTTCATGGTCAGGCAGCGAGCTTGGAGATGTCGGCGACGCGGTTCATCATGTGATGAAGAGACGCGAGCTGCGCCAAACGATTCGTGCGAAGAGCACTATCTTCGGCCATCACCATGACATGATCAAAGTATGTATCCACGTCATTGCGAACTTGCGCAAGCGTGATCAGCGCAGTTTTGTAGTCATGCGCGCGGAATGCTTCTTCAACTATTGGACGGATACGCGCAACAGAAGTGTAGAGGCTTCTTTCAGCTTCTTCTTTAAGCAGCTCCTGCTTCACGACAGCATCGAAGACAGAGGTTTTTTTAAGAATGTTATTTATGCGTTTGTTAGCGGCTGCCAGAGATGAACTTTCTGGCAAGGCAGCAAATGCCCTCACTGCTTCCAGCTTCTGTATGACGTCGCCGACGAAATCAGGCTCGGTAGCCAGAACGGCTTCCACTTCAATTGGAGTAAAGCCGCGATCTCTCAGGAGTCCGCGAAGGCGATCCATCATGAAGACTTTGAGTTCCGCGCTAGGGTTTTTAAACCCTGGGTGCTGCTCGAAGATAGTTGATGCGAGCGAGAGCAGTTCGGTGAACAGTATTGGCAAACGCTTTTCCACGAGCATGCGCATGACGCCAAGCGCATGCCGGCGTAGCGCAAACGGATCTTTCTCCCCAGTCGGTTGTTGACCAACGGACCAGATGCCTATCAATGTCTCCAGCTTGTCGGCCAGCGCGACGGCAGTGCCGGTTTGCGTGGATGGCAGGGTGTCGCCGGCAAAGCGCGGCTGGTAGTGTTCGGACGCGGCCAGGGCGACTTCCTCGTGCTCGCCGTCGTGGCGCGCGTAGTAGGTGCCCATGATGCCCTGCAGCTCGGGGAACTCGCCCACCATGTCGGTCAGCAGGTCGGCCTTGGCCAGCAGTGCGCCGCGCTCGGCCAGCGCCACGTCGTAGCCGAGGCGTTTCGCGATCGAGCCGGCCAGCGACATCACGCGCTCGGTGCGTTCGGCCTGGGTGCCCAGCTTGTTGTGGTAGACGACGTTGGAAAGGTGCAGCAGGCGTGATTCCAGCGACTTCTTCTTGTCCTGCTCGAAGAAGAACTTGGCATCGGACAGGCGCGGGCGTACCACGCGCTCGTTGCCGCCGATGATGTGCTGCGGGTCGTTGGTTTCGATGTTCGAGACGATCAGGAAGCGCGAGCGCAGCTTGCCCTGTTCATCGGTCAGGGCGAAGTATTTCTGGTTGGTCTGCATGGTGAGGATCAGGCATTCCTGCGGCACCGACAGGAACTCTTCCTCGAAGCGGCATTCGTACACGACCGGCCACTCGACCAGCGCCGACACCTCGTCCAGCAGCGATTCGGGCATCAGCACCTTGTCGGAGCCGGCCTTGGCCAGCAGCGCGGCGCGGATCTTCTCCTTGCGCGCTTCCACGTTCGGGATGACCTTCGCTTCGTTTTCCAGCGTGGCCGCGTACTGGTCGGCATGCGCGATGCGGATCGCGCCGCGCGGCGCCAGGAAGCGGTGGCCCAGCGTTTCGTTGCCGGCATGGATGCCAAGCTGGGATACCGGCAGCACGGTTTCGCCATGCAGGGCGATCAGCTTGTGCACCGGGCGCACGAACTGCACGGTGGCGCCGTCCGGACGCTGGTAGCTCATCACCTTCGGGATAGGCAGCTTGCCCAACGCTTCTTCCAGCACCGGCTGCAGGCCGGCGGCGAGCGCGCTGCCCGTTGCGGTGTAGTTCAGGAAGAAGCTCTCGGCCTTGCCGTCCTGCGCGCGTTCGAGGTCGGCCACGGTCAGTTCGGCGCGGCCCATCGCGGCCAGCTTCTTGGCCAGCGGCGCGGTCGGGTTGCCGTCCTTGTCCAGCGCTACGGCAACCGGCAGGACTTTCTCGCGCATCGCCTTGTCGGGCGAGGTGGAACGGACGTTGGTGATGGATACGGCGAGGCGGCGCGGGGTCGCGTAGGCGGTAACGACGCTGTCGCTTTCGAGAAAGTCGCGGGCCTTGAGGCCGTTTTCAATGCCGCTGGCGAAAGCTGCGCCCAGTTTGGCGAGCGCCTTCGGCGGCAGCTCTTCGGTCAGGAGTTCGACGAGGAGGGTCTGGTTCATGTTCTGTGATCTTTGTAATCAGGCTGCGGCCGGGGGCAGCATCGGGAAGCCGAGCTTTTCGCGCGAGTCGTAATAGGCTTGCGCCACCATGCGCGAGAGCGTGCGCACGCGGCCGATGTAGGCGGCGCGCTCGGTCACGGAGATCGCGCCGCGCGCGTCCAGCATGTTGAAGCTGTGCGAGGCCTTCATGATCTGCTCGTAGGCAGGCAGCGTCAGTTCCAGCTCGATCAGGCGCTTGGCTTCCGATTCGTGGTTCGCGAACGCGGCGAACAGCAGCTCGGTATTGGCGTGCTCGAAGTTGTAGGTCGACTGCTCGACTTCGTTCTGGTGGAAGACGTCGCCGTACTTCAGCGTCTTCTTCTGGCCATTCTCTTCCCACTCGGTCCAGACAAGGTCGTAGACGTTTTCCACGCCCTGCAGGTACATCGCGAGGCGCTCGACGCCGTAGGTAATCTCGCCCAGCACCGGCTTGCAATCGAGGCCGCCGACCTGCTGGAAGTAGGTGAACTGCGTGACTTCCATCCCGTTCAGCCAGACTTCCCAGCCCAGGCCCCAGGCGCCCAGGGTCGGGCTTTCCCAGTCGTCTTCCACGAAGCGCACGTCGTTCTGCTTCAGGTCCAGGCCCAGCGCTTCGAGCGAACCGAGGTACAGCTCGAGGATGTTCTCGGGCGCGGGCTTGAGCACCACCTGGTACTGGTAGTAGTGCTGCAGGCGGTTCGGGTTCTCGCCGTAGCGGCCGTCCTTGGGGCGGCGCGAAGGCTGCACGTAGGCCGCGCGCCATGGCTCCGGGCCGATCGCGCGCAGGAAGGTACCGGTGTGGAAGGTGCCGGCGCCGACTTCCATGTCATAGGGCTGGAGCAGGGCGCAACCCTGCTTGTCCCAGTAGGATTGCAGCGTCAGGATGATTTGTTGGAAAGTGAGCATTGGATCGAAGTGGCTGTGCGCGCGGAGCGCAGCGCGGGTGAGTTTGCTAAACAACCAATTTTAGCGTTTTTTGGGGGTGTTCGTTGAGTTTTCGGGTGCTCGTGATGATGGCTGTCAGGCCGCCGCCACCGTCATCCCCGGCCGATGGCGACCCCCTTCGCGGGGACCCATGCTGAAGTGAACGAGTGGTTCAACATTCGTCAGCTTCGGGATGCTCACTATGGGTCCCCGCTTTCGCGGGGATGACGGGTTAGCGGCGGCGGGACGTGAACCAGGCTGCTGCGAGCGCCAGGGCGGACAAGGCGAGGAACAGGTAGTTCCCGAACCGGACGTATGGCGTGAAGCCGGTCATGCCCTGCACCGATCCGGCCAGGGTGCCGCGCGTGTAGAACGGCAGCTGGTGGGTCACCTTGCCGCGCCCGTCCACGATCGCGGTCGCGCCGTTGTTGGTGGAACGCAGCATCGGCCGGCCCGTCTCCAGGGAGCGCATCTGCGAAATCTGCAGGTGCTGCGGAATCGCGACCGATTCGCCGTACCAGGCCAGGTTCGACACATTCAGCAGGACGGTCGCGGGCGAGGCGGCGCTGCGCAACTGGTCGGCGATCTCCTCGCCAAACGTGTCTTCGTAGCAGACGTTCGGCAGCACCAGCTGGTCCTTGACCGAAAATGGCGGCTGCACTGCGGCGCCACGGGTGAAGTCGCCCAGCGGGATCGACATCAGGTCGACGAACCAGCGGAAGCCGGCCGGCACGAATTCTCCGAACGGGACCAGGTGGTGCTTGTCGTAGCGGTAGGATTCGCCCTGCGGATTGACGCCGCCGACGCTGTTCGAATACGACATCGGCCCGTCCGAGAACGGGATGCCGAACATGACCGAGCTGCCGGTGCGCGCCGCGAACGAGGCGATCGAGCCGAGATAGCCCTGCGGCAGCTGCTGCGGGAACAGGACGATGGCCGTCTCCGGCGTCGCCACCAGGTCGGCCGGAGCTTCCGTGATCATGTCCTGATACAGCTTGAGCGTATCTGCGATGTAGGCCGTATCGAATTTCTGGTCTTGCGGGACATCCCCCTGCAGCAGGCGCACCGTCATCGGCTTGCCGTGCGGCGTGGTCCATTCGATGTAGGTGAGGCCGAAGCCTGCCGCCATCACGCCCGCCAGGATGCCCACCGCCTTCAGCCGTGCGCGCTGCGTCAGCATCGCCAGGCACGCCGCGCACAGCGCCGCAAGTATCGAGACGCCATACACGCCGACGATCGGTGCGTAGCCGGCGAGGGGGCTGATGTTGTGGGCGTAGCCGGCGTTCGCCCACGGGAAGCCGGTGAACACCCAGCCGCGCAGCCATTCCCCGATGCCCCAGCCGACCGGCAGCGCGATCAGCAGGAACGACCAGACTGGAAGCGACCAGCGATTGCGCAGCCAGGACGCAACGCCGGTCGCGAATGCGCCGTAGATGCCCATGTAGGCGCCAAGCAGCACGATCGCCAGCGCGGCGATCGGCGCCGGCATGGCGCCGTAGGTGTTCATCGCGACGTACAGCCAGTGCATGCCGGCCACGCACCAGCCGAAGCCGAAGGCCCAGCCGATCCAGGCGCTACGCTTGACGGAGGTGGTCATGCCGACCTGGTAGAACAGCCACGCCAGCGCGACCAGCTGCACCGGCCACCAGCCGAACGGTTCGAAGGAGAAGATGCTGGACAGGCCGGCCAGCACGGCAAAGAGCATAGGCCGCGCGGTGGTGCGCGGCGCACGCACCGCTTCAGCGGCGGCTGGCTTGCTGCGGAACCGCATCAGTCGTGGTCTTCGTCCGACTGCGGCAGTTTTTCGACCAGCAGCACGTGGATCTGGCGCGCGTCCGCGCGCAGCACTTCGAAGCGCAGGTTGGCGATGGTGAACTCGTCGCCCTTGTGCGGCATGCGGCCGAGGTGGTTGGCGACCAGTCCGCCGATGGTGTCGACGTCCTCGTCCTGCAGGTGGGTGCCCAGCTCCTCGTTGAACTGGTCAAGCTCGGTCAGCGCCTTGACGCGCCAGCGCGGACCCTGCTGGCCTTCGCGGATCGACAGGATGTTGTCTTCTTCCTCGTCGAAATCGTATTCGTCCTCGATCTCGCCGACGATCTGTTCCAGTACGTCCTCGATGGTGCACAGGCCGGCCACGCCGCTGTACTCGTCCACCACGATCGCCATGTGGTTGTGGTTGGCGCGGAAGTCGCGCAGCAGCACGTTCAGGCGCTTCGATTCGGGGATGAAGATCGCCGGGCGCAGCATGTCGCGCACCTCGAACGATTCTTCGGCGTAGTAGCGCAGCAGGTCTTTCGCCAGCAGGATGCCGACCACCTTGTCGCGGTCGCCCTCGATGGCCGGGAAGCGCGAGTGCGCAGTCGCCAGCACGATGGGGAGCCATTCGTCGATCGGGCGGGTGATGTCGATCACGTCCATTTGCGAGCGCGGCACCATGATGTCGCGGGCGGAAAGGTCGGATACCTGGAATACGCCTTCGATCATCGACAGCGCGTCGGCATCGATCAGGTTGCGCTGGTGCACTTCGTGCAGGACATCGAGAAGCTCGGTGCGGTTCTCCGGCTCAGGGGCGATCAGGGCGGTGAGCCGTTCGAACAGGGAGCGGTGGGATTTGCCGTCATTTCTGACGTCAGAGGGATACTCGGGCATATGCTGGCGTGAAGCCGTTGTTGCGAAGGTCTATAGGATACACCAAAACGCGATTTGCCTGTTTTTTAAGCATATCGACAACCCGTCATACCCGCGGACGCGGGTACCTATGCTGAGGCACCGGAGTTGGTGCGCTGGCACCGCTTTTTGTCACTTCGGCATGGGTACCCGCGTTTGCGGGGATGACGGCGGTTATGCGGCCTGGTAGGGGTTGGGGAAACCGAGTCTGGTGACAATCTCGGTTTCGATGCCTTCCATCTCCTCGGCTTCTTCCTCGTCCATGTGGTCGTAGCCCTGCGCGTGCAGCACGCCATGCACGATCAGGTGCGCGCAGTGCGCTTCCAGCGACTTCTTCTGCTCCTTTGCTTCCTGTTCCAGCACGTCGGTGCACAGGATGATGTCGGCCTGGACCGGGCCTTCCTCGTCCTCGGAGTAGGCGAAGGTGAGCACGTTGGTGGCGTAGTCCTTGTGACGGTATTCGCGGTTCAGGACCTGGCCCTCGGCCGCGTCGACGAAGCGGACCGTGAGTTCGGCCGGCGCGAACTGCGCCGCTTTCACCCAGCGCCGCACCTTGGGACGGGTGATCAGGTCCTTCAGGCGCGGGTCGGGGTACTGGACCGAGAGGTTAAGACTGTTTTTTTCTTGCATTGCGGGTCGTGGCAGGTTTGGGGATCGGGGCCAGGTCCTCGATGGAGGCGGCGTTTTCGTAGGCGTCGACGATGCGGGCGACCAGCGGATGGCGCACCACGTCCTCGGAGGCGAAATGGGTAAAGGCGATGCCGCGCACGTCCCTGAGCACGCGCATGGCATCGACCAGGCCGCTGCGCTGGGTCTTGTGCAAGTCGATCTGGGTGACGTCGCCGGTAATCACGGCCTTGCTGCCGAAGCCGATCCGGGTCAGGAACATCTTCATCTGTTCCACGGTCGTGTTCTGCGCTTCGTCCAGGATGACGAAGGCGTGGTTCAGCGTGCGCCCGCGCATGTAGGCCAAAGGCGCGATCTCGATGACCTGTTTTTCGAACATCTTCTGGGTGCGGTCGAAGCCGAGCAGGTCGTACAGCGCGTCGTACAGAGGCCGCAGGTAAGGGTCCACCTTCTGCGACATGTCGCCCGGCAGGAAGCCAAGGCGCTCGCCCGCTTCCACCGCCGGGCGGGTCAGGATGATGCGTTTGACCGCGTCGCGCTCGAGCGCATCGACCGCGCCGGCCACCGCCAGGTAGGTCTTGCCGGTGCCGGCAGGCCCGATGCCGAAGCTGATGTCGTGCTCCAGCAGCGCTTTCAGGTACTGGATCTGGTGCGGCGTGCGGCCGCGCAGGTCGTGGCGACGCGTCTTGAGGATGGGGCTGACGAGTTCCTCGTCGTCTTCCTCTTCCTTGGCCGGGCTTTCGCCTTCCGGCGGCTCGATGTGCGGCCTGAGCCCGGTGCGCTGCTCGACCAGCGCCAGCTGCACTTCCTCGATCGGCACGACCTTGTTGGCGACGGCGTAGAAGCGTTCGAGGATCTCCGCCGCGCGCTCGGCGTTGGCGCCGCTGACGATGAATTTTTCGCCGCGCCGGAAGATGGTCACGTCCAGTGCGGCAGAGATCTGGCGCAGGTTTTCGTCAAGGGGCCCGCACAGGTGCGCCAGGCGCGTGTTGTCAAGTGGCTCGGGGATGAAGTAATGCGGCTGGGATGGGGTCTTGGTTTTCAACTGGCTTTGGCTAAGTGATCCGCGTTGGCGACAAGCTCGCCACGCAGGGAGTAATCGAGGGATTCGACCAGGCGCACATCGACCAGTTGCCCGATCAGGGACTGGCCGGACTCGCCCGGGTGGAACACGACCTGGCGTTTGGCACCGGTGCGGCCTTGCAGCTGGCCGCCACCTTTTTTGGACGGGCCTTCGACCAGGATGCGTTCGACCTTGCCCACCATGGATTCGGTGTTGCGGCGGGTCTGGGCGTCGATCAGCGACTGCAGTTGCGCGAGGCGGCGCTGCTTGACTTCCGGCGGCGTGTCGTCGGGCAGGTTGGCCGCGGGCGTGCCCGGGCGCTTGCTGTAGATGAAGCTGTAGCTGTTGTCGAAGCCGACATCGGCGACGAACTTCATCATCGCGTCGAAATCGGCATCGGTCTCGCCGGGGAAACCGACGATGAAGTCGGAGGCGATCGTGATGTCGGGCCGCACCGCGCGCACGCGCCGGATAATGGACTTGTATTCCAGCGTCGTGTAGCCGCGCTTCATGGCGCCGAGGATGCGGTCGGAGCCATGCTGCGCCGGCAGGTACAGGTGGCTGGCCAGCTGCGCCACGCGGGCGTAGGCGTCCACCAGGCGCTGGGTGAATTCCTTGGGGTGGCTGGTCACGAAGTAGATGCGTTCGATGCCCGGAATCGCCGCCACGTACTCGATCAGCAGCGCGAAGTCGGCCGTCTCGCCGCCCTCCATCTGGCCGCGGAATGCGTTGACGTTCTGGCCCAGCAGCGTGATCTCGCGCACGCCCTGCGCGGCCAGGCCTGCCACTTCGGTCAGCACGTCCTCGAAGCGGCGCGAGACTTCCTCGCCGCGCGTGTATGGCACCACGCAATAGCTGCAGTACTTGCTGCAGCCTTCCATGATCGAGACATAAGCGCTGGCGCCCTCAACGCGCGCAGGCGGCAGGTGGTCGAACTTTTCGATCTCCGGGAAGCTGACGTCGACCTGCGCGCGGCCGCTGGCGCGGCGTTCGGCGATCAGTTGCGGCAGGCGATGCAGCGTTTGCGGGCCGAACACCACGTCGACGAAGGGCGCGCGCTTGACGATCGCCTCGCCCTCCTGCGATGCAACGCAGCCGCCGACGCCAATCACGAGTGCCGGATTGCCGGCCTTCAGCTTGCGGATGCTACCCAGGTCGGAGAAGACTTTCTCCTGCGCCTTCTCGCGCACGGAGCAGGTGTTCAGGAGGATCACATCGGCGTCCTCCGGCTTGTCGGTGCGTACCAGTCCGTCGGCCGCGCCCAGCACGTCCGCCATCTTGTCCGAGTCGTACTCGTTCATCTGGCAACCGAAAGTCTTGATAAACACTTTTTTCTGCATAGTTAGGGGAGGAATGGCCGTGCAAGAGGATTAAGTTTACCGTAAATCGCAAAGGGGTCGCTACGCGAACGGCGTGGCCGGACAGGCAAGGCTTTTGTGCGGGCCGAATTGGTCAGCGACAAGCCGTTCGCGCATTCGGAAATTGCTGCGAATGCAATATAGATCAATTCACGTCGTGGTCAAAACGACATCGAAATCGATTTCTCGTGATAATCTGAGTTCATTGAGACAACGTGCGGTTTCACAAATGATGCAAATTCGCTCTTGCGTGCGCCGCCATTCGTCTTCATGTGGTGAAATGTACGCGTGACAAAATTTCCGACCGATAGCTTGATTTTTAACAATTACCAGCCTGTTGCGATCGCAAATCGTCGTTGCCGTGAAGCCTAATAATTGTTTAATAGATACGGGAGGTTGTTTGGTCGCGCTGTCGGAGAGCGCATTTCAACTAACATAGATGAGGAAAATCATGGCACATCATGCATTGGCATCTCAGGAAAGTTACAACCCCAATCACCTGCTGGACATCTTGCTCGGCAAGATGCAACTGAAGAATGACGCGGCCCTGTCGCGCATGCTCGAGGTTGCCCCGCCTGTCATCAGCAAGATTCGCCACCACCGCCTGCCGGTTGGCGCTTCGCTGCTGATCCGCATGCACGAAGTCACGGGCATGAGCATCCGCGACCTGCGTGACCTGATGGGTGACCGCCGCACCAAGTACCGCCTGTCCGATGCACAAGGCCGTCCGAAGCCAGAAGAGAAGGCCGCGCAGCAGGCAGCACAGGCAGCGCAGGGCCAGGGCCAGGGGCAGCAGGCACAGGCGTCAGACGCGGGCAAGGGCGAGGGCGGCAGCAGCGGCTCCGGCAATTACGCGCACTGACACGGCTGTCCGCCATGCATTCGCCCGGCGTAGGAATACGTCGGTGCGTGCCGGGCGTCCGGTCAGCCCACCAGCAGCAGTTCGCTGATCCCGGCAAACTGCAGTTCCGTCTCGCGGAACACGTGCAGGCAAGTCTCCTCGTTCAGGGCTAGTGCCGCCCAGGCATAGCGGGAGACGGCCGGCGCGATTTCATCCTTGTCCCCGCTGACATCGAGCGCGTGCACCATCGCATCGGCGACGTGCACGATCGTTGCCAGGGATCCCGCTCCGCGCGTCTCCGGCTCGTGGTGGAGCGCGATCGGCAGCGTCATCGTTTCCGAGAAATTCCAGTGGCGCGCCAGCGCGGCGCCGGCCGTCGTATGGTCGGCGCCGATCACCGCGCGTTCAGCTTGCACCAGGGTACAGTCTTCGCGCTTGCGATGTTCCAGCACGCGCGCATATTTGTCCGGGAAAGCGCTGACCAGCACCAGCCTGCCGACATCGTGCAGCAGGCCGGCGGTGAACGCGTAATCCTGGTTCACGCGCAGGTGGCGCGCCAGCACGCGCGCGCACGAAGCCGTCGCGATCGAGTGGCGCCAGAAGGCCTTGTGGTCGAAACCGGGGCAGCGGTTTTCCGCGAAGCAGCCGGTCAGCGCGGCTGTGGTGATCAGCTTGCGGGTCGTCTGGAAGCCCAGGTAGGTGATCGCCTGCTGGATGGTGGTCAGCTTGAGCTGCAGGCCGAAGGCGGACGAGTTGGCCAGGCGCAGCGTTTTCGCGGTCAGGGCCTGGTCGTGCGACACCTTCCTGGCCAGTACCGCGATGTCCACGTCCTCCTGGTCGATGCTGTTGAGCAGTTCCATCACCACTGCCGGCAGCGAGGGCAGGTCCCCCAGCCCGGTCGCGAGCTGCTCCGGCGAGACCGCGTTCACAGCTGCACCTCGCCCAGCCGGTAAGCCAGCACGGCGTGCCGCAGCGCCCGCGACGGCGCGTGGCCGGGGTCGTGCGGATCGATGCTCCGGAACACATGCGCGACGCGGCACAGGATGGCGTCGCGGTCCATGGGCGGCGCCGATGGCGCAGGTGCGCAGGCGATCGGCAGTGCGCTCACGCCGTGCGCGCGGAGGCGTGGGATCAGGGCCGCGCTGATCACGGCGCCGGCAGGCAGCAGCACCTGGCCCTGCCCGTCAAGCAGCTCGTCCGACAGGACCATGCCTGCCTCGACTTTTGAAAGCGGCAGGAACCGGTGGCTGGATAGCATGGGACCTCCTGTGTGTACAACGATACTAGCATGCATGGCAGCGCTCGCTTCGACCTCGTCCCGGCTTGGTCTGCTTTACAGCAACAAGCCGGTAGCTTGTTGTATTCTTGCCATTGCGTCACGCCCCCAGCCGCCCGTTTTATCCACCCCCCGACAGGAGATCCTGATGAGTTTCCGATTGCCTACCCTGTGCGCCGCTCTGTTGCTGGCCAGCACGGCCGCGCTGGCTGCCAACCCGGCCGTCCAATCGCTGCGCCTGTATGTGCTGGACTGCGGCACTATCGACGTCTCCGACATCTCGGTGTTCAGTCCCGGTGTCGACGCGGGCAAGCACAAGCGCCTGACCGACAGCTGCTACCTGGTCGCGCACCCGAAGGGCACGCTGATCTGGGACACCGGATTGCCGGACAGCCTGGCAGCGCTGAAGGACGGCAAGAAGCACGGCAGGACGTTCCACTTGCGCAAGGAGCAGACGCTGGCGGCCCAACTCAGGACGATCGGCTACGCGCCCGCCGACATCACCTGGCTCGGCATATCGCACATGCACTTCGACCACATCGGCAACGCCGGCCTGTTTCCGAAATCCACGCTGCTGATGCAGAAGGAAGAGTACGAATCGGCATTCGGCACCGATGCAGCGAAATTCGGCAACGATCCGGACAACTATCCCACCCTGAAGTCCAATCCTGTCCGGCAACTGACGGGTGACCATGACGTGTTCGGCGATGGCAGCGTGGTGATCAAGCGGCTGACTGGCCACACCCCCGGCCACCAGGCATTGTTCGTCAGGCTGCCGAAGACCGGCAATGTGCTGCTGTCCGGCGACCTCGCGCACTTTACGCAGAACTGGGAAAAGCGGCGTGTGCCGGGCTTTAATTTTGACAAGGACCGATCGGTGCAGGCGATGGACGAGGCCGCTCAGTTCATGAAAGCGAACCGGGCGACGCTGTGGATCCAGCACGACCTTGAGCAGAACGCGACCATCAAGCACGCGCCCGCGTTCTACGAGTAAGGGTACGATTCGAGCTCATGAACACACGCTGTTATGTCGCCCTGCTGAGGGGAATCAATGTGGGGCGCGCCAAGCGCATTGCCATGGCCGACCTGCGCAAGGTCATCGCCGACCTCGGTTTCAGCGAGGTACGCACCTTGCTCAACAGCGGCAACGCGGTGTTCATGGGCCCCAAGGCCACACACAAGGAAGTGCGGCGCGCGATCGAGGAGGCGCTTGTGATGAAGCTGGGCGTACCCTCGCGCGTCACGGTGCTCGACAGCGAGGAGCTGGCGCAGGTCGTGGCCGAGAATCCACTGCACGAGGTGGAGGAACCCACGCGCCTGCTGGTGTTCTTCCTCACGCGACCGCGCGACCGCGCACTGCTCGAACCGCTGCCGGGCAACGACTGGGGCGAAGAAGCGCTCGCGCTGGGCAAGCGCGCGGCCTATGTGTGGTGTCCGAACGGCATCCTGCAAAGCCGCGCCGCCGGTGCAGTCGGCACCGGCCTCGGCGACGCCACCACTTCGCGCAACTGGAGCACCGTCGTCAAGCTGCACGCGCTGTGCGACACCGTCAAGGCTGCCGCCGCCAAGTCCGCCGCGTGAGTCCCCGCACACTGGCCGGCTCGCGCTGCTGAGCGGGCTCGGCAGGGGTTCCCGCGTGCGCGGGAATGACGATCTGGCACCAGGCCGGATGTGGAAGAGGTAACAAAATGTGCCGCATCGTACGCGATTTTCCTCACTCCGGTATCATGTTCCCTGTCGTCAAAACACGCGCCAAACACGCTGGAATTTGCAGTTTTCCATCAGATGTTTGCAAGGTATAAAGCCCGTGGTTGCAGGGTTTCTAACGTTTTGTTGTGCGGAAAAACTTTTTCACAAAAACGTTTGCACCCAGCTTTTTTTTGACGGTATAGTGTGCCTATCCCTCTTGCCTTGGGGCATCAGGTTGATATCAGAATTCGTATGCCCGGCCGCACAATCCATGTGCAAAAGTTAAGCGCCGCGCCCCTCCCCAAGCGACGATTACGCCATAGAGAGTAGATATTCAGAATGCCGACTTTTACCAAACTCCAGATTGCCCTCAAGAATGTTTATGTGCGCGTAGCCCTGGTGCTGCTGGCTGCGCTGGCGATCGGCTTGGTGGTCTACAAGAATCACGTTCCGCAAGCGGACAACCCGGTCGTGTACTCGCAGGACATCTCCGAGATCACCGCGCTGTCCGCGCAGAAGGACAAGCTGGACTACCTGATGGTGGCCAAGCCGCTGTCGGAATCGCCGCGCTACATCTACAAGTACAAGGGCGCGCCCGAGCTGCACGTGGTGAAGGTGCCGAGCACCTCGCACCTGTCGCTCGAGCGTGAGGTCCTGCTGCGCAACGCGATCCCGTATTCGATCGCGAAAGACGATTACCTCGAATCGCACAAGGCCGTGCTGCAGGATGCCAGCGAAACCAAAACCCGCGCCGCGCTGTCGTTCCTGAAGCGCTACGCCTTCGAGATCTTCCTGATCGTGCTGATCCTGTACGTGCTGAAGTTCGGCGTGCCCGGCATGGGCGCGAGCGCCAGCATGATCTCGCCGGACAAGCTGAAAGGCTCGATGGACGACCTGATCGGCATGGAAGACATCAAGACCGAAGTGCTGCACCTGGAAGACATGATCCGCAACCGTGCGCTGTACAAGTCGCACAACATCGACAAGCCATTCAACGTGATGCTGTCCGGTCCTGCCGGCACCGGCAAGACCAAGCTGGTGGGCTACCTGGCCAAGCGCCTGAACATGCCGCTGATCTCGGCATCCGGCTCGGCGCTCGAATCCGGCTACGTGGGCGGCGGTTCCAAGGCGCTCAACGCGCTGTACCGCAAGGCCTGCGCCAAGGGCAACTGCATCATCTTCCTGGACGAGGCGCAGACCCTGTTCGTGCCGCGCGGCCGCGGCGAGAAGAAGTGGGAAGACGACACCGCCAACACCCTGCTTGGCCTGCTGGACGGGGTCAAGAGCGACAAGGGCCAGGGCGTGATCTGGGTGGTCGCGTCGAACTTCGACGATGCCAACAGCGAGATGGACGAAGCGATGCTGCGCCGCTTCTCGGTGAAGATCAACTTCCGCCTGCCGAACAAGAGCGAGCGCGCGGAGCTGCTCAAAAGCTTCCTGTCGCGCAAGGAAGAGGGCATCGTCGACTGGAATGACCTGGACCTGAACCAGGTCGCGGAAATCACTGCGAACCTCAGCCCGGCGCTGCTGGAAACCGTGGTCGAGCGTGCCAGCATGATTTCGATCCAGGACAAGCTGGTGATCAACACCGACGTGATGTTCCGCGCCTACGAGCGTGCGACCATCGGCCTGACCGACCGCGCCACCTCGGCCGACAAGGAAAAGCAGCGCGAGCGCGTGGCGCTGCACGAGCTGGGCCACTTCTTCATGCAGATCGACCCTTACCTGCGCGAAGGCCTGTCGCTGGAGGAAGTGAAGGAGAAGTCGCACCTGCTGAAGATCTCGACCGAATCGGTCTCGAAGATCGGCGCGCTGGGTTACGTGCTGCAGTCGGGCGACGACGCATCGCTCAAGACGCTGGAAGAACTGGAGCGCGACGTGATCGGCCTGTACGGCGGCGTGGCGACCGAGGAACTGTTCTACGGCGCACGCGGCATCTCGGTCGGCAGCCAGAACGATATCGAAAAGGCGACCAGGATGCTGAACCTGATGGTCAACCGCCTGTCGATGTACTCGCGTTCGAAGATCGACTACTCGCAGCTGCAAAGCGACGCGGCTGGCGACAGCACGCTGCGCCAGGTGGAAGAGAAGGCCGATGAGCTGTACAGCTACACGCTGTCCGCGATCCGCGACTACAAGGGCGTGATCGAATCGCTCAAGGACACGCTGCTGGAGCGCTACGTGCTGTCGAAGGACGCCGTGTTCGAGCTGCTGGAAGAACGCCGCGAGCTGCTGGCCGCGGCCAGCTGCCCGATCCGCAAGGCGCAGCTGACCCTCTGCGAAACCGCCGGCGCCGCCTGAATAAGTAGAAGGATTGCTCCGTCGGAGGTTGTGTTCGCGCCGCCTCCGTCATCCCCGCGCATGCGGGGACCCCTGCGGAGTGTCCGAAGTTGGCGCGGCTATCCCTGAACTCCGTTCAGCAGGGGGCCCCGCGAAGGGGGCCGCCATCGGCCGGGGTAGGGCAACTTCCACCGGGGACAGTCCCCATCCCCGCATTCAGGGTAAGATAGGACTCAACAGTCCACTTCCGGGAGCTGGCAATGAGCGCAAGTCAAACAGCCGGATTCGCATCGCTAGCAGGCGGCCATGAAGCCGAGGCCCCCACCGCCCGCGATCTGTTCACCGTCGCGGCCTACCCCGAACCGACCTTCGCACACATCGTGCAGGGCTGCCTGGCTGCCGCCGGGATTCCCGCCGTCGTCGCCGACGACAACCTGGTCCAGACCAACCTGCTGTGGACCACCGCCGTCGGCGGCGTGCGCATCCTGGTTCCCCAGCAGCACATGGATGATGCGAAAGCCGTCATTGCCGCATTCGAACGCGGCGAGTTCGCCCTGCCTGATGGCGAACTCCCCGGCTGACGCTTGATCCCGCTCCTCAGAAGTTGGCAGTCAACCCGAGGCGAACAGCGCGCGGCGAGCCCGGCGTGATGTTGTCGTTGCTGTGGGCGGACGCGTAGTAGTGCTTGTCGAACGCGTTTTCCAGGTTCAGCTGCAGGCGAAGCGCATCGTTGATCTTGTAGTACAACGCCGCGTCGACGCGGGTAAATGCCGGCAGCCGGACCGTGTTGCTGGTCGATGCGAAGATCTCGCCGCGATACACCACGCCCAGCGCAGCACCGAAGGACGGCGAGAAGTCGTAGCGGTTCCATAGCGAGAGCGAATGCTCCGGCACGTGCGCCAGGCGCGCGCCGGCTTTGGCGCTGGCCGACTGGCTGGTGGTGATGGTCGCGTCCTGGTACGCATAGCCGCCCATCACGCTCCACGAACGCGTGACTTTGCCGGTGATGCCGATCTCGAGGCCTTTGGCGCGCTGGCCATCCACCAGGATCGATCGCGTCACGTCGGCCGGGTCCGCGATCACCACGTTGCTGCGATCGAGCTGGTACACGGCCGCGCTCAGGGCGAGGTCGCCGGTCGCATCCCATTTGACGCCGATTTCACGGTTGGTGAATTCTTCCGGATCGAAGGCCTTGTTGGTCGCCGTCAGGGATGACAGCTGCTCGCCCGCGCGCGGCACGTAGGCCACGCTGTAGCTGCCGTAGAGCGATACCGAAGGCAGCGGCTTGTACACCAGGCCAACGCGCGGCGACACTGGCGAGTCGGTGTGGTCGAGCGTGGCGCCGGTGCGGTTGTTGAGGAAGTCGACCTTGAAGCGGTCGTAACGCAAGCCGACCACCGCCAGCCACTGCGGCGTGAATTCGATCTGGTCCTGCAGGTACAGCGACGCGACCGTTGCCTTGCCGTGGTTGTTGGCATCGGTGGCCGATGGCTGGAAGGTGATCGGCTGCGTCGCCACCGGGTGCGATACCGGCACGCTGACCGAAGTGACATTCGACCCGGCGTCCATGAAGTAGCCGGTGAGGCGCCGGTTGTCCGACACCTGGCTGCCCAGCTCCATGCCGGCCAACAGCTGGTGATTTATCGCGCCGGTGCGGACCTCGAAGCCCAGGTCGGTCTGGTTGAAGAAGTTCTTGCGCCGGGTAGTATTGCTGTACGCGCCGATCTGCACCATGGCGCCCGCGGCGTCGACCGCGCGCGGGAAGGCGTTCTGGTAGAACTTGTCATAGTCCGCATAGCGCGTCCGGTTGCGCAGCGTGGCGCCGCCCGCGAACTGATGGTCGAGCAGGACACTGAAGGCGTCGACGTTGGCCCAGGTCGGGCTGGCGTCGGCGTTGCCGAAGAAGGTCGACACGTCGGTATCGACCGGCCGGCCCTGGAACGACGGGATCCCGCGGTCGGCGATCCGCTCGTCCTTGAAATGCTCATAGCCGATGACCGCGCTGGTGCGCGCGCCGAGGCGCAATGCCAGTGTCGGGTTGATGCCGAAGCGGCGGATGTTGACCTGCTCGCGGTAGCTGTCGGAGTCCTCGGCGACCGCATTGACACGGAATGCGGCGGTGTCGTTGATGGCCTCGCCCACGTCCACGGTGGCGCGGCGGTTGCGGTGCGAGCCGATCGTCACCGAGGCCTGGCCGATATGGCGCCACTGCGGCGTCTTGGTGACGCGGTTGATCACGCCGCCGGAACCGCCACGGCCAAAGATCATCGCGTTCGATCCCTTGAGCGCTTCCAGGCTGTCGATATTGTAGAAATCGCGGTAGTACTGGACGTCGTCCCGCATGCCGTCCACGTAGAAGTCGGAGGTGGAGCTATTGCCGCGGAACACGGCGGTGTCGCGGTTGCCTTCGCCCTGTGCCGGCACCACGCCGGGCACGTAGCGGACCGCATCGGTCACGCTCTGCATCGCCTGGTCGTCGATGAGTTCCCGGGTGATCACGGTGATCGACTGCGGCGTGTCGAGCAGCGGGGTCTCGGTACGGGTGGCCGTGGTGGTGGCCTTGACCGCATAGGCGCTTTCGGACGTGCCGACGATGTGCACTTCCTGCGGTACGTCGTCCGCGAGCGCCAGTGGCGCGACACCGGCCGGCAGTGCCAGCAGGGCGATGCGAAGTGCCGAAACCAGTGGGAGCGGACGGAGGAGGCGGACCGGGCGGCGCGGGGTCGAAGCAAACATGGAAGCCTTTCAATAACTGAACGTGAATGAGAATGATTCGCATTATGGCATGGTCTGGCGATGTTGGCATCAAATTCTTGCGGCAAGGGAACGGGTTGCTGCTTTTCCCGCAACAAATGCGCGGGATAGCGTGGTAGGCGCCGCCCGCCGGAGACGAGGGATCCTTCTAATTTAATCAACAAGATGGACGAAATTGCTGCCCTATAATCAGGCGCAGGCCGACCGGCCGGCTTATCGCGGAGGATGCAATGGGTAGCAGAGTGTTTGTGACCGGCGTCGGGATGATCCCGTTCGCCAAGCCGGGCGCCAGCGCGCCCTACGACGAAATGGGTTCGATCGCCGCCCGCGCCGCGCTGGACGATGCCGGCATCGACTATGCCGACGTCGAGCAGGCCTACTGCGGCTACGTCTACGGCGACTCCACCAGTGGCCAGAAGGCGCTGTACAAGGTGGGCATGACCGGCATCCCCGTCTTCAACGTCAACAACAACTGCTCCACCGGCTCCACCGCGCTCTACCTCGCGCGCCAGGCGGTGGAGGGCGGCGCCACCGACTGCGCGCTGGCCTTCGGTTTCGAGCAGATGACGCCGGGCGCACTGGGCACCG
>DASWYE010000227.1:0-33417 GCA_036405115.1 Telluria sp. | reverse complement strand
GTCGCCGTTCAATCACCTCCCAGTTTTGATTTAATCGCTTAGCCAGAACTACATAGTTCGCTGCTTGAGCAACAGGACGGCGAGCGAACAAAGCGATGGGACACCCGTTAGCCAGCTAGTGTCAATGGCAAAATCGTTCCTCGGTGTCGCGACCTAAGTCGCGGCGCAATTCTTGCTCCCCGTCCACCACGACCGGCCGCACCCGTTTTCTGACCACGGAGACCTACTATCGCGTGTATTCAGGCGACGAGATGACTTCCGGTCGCTGGCTCACAGCTGTTCCGCCGCGTAGCAGCGCATGGGCGCAAGAAGCGTTGGCGGAAGACGGGGTCAGGTCCGGCAAAGCGACATTCCTGAACTTTCTAAACCATCGCCGGTCGTGGCTCAACTACAGGGGTAAATAGACATGAGATGCGATTGCACAGGGGGCGGACCTGATTGCGGGCGATAGACTCACCAGATGGTCCGTCCCCTCCGTCTTGAGTTCGAAAGTGCGCTCTACCATGTCACTTCCAGAGGCGATCATCGCAGCCCGATCTACCATGACGACGCAGACCGCGAAGCCTGGCTGACCATTCTCGGAACCACATGCAAGCGGTTCAATTTCGTCATCTACGCGTACTGCCAGATGACCAATCACTATCATCTGATGGTAGAGACCGTGGATTCTGGACTGCACCGGGGAATGCGGTATCTCAACAGTACGTACGCTCAGCACGTCAACCGGCGTCACGGCCTGGTTGGCCACGTGTTCCAAGGGCGATACAAGGCAATTCTCTGCCAGAAGGAAACGTATCTGCTGGCACTCAGCCGTTACATCGTGCTGAATCCTGTTCGCGCATCGATGGCGGCACGTCCAGAGGAGTGGATGTGGAGCAGTTACCGCCATGTCATCAACGGGAACGGCAAGCCCGTGTGGCTAGAAACGGACTGGCTCCTCTCTCAGTTCGGATCGGACCGTGAGCGAGCTCTTGTCTGCTACCGCGATTTCGTGTCAGCAGGAGCGGCGTGTCCGAGTCCGCTACGAGATGTCTCTCATCAATTTCTGCTCGGGGACGGCGGCTTTTTGGCAGGGCATTTCGACAGCGTTAAGGCGGCCGACCTTGCCGAGGTGCCGCGCGCGCAGAGAAAGTCCGCCGCACGGCCACTCGAAGAATATTTTGTAGCCTATCCCGAGCGGGACGAGGCGATCGCGCGAGCGTACTGGTCTACGGCATACTCCATGGCTGAGATCGCAGCACATCTTCGAGTCTCTTCCCGAACCGTGAGCCGAGCTGTTCAGCGAATGGAAGAGAAGTGTGCAGAGTTGGGGATGGCACCATAGCCCACAAACTTGAGGGCGATTGCTGAGCCGGTGCCTGCGATTCACCAGCAGACATTCCAACTCAGCCACGCTGACATCGTCAGGCATAATAAGTTCTGTCTTGCCGCATTGCCGGATCTGACCCCGTCTGCGGGATCTGACCCCGTCTGCGACATTTATTGAGGAAGCGATGAAGCGACCGTTCTTTGTAGGCTTTCTCGTGTTCCTGGCGGTAGTGCTCATTGCTGCCGGCATGTGGGTCAAGCGAGAGCTGTCGATTGATAGCTGCCTGGACCGTGGTGGGCGGTGGAATTACGAGGTCGCTGCTTGCGAAGGGGCCTCGGAGTAGGTGCACTCGGACTGCCTGCGAAGCTGGTGCGCCGTTCCCGAAGCTGGCGCCAGCTCTGGCCGTCCTGACGCGCTCGCGGGGTAGATCCGGCAAACAGGAGCGGCACGCGCCATACGTCGGGCAGTGGCGACACCTGGCCCGATATTGGCGCTGGACTGGCATCGATACTTGACTACTCAGGCTTTACAAGGGGCGCGCGCACCGCACTTTTCTGTTCCTCATTAAAAAAAACCGTCCCCACCCTGGGTATTCCGGCCCATCGTGGCCGGCCATTCCGGTCAAACGTGACCGCCGATTCCGGTCTATTTTGTAGCCTATCCCGAGCGGGACGAGGCGATTGCGCGAGCGTACTGGTCTACTGCATACTCCATGGCTGAGATCGCAGCACATCTTGGCATCTCTTCCCGAACCGTGAGCCGAGCTGTCCAGCGAATGGAAGAGAAGCGTGCAGACGTCAGGGTTGGCGCCATAGCCCGCAAACGTGAGGGCGATTGCTGAGCCGGGAACTGCGATTCACCTGTAGACATTCCAACCCAGCCACACTGACATCGTCAGGCATAATAAGTTCTGTTTTGTCGAATTGCCGGATCTGACCCCGCCGTCCCCAGTTCGGCTGCCACGTGCCGTCACCGTAAAAACTGCGAACCATCATGGGAAGCGCGCTATTTTCCAGACTTGAGTCTGAATTGGCCCAGTAGATATAGGGCTCATCGAGGCTTGAACCTAAGGTGCTTATTGCAAGCCAGTAGCGGCCGGGGTCTAAATGAAGTATTTCCGGCAGAGTGAGATCGACCTGATATGTGCCGTAAGGGTGTTCGTTTGCCCGGCCGATCAGCGCACGCGTCCCGACTGCGGTTCCGCCACTCAACAGCGATCCTGGAGTCGCCCCGGCATCGGTGTACACTTCCCATGTCACGCCTTTGAGGTCTTGCGGATCTTTGTAACTCAAGAATAGGCGCAGCGCCAGCACTGTCGAGGAGGATTCGACAGTGAAGTCGTGAGCCGTCCAAAAGATGCCACTGATATAGCCAGTTGAAACCCGCGGAGGCCCGCTGTCGTAGATAACATACGGTGTGTCGGCCGCAGCCGGTGTGCAAAGGATAAATACTAGTGACGCAGCGGCGCACGCTTGGCCGATGATGGACGTCAGGCTTCGGCAAAACAGAGTGGTAGCTCGCATTCTCGATCTCCTTGCCGTGGGGGGGGCGGGTCGAAGGTTCAGTATGAGTTCAAGCTGGTGCGAAGTCAGTTTGTATGCCCAATGGTGCGTTCGAAAGCTATCGCGAGATGCTATCGCTTGGTGCCCATGCTCCGGAACCTTAACGAACGTTTTGGGGGGCGGCTGCAGCACTGACCCAGCGACAGCCGGGAGAAATTAGTTCTGCTCAGAGTGAAGTTTCGCAAATTGCGTCATAATCCCCGGATTGGTGTGTCCTGTGGAGCCTTGCTCCGCGCAGATGCGCTTCTCATCCTCCTGTGAACCTATGTCCTTCATCGTCGACCTGATCGAGAAGTTTGGCTTATTGGTCGTCTTCTTCAACGTCTTTATCGAGCAACTGGGCGCTCCGCTGCCTGCCTATCCCACCATGCTGGTGGCCGGTGCACTCGCCGGCGGCGCCCGCTATTCCACGTGGATGCTGCTGGCCACTGCTGTCGGGGCAGCACTGATCGCTGATTTCATCTGGTACCGCGCTGGCCAGCGCTACGGCAACCGCGTCATGGCGATGTTATGCCGCATCTCGCTCTCGCCCGATTCCTGCGTGCGGCAGACGGAGTCGGTTTACTCGCGCTTCGGACCGGCGTCGCTGGTGGTCGCCAAGTTCATCCCGGGCTTTGCCTCGGTCGCCAGTGCCCTGGCCGGCGCTACCGGTACAAGGGGCAACGTGTTCCTGCTGGCCGATGGCCTGGGCGCGCTGCTGTGGGCCGGGTCGGCCATCCTGCTGGGTTCTCTCTTCAGCACCACGGTTGCCGATTTGCTGCGGGTACTGGAAGAGCTGGGCAAATGGGGCGTGCTGCTGATTGCGCTTGCCTTTGGCTCGTTCGTGGGGGCGAAGTGGTGGGAGCGTTATCGCTTCCTCAAATCGCTGGACATGGCGCGCGTCTCCGTCCATGAATTGCAGCAGATGCGCAGCGAGGGCGGCGCTCCGCTGGTGGTCGACGTGCGTTCGCCGATGGCGCAGCGGGAAGGGCGCATCCCGGGCGCCGTGACGATTCCGGACCACGAACTCGAGACCTTTGTGCACGATACTCCGCCCACGGGCGAAGTGATCGTGTACTGCGCGTGCCCGAACGAAGTGTCGGCGGCGCGCGTGGCGAAACTGCTGATGCAGCGCGGCTTTCACCGCGTCCGCCCGCTGTCCGGCGGCATCGATGCCTGGATGGCTGCGGGGTACGAGATCGAAACGACCCCAGCCGCGCAATAACTCTGCCAGAAGGCGGCCCTCTCCGGCTACATCGTGTTGAATCCGGTACGCGCATTGATGGTGGCATGTCCAGAGGAGTGCGCGTGGAGCAGTTACCTGATCTGGTTTGGTTTTCACCATGACGAACGAGAGTAAACACGCCGGGCTCTTCGTTGACACCCAAAAACATTGGGTGGTATAGTCGGCCGATAATTGGTAACGTTTCCAATCTGTCAATCGATTGACGTTCACCGGGCGCGGCGGCCGCAAAAACCGCATCGAGGAGACATGATGTACAAAGCACACAAGCTAGCCCTGGCATTGGCGCTGACCCTGGGCGCGGCGGGCGCGGCGGATGCAGCAGGCCAGCGCGCAGAAGTCATTCACTGGTGGACTTCCGGCGGCGAATCCGCGGCTATCCGCAAGATCGCCGATGCCTATCGTGCGGCTGGCGGCGTGTGGGTCGATACCGCGGTTGCAGGCAGCGAACAGGCGCGCGCCGTGGCGCTCAACCGTATTGCCGGCGGCAGCCCGCCAACCGCAGCGCAGTTCAACACCTCCAAGCAGTTCGTCGACCTGATCGACGAAGAACTGCTCACCAATGTCGATGCCATCGCGGCGAAAGAGGGCTGGGACCGGACCCTGCCTGAACCGATCCGCCGCGTCATCAAGGTCGGCGGTCATTATTACGCGGTGCCGACCAACATCCACATGCCGGGCTGGTTCTGGTATTCGAAGGCCGCCTTCAAGAAGGCTGGCATTGCAAAAGAGCCGGCCACCATGGACGAACTGTTCGCCGCGCTGGACAAGCTGAAGGCGGCTGGCATCGTGCCACTCGCCCATGGCGGCCAGTCGTGGCAGGAAAATATCGTATTCATGGCGGTGCTGGCAAACGTCGGCGGCACCGAGCTTTACCTGCGCGTACTGCGCGACCGCGACCAGCGCGCCATCAATTCCGCCGAGTTCCGCAAGGTACTGCTGGCATTCAAGCGCCTGCGCTCCTACGTCGATACCGGCTCGCCGGGCCGCAACTGGAACGATGCGACCGCTCTCGTCATCCGTGGCAAGGCCGGCGTGCAGATCATGGGTGATTGGGCCAAGGGCGAGTTCACTGCCGCGCGCCAGGTGGCAGACAAGGAGTACGGCTGCATTCCCGGCTTCGGTGCGAAGTCGCCGTACCTGATCCAGGGCGATGCCTTCATCTTTCCGCAAACGGACGATCCGCAGGCCCAGCGTGCGCAAAAGCTGCTGGCGCAGGTGATGGTGGCGCCAGCCACGCAGCTGGAATTCAACCGCCTGAAGGGTTCGATCCCGGTCCGCGCCGACTTCGATGTATCGAAGATGGACGCCTGTGCGCAAAAGGGCATGGCGATCATGAAGGACCGCACGCGCCACGTCGGCATCGGTGAGGTGTACCTGACGCCGGACCAGAACGGCGATATGGTGGACGTGCTGACGGCGTACTGGAACACCAACATGCCAGTCGAAAAAGCGCAGCGCGGCATCGCCACTGCGCTGTCGCGCTAAGCCGGCCGCATGCTTCGCGCCCGCAAGCTGGTCCCGCACGCAGCCTTGCTGCCGATGGCGCTGACGGTCATCGTCGGCTACCTCGGCACCGTGCTCTGGACCCTGTGGATCTCGTTCACCCGGTCGCGCAGCTTCCCGTCCGATCATTGGGTCGGGCTGGCGCAGTATGCGCGCCTGTTCGACAACGAGCGCTGGCTGCTGTCGCTGCAGAACCTGGCGCTGTACGGTGTGCTGTTCATCGTGGCGTGCATGGTGATCGGCTTCCTGCTTGCTGTCCTCATCGACCAGAACGTGAGCGGGGAAGGGGTGCTGCGCACTGTCTTCCTTTACCCTTATGCGATGTCGTTCGTCGCGACCGGACTGGTGTGGCAGTGGATGCTGTCGCCTGACGGCGGTATCGGACAGGCCCTGCGGCAGGCCGGTTTCGGCGACGTGCAGTTCGACTGGCTCAACGATCCCGACAGGGTGATGTACACCATTGTCATCGCCACCGTCTGGCAGGCTTCGGGCCTGGTGATGGCGCTGATGCTGGCCGGCCTGCGCGGCATCGATCCGGAAATCTGGAAGGCGGCCCGGCTAGAAGGCATCCCTGCATGGCGCGTGTACCTGTCGGTGGTGATCCCGATGCTCGGCCCAACCATCGCTACCGCCTTCCTACTGCTGTCCACCGCCGTGGTCAAGCTGTACGACGCCGTGGTCGCGATGACGCAGGGCGGCCCCGGCACGGCCAGCGAAGTGCCGGCCAAGTTCATCATGGATAACCTGTTCGGCCGCGCCAACATCGGCCTGGCGTCGGCCGGCGCCATCATGCTGCTGGTCCCGGTGCTGGCGCTGCTCGCGCCGTACGCCTACGCCCTCAGCCGGAAGGGGCGCGCATGAAGCGCCGTACCCGCACTCCGGGCCGGATCGGCCTGTATGCCTTCCTGTTCGCGGCAGCGCTGTTCTTCCTGCTGCCGCTGTACGTCATGCTGGTCACCTCCGTCAAGACGATGGACGAGATCAGGCTGGGGAATATCTTTGCGCTGCCGCTCCAGTTCACCATCGAGCCGTGGGCCGAGGCGTGGAGCGGCGCCTGCACCGGCGTGGAATGCGAGGGCATCCGCGCCGGCTTCTGGAATTCGGTGGCGATCGCAGTGCCATCGACCGTGCTGCCTATCGTGCTGGGCGCCCTGAACGGATACGCGCTGTCGCTCTGGAAGCCGCGCGGCGCTTCCGTGCTGTTCGCGATCCTGATGGCGGGCGCTTTCATTCCGTTGCAGGTGATGATGTATCCGCTGGTGCGCGTGCTCGGCACGCTCGGCCTGTTCGGTTCGCTGCCGGGCATCGTGCTGGTGCACCTGGTGTTCAGCATGCCGGTCATGACGCTGCTGTTCCGGAATTACTACGCCGGCTTGCCGCATGAGCTGTTCCAGGCGGCCCGTATCGACGGCGCCGGCTTCTGGCGCATCTTCCTCCAGCTGGTGCTGCCGATGTCGCTGCCGATCATCGTGGTGGCGGCCATCATGCAGGTTACCGGCGTGTGGAACGACTACATCCTCGGCCTTGTGTTCGCAGGACGCGACAACCTGCCGATGACGGTCCAGCTCAATAACGTGATCAACACCACCACCGGCACACGCCTGTACAACGTGAACATGGCGGCCACCATCCTCACGTCGCTGGTGCCGCTGGCGATCTATTTCATCTCCGGCCGCTGGTTTGTGCGTGGTATCGCGGCCGGCGCGGTAAAGGGTTAAAGCATGTCTAACGTACGACTCAGCAAGCTCGGCATCCGGCTAGGCGGCAACGAGATCATCCGGGACCTCGACCTGGAAGTGGAGGAGGGCGAGTTCCTGGTCCTGCTCGGGCCATCCGGCTGCGGCAAGTCGACCCTGCTGCATGCGATCGCGGGCCTGGTCGATGCTTCCAGCGGCAGAGTGGAGATCGGCGGACGTGACCTCACGCACGCCGATCCGAGCGAACGCGGCATCGGCATGGTGTTCCAGTCGTATGCGCTGTACCCGACCATGACCGTCGAGGGCAATATGACCTTCGGCCTGCGCGTGAACGGCACGCCGAAAGCGGAGATCGAACGCCGCGTGGCGCGCGCCGCCGCGATGCTGCAGCTGGAACCGCTCCTGAAACGCAAGCCGTCCCAGCTCTCCGGCGGCCAGCGGCAGCGCGTGGCGATCGGCCGCGCGCTGGTGCGCGAAGCGGGCGTGTTCCTGTTCGACGAGCCGCTGTCCAATCTCGACGCCAAGCTGCGCACCGAACTGCGGCGCGAACTGAAGCTGCTGCACCAGGCGCTTGGCTCGACCATGCTGTACGTGACGCACGACCAGGTCGAGGCGATGACGCTGGCCACCCGCATCGTGGTCATGCGCGCCGGCCAGGTGCAGCAGATAGGCACTCCGGCCGATGTTTATGAGCGCCCCGTCAATATGTTCGTAGCCGGGTTCCTGGGCGCGCCTGCCATGAATTTCGTGCGCGGCACGGTCGATGGCGAGGGCCGCTTTGCAGCAGGCGCGGTGCAGGTCCAACTGGCCGCTGCGAAATCGACTGCGGGCCAGGCCGTACTGGGCGTGCGTCCGGAACACATGGTCATTGCCGATGGCGAGCCGATGTCCGGCAGCGTCACCCTGGTCGAACCGATGGGAAATCACCAGGTGGTGTGGATCGACGCCGGCGGCCAGGCGCTGTCCGCGCTGGTGCACGACAGCCGCACTTTCAGGATTGGCCAGGCGATCCGCTTTGGCATGGATGCGAACCGGATCTCGCTGTTTGATCCGGAAACCGAGCAAAGACTATAAGAAGGAGAGCAGGATGACACGTAATACGAACAGAAAACTCCGGGCGCTGCTGCTGCCGCTGCTGGCCGGCTGCGCATTTGGCGCGAACGCGGCAAGCACGGTGCAGGCCTGGGTCACCACTGGCGACCAGTCCAAGCTGATGTCGCGCGAGAAGGACGCGATGTTCGGCAGCGCAAGGGCTGCAGGCACCGTGATCGAGATCGATCCTTCGCAGCGCTTCCAGGAGATCACCGGCTTCGGCGCCTCGATCACGGATTCATCCGCGTGGCTCATCCAGAACAAGCTCAACGAAAAGCAGCGCGAGACCCTGATGCAGGAGCTGTTCGGTACGCCGGGCCTCGGCCTGTCGTTCACGCGCCTGACCATCGGCGGCTCGGATTTCTCGCTGAAGCACCACAGCTTCAACGATATGCCGAAGGGCGAGACCGACTACGAGCTGAAGAATTTTTCGATCGAGGCGAACCGCGCCGACGTGCTCCCGACCGTCAAGCGCGCGCTGGCGATCAACCCGCAGCTCAAGGTGATGGCTTCGCCATGGAGCGCGCCGGGCTGGATGAAGACCTCGGACAGCCTGATCCAGGGCAGCCTCAAGCCGGAAGCCTACCGCGCCTTCGCGCAGTACCTGGTGCGCTACGTGGACGCCTACAAGGCGGAAGGCGTGCCGATGTTCGCGCTGACGCTGCAGAACGAGCCGCACTTCGAGCCGGCCGACTACGCTGGCATGCGCGTCGATCCTGAGAGCCGCGCCGCATTCATTGGCGGCCACCTTGGCCCGCTGCTGGAGAAGGCGCATCCTGAAGTCCGCATCCTGGACTGGGACCATAACTGGGACGAGATGTATTCCCCGGCGCAGGTGCTGGCCGACAAGAAGGCGAACAAGTACGTGGATGGCGTGGCGTGGCACTGCTACGGCGGCGACGTGCGCGTGATGGGCGCACTGCACGACGCCTACCCGGACAAGGAAACCTGGTTCACCGAATGCTCGGGCGGCGACTGGGCGCCGGACTGGGATGGCAACCTGCAGTTCTTCGCCGGCACGCTGGTCATCAAGGGCACGCGCGGCTGGGCCAAGGGCGTGCTGCTGTGGAACCTGGCGCTGGACGAGAACAAGGGGCCGTTCGTCGGTGGCTGCAAGACCTGCCGCGGCGTCGTAACGATCGATTCGAAGACTGGCGCCATCAGCCGCAACGTCGAATACTACGCGCTGGCGCATGCCAGCCGTTTCGTGCGGCCGGGCGCCCATCGCATCGCCTCGACCAGCGGCGTGGGCGGGCTCGACACGGCTGCCTTCCGCAACAAGGACGGTTCCACCGCGCTGCTGGTGGCCAACCCTGCGAAAGAGGCGAAGAGCTTCACGGTGCGCCTGGACGGGAAGGGCTTCAACTACACCCTGCCTGCGCGCAGCGTGGCGACCTTTGCGTGGAAGGGCGGCCGCTGATGGCCTGTTCGCAGGCTCCATGCTGCGGTATGCTGTCACCCGATAACCAAGGATCAACAAATCGTGGCGACCATTAAAGACGTTGCCCGCCTTGCGGGCGTAGGACTGGGCACGGCTTCGCGTGTCGTGAGCGGCAAGGGCTCGGTGTCGCCGGCCACGCTCGAGCGGGTGAAGAAGGCGATCGAAGAGCTCGACTTCCGGCCATCGCACGCGGCGCGTTCGCTGCTGTCCGGGTCCACCCGCATGATCGGGGTGTATATCCCGATGCTGAAGGGGACGTTCTACACCCCGATCCTTGGCCTGATCGACAACCGCCTGCGCGAAGCCGGCGTGCACATGGTCGTGGCCTTCGGCGTGGGCGCTGGCGATCCGCGCCAGCAGGCCATCGAAGGCATCGAATTCCTGCTGGAGCGCGGTTGCGACGGACTGGTCGCGATGAGCAACCACCTGACCGACGAGGACATCGCCGCGCTGGGCCCCAAGAAGAACTGCGTGGTGGTGCTCAACCACCGGCTCGACAGCCTGCCGCAGTCATCGTTCTGCCCGGACCACGCCAAAGGCGGCGAGCTGGCTGCGCGTACGCTGCTCGAACGCGGCCACCGCCAGATCGCGGTCATCGCAGGTCCGGCGACCTCGCCCGACAACGTCGAGCGTATCAATGGCTTCCTCGGCGAACTGGCCAAGGCCGGCATCGATACCCGCAGCATGTGGATTGCCGAGAGCGACTTCTCGCCGGAAGGCGGGTGGACGGCGACCGAAGCGCTGCTGGCCTCCGACACCCGGTTCACCGCACTGTTTTGCGCCAACGACGAAATGGCCGTCGGCGCGCTGTCCTGCTTCCAGCAGCACGGCATTGCGGTGCCGGGGCAGGTGTCGGTGCTCGGCTACGACGACACGCCCGGTGCGGAATTCTCCGCGCCGCGCCTGACTACCGTGCACATCCCGTGGAGCGACGTCGCACTGAGCGGAGTGAACGCCTTGCTCAACCGCTGCTACGGAGGCGAGCGGCCGGTCACCGACAGCTTCCCGATCAGCCTCACCGAGCGCGCCTCGCTGGCGCCGCCCGGCCCGGAACCGGCCAGGCCGGCGCGCAGCCGCCGCGACGATACCGCCACAGCGTGAAAAATTAGCGATGCCAACGCAAACTGGGTACAACCCTCATCCCGGCGAAAGCCGGGAGCCATACGAGGCGTCCAGCTTCGGTAGCTCAGTATGGATCCCAGCTTTTGCCGGGATGACGGCTTCTGACAACGCACAAGCGCGTTTTTCTTTGCTACACTTGGAAACCTTTCCACCGCCTGTCGCTACGGCAGCAGGGCATGACCGACATGACTGACAAATACAACCAGGGCCCGCTGCCCGACATTGCGCGAACCGACTTTGCGCGCGACTTCGTGTGGGGCTGCTCGACCTCTTCCTACCAGATCGAAGGCGGCGCCTATGAAGGCGGCCGGGTCGAATCGATCTGGGACCGCTTTGCCGCGCAGCCGGGCACGGTCCGCGACGGCTCCAGCGGCGCGGTCGCCTGCGACCACTATCACCGCTGGCCGCAGGACCTCGACCTCGGGCGCGACCTGGGCCTGAACGCCTACCGCTTCTCGGTGGCGTGGCCGCGCATCTTCACAGGACACGGCTCCCGTCCGAACCAGGAAGGACTGGATTTCTATTCGCGCCTGGTGGATGGCATGCTGCAACGCGGCCTGGATCCATGGCTCACGCTGTACCACTGGGACCTGCCGCAGTTCCTGCAGGACCGGGGCGGCTGGGGCGAACGCGACACCGCCGAACGCTTTGCCGAATTTGCCGATGTGATGAGCCGCACCCTGGGCGACCGCGTGCGCAACTGGATCACGCACAACGAGCCATGGTGCACCGTCATCCACGGCCACTACGAAGGTGTGCATGCGCCGGGCCTGAAGGACCTGCGGCTGGCGCTGCAGGCTTCGCACCACGTGCTGCTGTCGCACGGCCTGGCCATGCCGGCGATCCGCGCCAACGCCGAGCAGGCTCGCGTCGGTCTTGCACTGAGCCTGCATCCGCTGGAAGCGGCCTCGAACCGGCCGGAAGACATCGCGGCCATGGAGCGCCACGACGGCCTGCGCAACCGCTGGTTCCTCGATCCTTTGTACGGCCGCGGCTATCCGATGGACGTACTGGAGCGCTGCGCCGCGTACGCGCCGGAGGTCAGGGCAGGGGACCTCGACAAGATCGCGCAGCCGACCGATTTCCTGGGCGTGAACTACTACTTCCCGGAGGTGATCGAGCATGCCGCCGGCGAGGGCCCGCTGGATGCGCGCGTGGTGGCGCGCGACGGCGTGCCGCGCACCGCGTTCGGATGGGAAGTGTCGCCGGAAGGGCTGGTAACGCTGCTCAAGCGCGTCCACCGCGACTACCAGCCAGGCCCGATCTACGTCACCGAGAACGGTTCGACCTACGACGACATCGTCGGACCGGACGGGGAGATCGAAGACGTGGAGCGTCGCGATTACCTGGTTCGACACCTGGCCGCGGTGCGCGAAGTGATTGCGCAGGGCGTGCCGGTGCAGGGATATTTCGCATGGAGCCTGCTCGACAACTTTGAATGGGCAGAGGGATACCTGCGCCGCTTTGGCCTGACCCATGTCGATTTTGACACCCAGGAGCGGCGCCTGAAACGCAGCGGCAAGTGGTACGGCAGCTTCCTGAAGAATGACGCACACAACAAATAGTCAACTGTGGCCGGCTTGCGACTGGCCTGTGGTTGTCATTGACAAAGATTTTTGAAAGTCGCAATATTCAGCCTAGCGAATTGGGAACGTTTCCAATTCATCCACGAAGCGACCGTGAGAATCCGCGGTAACAGGCTGGCATAACAACTTGGACGCACTACCGGAGACCAGGAATCCATGAAGAAGACAGGCACCCCGACCAGCCCGCGCTGGAACGGCAACAAGGCATTTGCCATCACCCCGATCGCAGCGGCCGCGCTGTTGCTGTCCGGTTCCGCGTACGCGCAGCAGGCGCCGCAGGGGTCTGATGAAGCGCAGACCGTCGTCGTGACCGGCATTCGCGGCAGTATCGAAAGCTCGATCGCCAAGAAAAAGAACGCAGAAGGCATCGTCGAGGCGGTGACCGCGGAAGACATCGGCAAGCTGCCGGACGTCAGTATCGCCGAATCGCTGGCGCGCCTGCCTGGCCTTTCCGGCCAGCGCGTGCAGGGCCGCGCGCAGGTGATCGCGATCCGCGGCATGTCGCCGGACTTCGCCGGCACGCTGCTCAATGGCCGCGAGCAGGTCACCACCGGTGACAACCGCGGCGTCGAATTCGACCAGTTCCCGTCGGAGCTGATCAACAGCGCCACCGTGTACAAGACCCCGGATGCAGGCCTGATCGGCCAGGGCCTGTCCGGCACCGTCGACATGCGCGTGGTGCGCCCGCTCGACCTGAAGGAACGCAAGATCGCCCTGAACGCACGCGGTGAATACAATTCCAACGGCGCGCTCAACGCGGACAGCAGCGGCAAGGGCGTACGCCTGAGCGCCTCCTACATCGACCAGTTCGCGGACAATACCATCGGTGTTGCGATCGGCTATGCGCACCTCGATTCGCCTGGCCAGGACCTGCACTACAAGGCGTGGGGCTTCGAACAGGCAGGCCCGGACAACTTCTGCGCACAGCACCCTGACTGGGGCTGCAGCCCGGCTACCGGCGTGCCGGATGGCGCCACCTTCCAGAACGGCTTCGAAGCCGGCGCCATCTCGCGCAACCAGAAGCGCGATGGCCTGATGGGCGTGCTGGAATTCCGTCCAGGCAAAGACTTCCACAGCACCGTGGACCTGTACTACTCCAAGTTCCAGAAAGACGAAACCATGCGCGGCCTGATGGGCAGCCTGGGCGGCAACTGGGGCGGTGCGCAGGGCGCGCAGTACAGCAACGTGCAGCTGGCCCCGATGGGCGACGGCCAGCTGGTCACCGGCGCCAACATCAATGTCGGCAACATGGTCGTGCGTAACGACCTGAACACCCGCGACGACGAGCTGAAGGCGCTGGGCTGGAACACCTCGTTCGGCCTGCCAGCCGGCTGGCGCGGCATGACCGACCTGAGCTACTCGAGCGCAGACCGCGAAGAGAACGTGATCGAAAGCTACGCCGGCGCTGCCGGTGCGGCCAACTTCGCATTCAGCCTGGGCGACGGCTTCGCACGCATCACGCCTGACCTGAACTACGCCGACGCATCGAAGATCACCCTGATGGACCCGGCAGGCTGGGGCCATGATGCGCTGTGGAAGAAGCCACGCATGAAGGACACCCTGAAGTCGCTGCGCCTGGAAGCACGCCGCAGCCTCGACTTCGGCATCTTCAGCGGCGTTGACGTCGGCGTGAACCGTTCAGAGCGCGAGAAAGAGCGCGAAATGAACGAGCTGAAGGCGAACCTGAAGAACGGCCGCGCTCCTGCGCTGGTGCCGTCCGCGCTGCTGGAATCGCCAACCTCGCTGTCCTTCATGGGCATCCCGGGCGTACTGTCGTACCGCGTGATGGATACGCTGAACCAGATGTATGATATCGCGCCGACCGCGGAAGACCAGATCATCAACCGCAACTACGAAGTCACGGAGAAGGTCACCACCTTCTACACCAAGTTCGGCATCTCGACCGACCTGGGTTCGGTTGGCGTGGTCGGTAACATCGGCGTGCAGTACGTGCGCACCGACCAGAGCTCGCATGGCTTCTCGGCCATGGGCTCGGAAGTTTCGGACATCACCCGCGGCATCACCTACAACAACGTGCTGCCGAGCCTGAACCTGAACTTCGACGTCGGCAACGACATGTACGTGCGCTTCGGCGCCGCCAAGACCATGGCGCGCGGCCGCATGGACGATATGCGTGCAGGTAACAGCGTCAGCATCAGCCCGACCGACCTGCAATGGAGCGGCAGCGGCGGCAATCCGGACCTGAAACCATGGCTGGCCAATTCGTACGACCTGTCGTTCGAGAAGTACTTCGCCAAGCGCAGCTACGTAGCGCTGGCAGGCTTCCACAAGAAGCTGCTGAACTACATCTACACGCAGAACCAGCCGTACGACTTTACCGGCGTGCCTAACCCGACCGAACTGACTCCGGCCGGCCCGATCGGCATGTTCTCCCGTCCGGAAAACGGCCAGGGCGGCATTGTCAAGGGCGTGGAACTGTCCGGCGCGCTGGACGCAGGCCTGATCATGCCGGCGCTGGATGGTTTCGGCGTGCAGGCAAGCGCTTCGTACACCGAGTCGGACATCGCTCCGGAAGGTCCGGACGCACCGACCAAGCTGCCAGGCCTGTCCGGCACCGTGGCCGGCCTGACCGTGTACTACGAGAAGGAAGGCTTCTCGGCGCGTGTCGGCCAGCGTTACCGTTCGGCGTTCCGCGGCGAAGTCAGCGGCCTGCACAATTCGCGTGGCTTCACCCAGATCAACGCCGACCGCCAGACTGACCTGCAGCTGGGCTATGAGTTCAATAGCGGCAGCCTGAAGGGCATGTCGGTGCTGTTCCAGGTGAATAACCTGACCGACTCGCCGTACCGCACCACCAACGGCACCACCAACGGTGTGCTGGCGCCTGAGACCTACGACAAGTACGGCCGCCAGTACCTGCTGGGCATCAACTACAAGCTGTAACCGGCACTGCCGCGCGATCCGCAATCCGGGGATCGAGCGGCGCCGCACCGGGCTGCGCCACCCCCTCTGGAGCAGCCCGGGTTTTTTTACCCGAATTTCCTTCCTGAGCTGGGTCCTTTACGCAAGGGCCAGTCTCCAGCACCAGAAAGCCGAGACGATCATGACTTCCCCACACGTGCGCACTATTGTCATTGCGGGTGGCGGCACCGCTGGCTGGATGACCGCGGCCGCGCTGTCCAAGGCGCTTGGCCAAGGCTATGCGATCCGCCTGGTGGAGTCCGAGCACATCGGCACCATCGGCGTGGGCGAAGCAACCGTTCCCCATATCCGCGAATTCAACCGTGCGCTCGGGATCGACGAGGATGAATTCGTCCGCGCGACCCAGGGCACCTTCAAGATGGGCGTCGAGTTCCGCAACTGGGGCGCGATCGGCGACCGCTACATCCACGGTTTCGGCACCATCGGTCAGCCGCTCGACGGCGTGCCGTTCCATCACTACTGGCTGCGCATGCACCTGGCCGGCAAGGCAGGCGACCTGCAGGCCTGTTCCATCAATACCGCGGCGCCGCTGCAGCAAAAGTTCATGCGCGCGCGGCTCGACATGCCCAGTTCTCCGCTCGGGCACATCAACTACGCTTTCCATTTCGATGCCGGCCTGTATGCGCAGTTCCTGCGCCGCTACGCCGAGCAGCGCGGCGTGCAGCGGATCGAAGGCAAGGTGGTGCGCGTCGTACAGCGTGAGGCGGACGGCTTCATCGAATCGCTGCAGCTGGAAAGCGGCGAGCAGGTTGCGGGCGACCTGTTCATCGACTGCTCCGGCATGCGCGCGCTGCTGATCGGGCAGGCGATGGGCGTGCCCTTCGAAGACTACTCGCACTGGCTTCCGAACGACCGGGCGCTGGCGGTGCCATGCGAATCGTCTGGCGACATGGTGCCGGTCACGCGCGCCACCGCGCACAAGGCTGGCTGGCAGTGGCGTATCCCGCTGCAGTCGCGCATCGGCAATGGCCACGTCTATTCCAGCCGGTTCATGGGCGACGACGAAGCGGCCGATATCCTGATGTCGAACCTGGAAGGCAAGCCGCTTGCCGACCCGCGCCCGATCTCGTTCACACCGGGCCGGCGCGTGCGCGGCTGGGACCGCAACTGCGTCGCGGTGGGGCTGGCGGCCGGCTTCTTCGAGCCGATCGAGTCCACCACCATTCACATGATCCAGACCAGCATCTCGCGCCTGGTCTCGCTGTTCCCGCGCGCGGGTTTCGAGCAGGCCGACATCGACGAGTACAACGAACAGTCGGCTACCGAATACGCTGCGATCCGCGATCTCATCATCCTGCATTTCAAGGCCACCAGGCGCAGCGACTCGCCGTTCTGGGACTACTGCCGCGAAATGGCAGTGCCCGATTCGCTCCAGCACAGGCTGGACCTATTCCGCAGCAATGGCCGCATATACCGCAAGAACGAGGAGTTTTTCGGTGAAGTGAGCTGGCTGCAGGTCATGCATGGCCAGCACATCCAGGCCAATGGCTACCACCCGCTGGCCGACCGCCGCCCGGAAGCCGAAGTACTGGCTTTCCTTGCCGACGTCGAACGCGTCGTCGGCAAATGCGTCGACGTCATGCCGACCCACGCTGAATTCATCGCGGCGAACTGCGCCGCGTAATCCCGACAACATTGGAGACCCCATGAACAAAAATGTCTATGCCATCGCCATCGCCGCGCTGATCGGTGCGCCGGCTTACGCCGCGCCTGCCAGGGCCGCGCTGGCCGACTGGCCGGCAGTGAAGAGCGCCGTCAGGAAGGACGCGGCGCTGGAAGCGAAGATCGCGAAGATCGTCGCCGGCATGACCCTCGCGCAAAAGGTCGGCCAGATGACCCAGCCGGAGATCAAGACCACCTCGCCGGAGCAGGTGCGCCAGTACTACCTTGGCTCGATCCTGAACGGTGGCGGCAGCTGGCCAGGCGGGAACAAGCACGCCAGCGCCGCGGAATGGACCGCGCTGGCGGACCGCTATTACGAGGCATCGATGTCCACCGACATGAAGGTTAAGGTGCCGGTCATCTGGGGTATCGACGCGATCCACGGCAACAGCAACGTGTTCGGCGCGACCCAGTTCCCGCATAACATCGGCCTGGGCGCCGCGCATGATCCGAAGCTGGTCGAGCGCATCGGCGCGGCAGTCGGCAAGGCGGTGCGCGCCACCGGCATCAACTGGGTGTTCGCGCCCACCGTCGCCGTGGTGCGCGACGACCGCTGGGGTCGCACGTATGAGAGCTTCTCCGAGAATCCCGGCCTGGTGAACAGCTATGCCTCGGCCTACACGCGCGGCCTGCAGGGCGACCTGCGCGGCGATGCCACCGTGGTGGCGACCGCCAAGCACTACATCGGCGACGGCGGCACCTGGGAAGGCAAGGACCAGGGCCTGACCAAGGCGACGACGGCCGAGATGATCAACATCCACGGCGCAGGCTATTACAGCGCGATCGAAGCCGGCGCGCAGACCGTGATGGCGTCGTACAACAGCTGGACCGACACCGCCACCGGCAAGGAATACGGCAAGGTCCACGGCAGTAAGGAGCTCCTGACTGGCATCCTCAAGCAGAAGATCGGCTTCGACGGCTTCGTGGTCTCGGACTGGAATGCGATCGGCCAGGTGCCGGGTTGCACCAACTCCAGCTGCCCGCAGGCGATCAACGCCGGCGTCGACATGATCATGGTGCCTGACGACTGGAAGGACTTCATTGCCAACACCATGCGCCAGGTCGAAGCCGGCGAGATCCCGATGTCCCGCATCGACGACGCGGTGACCCGCATCCTGCGCGTGAAGCTGCGCGCCAACCTGCACAAGCCGTCCGCCAGCCGCTACGCCGGCAAGCAGGACGCGCTGCTGGCGCGCGAGCTCGCGCGCGAAGCCGTGCGCAAGTCGCTGGTGCTGCTGAAGAACGACGGCGGTGCACTGCCGCTCAAGTCCGGCCAGCGCATCCTCGTGGTGGGCAAGAGCGCCGACGACATGTCGAACCAGACCGGCGGCTGGACCCTGACCTGGCAAGGCACTGACAACAAGAACAGCGACTTCCCGCATGGCGACACCATCCTGGCAGGCATTGCCGATGCCGCCGGCAAGGCCAACGTCACCTACAGCGCGAACGGCGCCGGCGTGGACGTGTCGAAGTACGATGTCGTCGTCGCCGTGATCGGCGAGCGTCCGTATGCGGAAGGCGCGGGCGACATCGGCCCGGCCGGCACGCTGCGCCACAGCAGCCGCTATCCGGAAGACCTGGCGGTGCTGCAGCAGGTGGCAGGCAAGGGCAAGCCCGTGGTCACCGTCATGGTCGCCGGCCGTCCGCTGTACACCAACGACCTGATAAACCGCTCCGACAGCTTCGTGATGGCCTGGCTGCCGGGTACCGAAGGCAAGGGCGTGGCCGACGTGCTGTTCCAGCGCCGCGGCGCGGGATTCGGCGGCAAGCTGTCGTTCTCGTGGCCGAAGTCCGTGTGCCAGGTGCCGCTCAATGAAGGCGACAAAGATTACGCTCCGCTGTTTGCAACCGGCTATGGCCTCGCCTACGGCAGCAAGTCGGCCATCGGCAAGCTCGATGAAAGCTATCCAGCAGGCGGCTGCGGCGTCACCACCCAGTACCCGGTGTACAGCCCGTCCGACCGCTCCACCTGGCCGCTGTTCGTGGCCAGCGGCGACAGGCGCGAGGCCCTTGGCGCGGACCTGAACCGCGTCGTCGCGCTGCCCGCGGTGACGGTGGAAACGACGCAGGTGAATACCCAGCAGGACGGCAAGCTGGTGACCTGGACCGGCGCTGGTGTCCTTGAGGCACGCGGCGACAAGCCGGTGGCACTGCCGGCCTTTGCCACCGCCGACGGCGCGCTGCAGTTCGATACCATCGTGTCGGCGGCGCCAGCCGGCCGCGTGACGCTGGCCGTTGACAGCGCGCGTGTCGATGCCGCCGCGCTGCTGGGGGCGCTGGCAGGCAAGGGCAAGCAGACCGTGAAGATCCCGCTGTCCTGCTTCACGGCAAAGGGCCTGGACCTGTCGAAGGTTCAGGCGCCGTTCGGCGTGGCGAGCGAAGGCGCCTTCAAGGCGGCATTCGCCAACATCCAGGTGGTGGGCGGCGCGGCGAAGGACAAGGATGCAGTGGCATGCGAGGCGCTGAAATGACGTGTTATCCGGGCGGTCCGCGCCTGCTGGCCGATGTCGGCGGCACCAACGCGCGCTTCGCCATCGAAACCGCGCCGCTGCAGTTCGAAAAGGTCCAGGTGCTTGCCTGCAGCGATTACCCGAGCCTTGGCGCGGCCGTGAAGGCCTACTTTGCCGGCATCGGCTCCGCCTGCGGCGAGATTCGCCACGCGGCGGTCGCGATTGCCAACCCGGTGGATGGGGACGTCGTCTCGATGACCAACCACCACTGGAGCTTTTCGATTGCCGCGCTGCGTTACGAGCTCGGGCTGGACGCGCTTTCGGTGGTCAATGATTTCACCGCGCTGGCGATGGCCCTGCCTTACCTGACGCCCGCGCACCGCGTGCAGGTGGGGGGCGGCGTGCCGGTGCCTAACCGCACGGTTGGCCTGATCGGGCCGGGCACCGGCCTGGGCGTATCAGGCATCGTCCCGTTCGGGCAGCACTGGGTGCCGCTCGCGAGCGAAGGCGGCCATGCCAGCTTCGCGCCCGGCGATGAGCAGGAAATCGCCATCCTGCGCGACCTGTCACGCGAGTTCGGGCACGTGTCGGCGGAGCGCCTGTTGTCCGGCCCCGGCATCGAGATGATCTATCGCGCGCTGTCCGGGCAGTCGCTGCCCGCTGCCGAAGTCACGCGTCGCGCGCTGGCGGGCGAGTGCGGGGATTCGCTGCGCGCGCTCGAATGCTTCTGCGCCGTGCTCGGCTCGGTAGCGGGCAATGTGGCGCTGACGCTGGGCGCGACCGGCGGCATGTATATTGGCGGGGGCATCGTACCGCGCCTGCTGGGCATGTTCGAGCGTTCGCCGTTCCGTGCGCGCTTCGAGGCAAAGGGCAGGCTCGCGGGCTACGTCGCGCGCATCCCAACCTACGTGATTACAGAGCAGTACCCTGCGTTCCTCGGCGTTTCGGCGATCCTGTCGGAGCAGCTGGCGGCGCAGCATTAAACCAAAACAGGGACATACAGGAGACACCCATGGAAAACCTCTCGCAGCCATCCACGCTGCAGCAATCGCACGGCAGCGCGGCGGGCAACACCGTCCCGCTGGTCATCGTCACCGTCCTGTTCTTCATGTGGGGGCTGCTGACGGCGCTCAATGACGTGCTGATCCCGCACCTGAAGGCGGTCTACACGCTGACGTATGTGCAGGCGATGCTGGTGCAGTTCTGCTTCTTTGGCGCCTATTTCATCGTTTCGCTGCCAGCTGGCGCGCTGATCAAGCGCATCGGCTACCAGAAGGGCGCCGTAGCCGGCCTGGCGATTGCCGCCGCCGGTTGCTCGCTGTTCTATCCTGCGGCTACCAGCGGCTACGCGGTGTTCCTGCTCGGCTTCTTCGTGCTGGCGGCCGGTATCACCATCCTGCAGGTGGCGGCCAACCCGTATGTGACCGTGCTGGGCGACCCGCAGACCGCGTCGAGCCGCCTCACGCTCACCCAGGCCTTCAATTCGCTCGGCACCACCGTGGCTCCGGCGCTTGGCGGCGTGCTGATCCTGTCTGGTGTCGTGCTGTCCGCGGAAGAACTGGTCCAGCTGCCGGAAGCCCAGCAGCTCGCGTACCGCGCCGAGCAGGCCGCCAGCGTGCAGGGTCCGTATCTGGCCCTGGCCGCAGCGCTGCTGGTGCTGGCGGTGCTGTTCGCATTCGCGCGCCTGCCGAAGATCAGCCACACCGACGAAGGCCCGAGCGCGGCCGGCGCAAAGGGTGCGCTGGCGCACCGCCACCTGGTGCTGGGCGCGGTTGGCATCTTCGTGTACGTCGGCGGCGAAGTGAGCATCGGCAGCTTCCTGATCAACTTCCTCAGCGAGCCGCACATCGGCGGCCTCACGGAATCCTCGGCGGCCAAGTACGTCAGTTACTACTGGGGTGGCGCAATGATCGGCCGCTTCATCGGCTTTGCCGCCATGCGCTACATCAGCCCGGGCAAGGCGCTCGCGTTCAACGCCGCCGCATCGATCGCACTGATCCTGATCGCCACCTTCGGCACCGGTTCGGTCGCCATGTGGTCGATCATCGCGGTTGGCCTGTTCAACTCGATCATGTTCCCGACCATCTTCAGCATGGCGCTGCACAAGCTGGGCAAGTTCACCGGCCAGGGCTCGGGCATCCTGTGCATGGCGATCGTCGGGGGCGCACTGGTGCCGCTGCTGCAGGGCGTGATGGCCGATGCGGTCGGCCTGCAGCTGTCGTTCCTGGTGCCGGCTGCGTGCTACGTGTTCATCCTGTACTTCGGCATCAGGTTCGCGGGCCTGTACCGTAACCAGGCCTGAGGCGATGCTGGCGCGCTTCCTGCCCCTGCTGTTCGGCTGCCTGCTGTCCACGGCAGCGGTGGCGCGGCAGGAAGCCGCGCTCACGCTGGCGACCTTCAACGTGCGCCTGGATGTGGCAAAGGACGGCGCCAACGCCTGGCCGCACCGCAGGGAGATGGTCCGGGAGCTGGTGCGCTACCACGGGTTCGACGTGTTCGCAACGCAGGAAGCGCTGCCGGGCCAGGTCTCGGACCTTGCCGCCATGTCGGAATACGCGCATGTCGGCGCGGGGCGCGACGACGGCAGGCACGCCGGCGAGCACGTGGCCATCTTCTTCCGGCGCGAGCGCTTCGAGCTGCTGCGTTCGGGCGACTTCTGGCTGAGCGAAACGCCCGACCGGCCGTCCAAAGGGTGGGACGCTACCTGCTGCAACCGCATCGTGTCATGGGCCGAACTGCGCGACCAGGCCAGCGGGGTGCGGTTTGTCTTCTTGTCTGTGCATTTCGACCACCAGGGCGAGGTGGCGCGGCGCGAATCGGCCAAACTGGTGCTGGCCCGGGTGCGGGCGATTGCCGGCGGCGCGCCGGTGGTGGTGGCGGGCGACTTCAATTCCACGCCGGACACCGGGCAGATTGGGACCATGCGCGCGGCACTGCGCGACGCGTACGAGGCCAGCGCGACGCCGCCGTACGGCCCGGTGGGCACCTTCAACGGCTTCCGGATCGACGCTCCGATCGAGCGCCGTATCGACTACCTCTTCGTCAGTCCACACGTCTCCGTGCTCAGCTACGCTGCACTGACCGACTCGCGCAATGGGCGCTTCCCGTCCGACCACCTCCCGGTCGTGATCCGTGCACGCATCGCCGCTCCTCGCTGAGGCGCCACGCCTAAGCGGACTGGGTGATATTTACGGCGAGCATTCCAACCACACCGGTTGGGAAATGACGACCAATTCTCATTGACCCAGCTTTCGGAGCAGGTCTCAGGAAACTGCGCGCTTACTTCCGCAGCAGTGCCAGTGAGTGCGTCCAGTCCTGTCGCCAAGGATGCAGAAACTCATGTGCGTCGAACGCGCGCCTGAGCTGTGGAATAGGAACCCGGTACACTTCGTTTAGCCCGAGTGCCAGTGTCACCGGATTCCACGCCGCCTTGTTGTTCGCTTTCCTGGCGCTGCCCTTAACGCGAGCGCCATCGTCACCGAAGATGCCACCCGCCTCGGAGAGCGCCTTCTCAAGGTCCAGCCGGACCAGGTTGCGAAAGGCAATCAGGACTTCATCCTTGCCGATGCCGAGCTTCGATTCCTGAGGCGTTGCCCGTTCTTCCTTCCTCGGTTCCGCGTCGCGCTTTAGCTGGAGCGCCAGGCGGGTGAGGTCCTTCTTCAGGAATCGCAGGTCCGACAGCGGCCTTGTGAAGCCGGGAGCAGGAAGGTGCGCGACGATCTTGTACGCGTCCTTCGTCATCGTGATCAGCACGTCGTCGCTGCCCGCTACCAGCCGCTGGATGTCTTTCTCGAAGAAGATCGGGGCAGCGTAGCCACCGTTTGCATCGCCGAACAGGTCGGGATACGCCTCATCGTAGTCGAGCCACACATACGGTGTGACACCGTGCTCCAGCAAGCGCGCCAGCGTCCATGGCGTGGCCGTCAGGCTCGCGAGCCACTCGCATGCCTGTTCCGTGGTGGCGCGGAAGGGCAGGTCGCTCATCGCGGGTAGGTGAAGCCGGTGCGGATATCCATCGGCAGCAGCCGGCTGCCTTCGCGCACCATTAGTCGCTGCGGTGGCTCGTCGCCCGCCAGCGCGCCCGGCGTGATGGGCAGTCCTTCGCCTTTGCGCAGCAGTTGGTCGCAGCGCTCGTACACGTTGGGGCAGCCCGTGGACTTGATAAGTGCCTGCACCACAGGAACCTTCCACAGGTCGACGCCACCGGCATTGAACTGGCAGACCAGGTAGCCCCCGGCGCCGCCGTAGCTATGCACCAGCAGGCCGGGCAAGCCGTCCTTTTCGCCGTCGATCATCTGTACCAGCGCCTGCGGGTCCGCGCTGCGCAGCGCATCGGCGCGCAGGGCGACGGCCGCCTGTACGCGCCGCTTGATCATCGCGTGGTCTACCGGTTCGTCCTCGCGCAAGGTCCACACGCGGGCGGCAATCTGGGATTTGGCGTTGTACGCGGCGCGGGCCAGGAACTGGCGCGACGACGACTGCACGATCGCCGTGGCGCCCGGCTTGTTGCGTTCCTGCGGCTTGCCGTCGACCTTGTCGATGGCGGAGACGTAAATCCACGGGTCGCCGGAGAGCAGGCCTTTTTCCTTGCCTTGTTTGATGGTGATGATGAGCATGCGTGCTTTTCTATTCAGGGCTCAGGTCTTTTTATTGCTCTGCCACACCCGTTGCTGCTGCTTCTTCTGGGTTTGTTGCCGGTTCTGCTGGGCCTTGAACAGCGCAGCGGCGTCCTCCCTGGCGCGCTCCAGGGTGCGCATCTCTTCGTGGTCGTCGTGGCGGACGAAATATTCGGCATCCTGGGCGGTGACCACCAGCTTGATCGCGGCGGCGTCGTCCAGGTCGTACATTTCGGTCAGCAGCGTCGTGACTTCATCCAGGTATTCTTCGTAACTCAGGTATTTCATGATCAGTTCCGGTGGGTGGGTGCGACATGGTACTAGATATTCCCGCACTCCACGACCGCGCGTAGCCGGTCGGCTACAAGGGGCCGGACTTCGGGCATAGCGATCCGGGCTTGCAGGAGAGCCGCGTCATCGTGCTGGAGGCGCCGGAGGAATTCGCTGCGTTCGCCAAGAGCCGAGGCTGGAAAAACCTGGCCGAGGACTTCGACGAATAGGCGTTCGCCGATATACGGACCCCTTCCGATGGCCTTCAGCCGGTCATCGCGACTGCGGTAGCAGATGCCGGAACGTCGGTTCGATATCTTTAGAATGGAGGAACCTGACGATATCCTCCAGCGTGGCATCCTTCAGCAGCAGGCGTTCAAAGTTGCCGTCCGGCTCACGCACTGTTGCGTGCGCTTCTGGCAGCGTACCAGGAACCTGCCGCAGTACGTCCAGCGCGTGCATGAACTGCCTGGCGCCAATGCTTTGAAGTCCCTCCAGGAAGCCGACCTGGCTACCGAGGGGCGGCGCCATGTCCAGCCCGGCATCTTCGGCGAAGGACGCGCCCATGCCGGGATGGATGAATGCAGCCCATTTCCCGGTGTCGCGGTTGCGGCAAGGCGGCAGTTCGACCGATTCGCTGATGGCATTGACGCCATGTTCCACCTCAGGGAAATAAGCCTGGCGAAGCAGGCGCAGGAATTCGTTCGCTTCGGCCACCGGCACCGGCGTCTCCAGCGACAGCCACAGTCGATACCCGTCGCCGCCCGAAATGCTGACCGCCGGCGCGGGCAAGCCGAGTTCCGTCTGCAGCGCATTCGCTACCGTGCAAAGCCGGGTCCAGTGCTGGTCAGCGTCATCGCCGGGCTGCCGGATAAATGGTATGACCAGCGCACGGACCTGTCCGTCGCCATCGGAAAGCCGGAACGCAATGCTGGTCTGGCCAAGGAGATGCTGGGCCAATGCTTGCGGCGCGCTTGCGCCTGCGGGAAGGTAGAGCCGTGCTAATTCAGAGAATAGGTTTTGCATGTGAAAGCTGTGCAGGACTAGTCGGAGTGGGCGATGCGCAAGCCGCCCTTGTTATCGGGTAACCATGTTTCGCCCAGGTCGGAGCTGACATCGAAAAACCCCAGCCCATGCTTTGCCGCCAGGCTGAACACGGCTTCGTGGGCGCGGTCGATCTTGTCCCAATCGAGGAACGACATGTAGATCAGGGCGGGCCCGATGGTGTACTCGGTGCCGGATTCTTCTTCCAGGTTCTCCGGCGCAGGCGGGAACTCCTTGGACAGCTCCGCGTAGAAGGCCTGTAGCGCTGGGGCCGAGAGCGCCGGGTTGTCGTAGGCCTGGTCGTCGTCCCAGTCCGTCTGCTTCTCGTACCATTCGAGGAAGTCCGCCCGCTTCGAGGGGACGGACTCGGGGGCAAATACCATCAGGTCGAAACTCATCGGTTCTCCAGTCGTGTGCGGCGGCAGTGCCGCCGGAATGACGGGATTATTCCACGGATGGGGTTTGCGAGGTGGCAATCGTCCAGGCGCCACCTGGCGAGGTGCGTCCCAAAATGGGGTATGTGCCCATTTTGGGGCATGTCCCCAACTTGAGCTGGCGCAAGCCCGGCATACGGTTTGCTCACAAAAGGCGGGATACCGCCCGACGCGGCGCTGCGGGCTAATCTATACTCGGCGGACGCGTCAACGAAGGAGCGAAGGCGCTGCCAGCTTGTGGGGAGGAGGGTGGATGTTGAACTCAGCCTGGAAGATGACTGTTGCGCCGGTCCGGCAGTTGCCCGGGGCGCCAGCCATGCAGGCATCGGGCGGGCGATGATGAAGTCGGCGCTCCTGGGACTGACGCCGCTGATCCAGCATACGTTCGTCAAGTTCGCGAGCGTCGGCGTGGTGAACACGCTGAGCACGCTGGCCATCATCTTCCTGCTGAAGTTCCTGTTCGGTGTGCCCGATTCGGCTGCCAACTTTGCCGGCTATACCGTTGGCCTGGCGATCAGCTTCGGCCTCAACAAGCGATGGACCTTCCGGCACCGGGCCGGTGCCATTCCGGCGCTCGGCCGGTTCCTGCTGGTGTTTGCCGCTTCCTACGTGCTCAACATTGCGGTGGTGCTGACGGCGCTGGAAATGGGCGTGAACAGCTATTTCGCCCACGTCACCGGCATGCCGTTCTACTCGCTCACTTTCTATGCCGGCTGCCGCCTGTTCGCCTTCGCGCCCGATACGGCAGCAGTGCCAGTGGTGCGCGCCGACCCGCGCCAGCAGGTGGCGCGGCTCTGGTACGTGGCGGCGATCGTGCCTTTCATTGCCGTGCTGCTGTACCGCCTCGGCGACGCGCCGCTGGAAATCTGGGACGAGGCACGCCTTGCCAACAATGCGATCGAGATGGCCTATAACGGCTTTTCACTGATCACCACCTACGAAGGCCTGCCGGACCACTGGAACACCAAGCCGCCCCTGCTCATCTGGGCGATGGCCGCTTCGATCCAGGTGTTTGGCGCGACGGAGTGGGCAGTGCGGATTCCTTCGGTGGTGGCGACGATTGCCACGGCGTCGATCGTGTTCTGGTTCTGCGTGGAGCGCTTCCGTCGGCCCTTCATCGGTTTTGCCGCCGTGCTGCTGCTGCTCTTCATGCCGGGGTACATCCACACACATTCGGCCAGGACCGGCGACTACGATGCGCTGCTGACGCTGTTCACCACTGCCTACCTGCTGGCCGGGTATTTGTTCATCCACGCCGCCCCCGAGCGGCGCAAGACGTGGCTGTTCATCTGTTCGGCCTGCATTTCGCTGGCCTTTCTTGCCAAGACGATCCAGGGCCTGATCCTGCTGCCGCCGCTGGCCGCCTACCTGGTGTATTCAGGGCGCCTGGGCCCGACGCTGCGCATGCCCCAGTTCTACTGGAACGCGCTGATGGTGGTGGCGCTTCCGGTTGTCTATTACGCGGTGCGCGAGTCCATCGATCCCGGTTATTTCGCGGCGGCCATGAACAATGACCTGCTGGGACGCTTCTCCACCGTCATCGAGAAGCATAGTGGCGGACCGTTCTGGTACCTGGTGAATGTCACACTGCATCCCTTGCTGGTGCCGGGCCTGCTCGCCGGTTTCTGGATGATGTCACAGGGACAGGGCGAGCAACGCCGGGTCGGCCAGTTTCTTGGCATGGCCGCCTTGTTCTACCTGGTGGTGGTGTCCTCGGCATCGACCAAGCTGAGCTGGTATCTGGTTCCGCTATGCCCTTTGCTGGCGCTGCTGCTCGGCATGCTCGCGGACGAACTGCGGCTGGCGCTGGCCGAGCGCTTTGCGTTGCCTGCCCGCGCGGCACGCCATGCGCTGGTGCTGGTCTGTGCCGCAGCAAGCGTGGGCATCGCGGCCTTGAATTTATATATGGCGGACCGGGTCGTCCGCGCCAAGAGCGACGATGCGCTGGACCGCTATAGCGTGTTCCTGCGCGATACGGTACCGGCCCATGGCGCCCGGCTCAGCCTGCTGGTGCTGCACCCCGGCTATCCGAACTACCAGGAAGACGGTTTCTATGTCGCGCCCACGCTTTTCTATGCCAAGGCGCTGCGGTCCAGGGGCTGGACGGTGGAAGTAGCGCCGCCGTCCGCCCTCCGCCGAGCCAGTGCGGGCGCACTGGTGCTGTGCGGCGCTGCCTTGCTGCAGGAGGCGTCGGCGATGCTGGTGCTGCGTCCGCTTGAAGTGAAGGACGGCTGCGGCCTCTATGCTGTGGACGGCAAGCGGACGGACGCGAACGGCGCAGTGGCTGCTCCAGCGCGTGGGCACGTGCAGGTCGCCGGGCCCGCCGTCATCCCGGCCAAAGCGCCCATCCGCGCCGCTGCTGCGGCCCCGTGAAGCTCCGGTTATTGCGCGTTGAGGGCAATCGCCTCCAGTACCCGCCGGACGGATGCCGCGCCGGGCTCCGTGTCAAGCCAGTCGAGCGGTGCAGTGTGACCGAATGCCGCGTGCGGTGCGCGCATCCAGGCGGCGGCCGAAGTGGCATCGCCAAATGCCCGGCGCGCCAGCAACATCACATCGGCAAGCCTCCAGAGCCGTTCGGACGCCGCGGCATCGAGGGTCCCTTTGCGGGCGCTCAGCGCATTTGCGGCGTGCACCGACAGGCCGGCAAAGGTCCGGAGCCGTGTGGCCGACACGTCCATGAATGTTGCTGCGTCGCCGAGCAGGCTGGCGGGCAGGCCTTTGCGGATCATGGCGACGGGGTCGGCACCCGGCTTGCCCAGGCTGTCGATCAGTTGTGCAAAGCGATTGTCCATGATTGTTCCGGGCGTGCCGAAGAGCTGCGTTGCCGCATTGTCGCCTGTGCCGAATTTTTGTGCCGCACACGGCAATGCTCAGCGGCAGATCTCGCTAAAGAGCGGGGGACAGTCCCGTAGGGACAGTCCCCAGGATGGCGGTCATTTCGGTGGCGACCTGCTGCGCGAGCTGGTGGATGTGGAAGCCATCGACAAATCCGTGGTGCGCCTGCACCGAGAATGGCATGTGCAGGCGGCCATCGGGGCCATCGCGGAATTTTCCCCATGCGATCGCCGGAATGTCGGGCGAGGCCAGCGACGCGGTCGGATGCTGGATCGAGGTGAAATCCAGCCACGGAATGCAGGTGATGAACACCTGGTCCTTGCATTCGCGCGGCGTCATCGCACTGTAGCCCTGGTTCAGCGCCGTCGTGTTCGACGCCTGCTCGCGCGCCGCCACGCTGCGCGCGACGAACTCGCGCACGTCGTCCGACCACTCGAATTGCGCGAAATTGAGGTCATTGTGCTGGTTGATCACGGTGTAGGAGGGCGCCAGCCGGTCGACGCGAATGACTTCGCCGTCGAATATCCGGTAGCGGAAGTTCTCCACCTTGAGCACCGCGCGCAGGATCGCGCAGAGCAGGACGTGGAAGGGCGCCAGGCCATGTTCCTTGCACCACGGACGGAAGTCCGCCAGGTCCAGCGTGAAGGTGATGTTCAGCGCCGGACTGTCCATCCGGTCGAACAGGTCGAAGCGGTCGCGCCGCTGTTCAAAGTTGTGCATGCAGTACTACTCAGTGTGGAAGGAGCCGGCCCTGGCGTCCGATCAGCACGACGGCCGCCAGCGTCAGCAGCGCCGCAATGCTCAGGTAGGCGCCGACGTATCCGAGGCCATGGTTGGTCGCGAGCCAGGTGGCCGCGTACGGCGCCAGCGACGCGCCCAGGATGCCGCCCAGGTTGAAGGTCAGCGAGGCGCCGGTATAGCGCACCGCGGGCGGAAACAGTTCCGACAGGTAGGTGCCGAGCGGCCCGTAGGTCATTCCCATCAGCGCCAGGCCCAGGGTGAGGAAGAGCGTCACGGCGAACACGCTGTCGGGCTGGAACATGGGCGCGAACGCCAGTCCGAACCCGGCGATCGCTGCCGACACCCATGCCATCGTTTTGGCGCTGCCGTGGCGGTCGGCCAGCACGGCCGCCAGCGGAATTGTCAGTGCGAAGAACACCACGGCAAACAGCTGCAGCAGCAGGAAGGTGCGGCGCGAATAGCCCAGCGCGCTGGTGCCCCAGCTGAGCGCGAACACGGTCATCAGGTAGAACAGGACGAAGGTGGCCAGCGCGGCGACCGTGCCGAGCACCAGCACGCGTGTGTGGTCGCGCAGCACCGTCACCATCGGCACCCTGACGCGCTCGTGCTTGTCCAGCACGCGCTGGAACTCGGGCGTCTCGGTAATTTTCAGCCGCACATACAGGCCGACTCCGACCAGCAGCGCGCTGGCCAGGAAGGGAATGCGCCAGCCGAACTGGAAGAACTCCTCCTCGGACAGCGTCTCGCCCAGCACCAGGAAGATACCGCTGGAGAGGATGAAGCCGAGCGGTGCACCCAGCTGCGGGAACATGCCGTACCAGGCGCGCTTGCCGGGCGGGGCGTTCTCGGTGGCCAGCAGCACCGCGCCGCCCCATTCGCCGCCCAGGCCGAGGCCCTGGCCGAAGCGGCACAGGGCCAGCAGCAGCGGCGCCATGGTGCCGATGCTGGCGTAGGTCGGCAGCAGGCCGATCAGCACCGTGGAGATACCCATGGTGAGCAGGGCGGCCACCAGCGTCGCCTTGCGCCCGATGCGGTCGCCATAGTGTCCGAACACGGCCGAGCCGACCGGCCGCGCGAAGAAGGCGATGGCGAAGGTGGCCAGCGACTGCAGCGTGGCCGCGGTCGGATCCGCGGCCGGGAAGAACAGGCGCGGGAACACCAGCACCGCGGCGGTCGCGTAAATATAAAAGTCGAAGAACTCGATCGTGGTACCGATCAGGCTGGCCGACAGCACGGTGGCGGGCGAGTTGACCTGTTTGCTCATGCAGCGTTCCCGAAATGATCTGGCAAGGAGTGCAATCCTACCCGATCTTGCCACGGTCGCCGAAGGCGGGTCGATACGCCATATGTATGGATTTGGGGCCCCGGCGGGCGAATTAGCGCATTCCGACCGAAAAAACCCGTGCTTTTGGACATATTTAACATTTATTAATGCCAGATCGAAGGCTAGAATAGCGTTGCTATTTATTGGAAGACACGCCCACGCAGCAAAAAGAGGCGGTGCGACACCCACATCTATCTATATTGGAGAAGACGTAGTGAGTATTTTCAGGACCAAGAATCTCGATACCATGGTGGCCGCCAGCCGCGTTCCGGGCGGACTCAAGAAAGTGCTCGGTCCGACCGACCTCATTTTCATGGGCATCGGCGCCATCGTCGGCACCGGCATTTTCGTGCTGACCGGCACCGGCGCCGTGACCGCCGGCCCGGCACTGACCCTGTCGTTCGTGCTGGCCGCGCTGGCCTGCTGCTTCGCCGCGATGTGCTATGCGGAGTTCGCCTCTACCGTGCCGGTCGCCGGCTCGATCTACACCTACAGCTACGCTACGCTCGGCGAAATCGTCGCCTGGATGATCGGCTGGGACCTGCTGCTGGAATATGGCCTGGCCACCTCGGCCGTGTCGGTGGGCTGGTCCGGCTACTTCCAGTCCCTGCTGAGCGGGTTCGGGATTGCGCTGCCGACGGTCCTGACCGCCGCGCCGGGCGCGCTGCCGGGCGTCGAGACCTGGGTCAACCTGCCAGCCATGATCATCATGCTGATCCTGACCACCATGCTGTCGTGGGGCGTGCGCGAGTCGGCCCGCCTGAACAATGTGCTGGTCGTAATCAAGGTCGGCGTGGTGCTGCTGTTCATCGTGGTTGGCGCCAAGCACGTGCAGCCGGCCAACTGGCAGCCGTTCATGCCGTTCGGCGTGTCGGGCGTGATGAGCGCTGCGGCGCTGGTGTTCTTTGCCTTCATCGGTTTTGACGCCGTGACGTCGGCGGCGGAAGAGGTCAAGCGTCCAGAGCGCGACCTGCCGATCGGCATCATCGGCTCGCTGGCCATCTGCGCCGTGCTGTACGTGATTGTCGCGGCAATCATGACCGGCATCGTGCCGTACCAGAAGTTCCTGGGCATCGACCACCCGGTCTCGCTGGCCCTGCAATACGCGGGCGAGAACTGGTTCGCCGGCTTCGTCGACCTGGGCGCGATCCTCGGCATGACCACCGTGATCCTGGTGATGGCCTACGGCCAGACCCGCGTGCTGTACGCCATGTCGCGCGACGGCCTGCTGCCGAAAAAGCTGTCGTCCATCAATCCGAAGTACGGCACCCCGTATTTCGCGACCTGGACCGTGGGCATCATCTTCGGCCTGATCGCCGGCGTGGTGCCGCTGGGCGTGCTGGCAGAGCTGATCAACATCGGTACCCTGGCCGCGTTCTGCCTGGTGTCGGTCGCAGTGATCGTGCTGCGCAAGAAGCGTCCGGACCTGCATCGCGCATTCCGCTGCCCTGGCGTGCCACTGGTGCCGATCCTGGCGATCGTGTTCTGCTTCGCGCTGATGACCTTCCTGAGCAAGACCACCTGGATTGCCTTCGGCATCTGGCTGGTGCTCGGCCTGGTGATCTACTTTGCCTATGCACGCCATCGCGCCGTGCTGCACACCGCCACCCAACCCGCCTAAGCAAGGAAGGGGACTGTCCCTCTGGGACTGTCCCCGGCCTTTACCAGCAAAGCAAAGAAAAGGGGACTGACCTTCTGCGCGAACGCAGCAGGTCAGTCCCCTGTTTTTTAGGGTGCGTACACCTCGTCATCCCCGGCCGATGGCGGCCACCTTCGCGGGGACCCATACCGACTAGACCGGCAGCGAAACGAGCTACCGATACGATTACCTCAGCATGGGTCCCCGCCTGCGCGGGGATGACGCTGTGACCGAAATGGGGACAGACCCCATTTTCGAGACTCAGCATGGGTCCCCGCATGCGCGGGGATGACATTTACTTCGAGGCGTCCTGGATCTTCTCGCCAGTGCGCTCGATCGCCTTGCCAGTCTCGTTGGTGGCGTTGCTGACGCCGCGCTTCACGTCCGCCGCTGCCTCGCGCGATTCCTGGCGCACTTCGGCCCCCGCCGCTTCCAGGTTGGCTTCCGCATGATCCGCAGCATGCTCGATGTTGGCTTCGGCACGCTCGGCCGCCTGGTCGACGTTGGCCGCCGCACGTTCCGCTGCCTGGTCGGCACGCTCCAGGCCTTGTTCGGTCTCGCGCGCTACGGTTGCGCCCGCTTCATCGACAGCCTTGCCCGCTTCCTGCGCGGGGCCCATCCCGTCGTTGTCCTGTTTGGTGCAGCCGGTCGCCAGGACCGCAACCGCCAGCATGATGCCCGTAAGAGTGGTTTTCTTCATGATGTGCTCCAAGTGAAATGTTGTCACTTAGATTACATGGTTCCGGAAAAACGTGCGGCACGATACGGATGAGTGCGTACCGCGCAAAAAAATACCTCCCGGGAAGGAGGTATGAAAGGTGCCATGAGGGCTCTGCTGGATACCAGCTTACGCCGCGTCGATTACGCGAAGCTTAAGGTGCGGGCGCGCGGTCCGGTTTGGCGGAATCGGCCAGTTTATGGC
>DASWYE010000226.1:0-2112 GCA_036405115.1 Telluria sp. | reverse complement strand
GACACCCTGGTGCGCATGGCCCAGGATTTCTCGCTGCGCTATACCCTGGTCGATGGTCAGGGCAACTTCGGTTCGATCGACGGCGACGGCGCCGCGGCGATGCGTTACACCGAGTGCCGCCTGGACAAGATTTCGAACGAGCTGCTGGCCGACATCGAAAAGGATACGGTCGACTTCCAGCCCAACTACGACGGCAAGGAAAAGGAACCGACCGTCCTGCCGACCCGCGTTCCGAACCTGCTGATCAACGGCTCGGCCGGTATCGCGGTCGGCATGGCGACCAATATCCCGCCGCACAACATCACCGAAGTGATCAACGGCGCGCTGCACGTGCTGGCCAATCCGGACTGCACGATCGATGAACTGATCGAGATCATCCCGGCGCCGGACTTCCCGACCGGCGGCACCATCTACGGCATCACCGGCGTGCGCGAAGGCTACCGCACCGGCCGCGGCCGCGTGGTCATGCGCGCTAAGACCCACTTCGAGGAATACGGCAAGGACAGCGGCCGCATCGCGATCATCGTCGACGAGCTGCCGTACCAGGTCAACAAGAAGTCGCTGCTCGAGCGCATCGCCGAAAACGTGCGCGACAAGAAGCTGGAAGGCATTTCCGACATCCGCGACGAGTCCGACAAGTCGGGCATGCGCGTGGTGATCGAGCTGAAGCGCGGCGAAGTGCCTGAAGTCGTGCTGAACAACCTGTACAAGCAGACGCAGTTGCAGGACACCTTCGGCATGAATATGGTCGCGCTGGTCAACGGCCAGCCGAAGCTGCTGAACCTGAAGCAGATGCTGGTCGAGTTCCTGGCGCACCGCCGCGAAGTCGTCACCCGCCGCACCGTGTTCGACCTGCGCAAGGCGCGCGAGCGCGGCCACGTGCTGGAAGGCCTGGCAGTGGCGCTGGCGAACATCGACGAATTCATCGCGATCATCAAGGCGGCGCCGACGCCGCCGGTGGCAAAGACGGAACTGATGAACCGCGCCTGGGATTCGTCCCTGGTGCGCGAAATGCTGGCCCGCACCGGCGAAGGCGACACCATCGGCGGCATCGATGCGTTCCGTCCGGAGAGCCTGCCGAAGCACTACGGCATGCAGGCCGACGGCCTGTACAAGCTGTCCGACGACCAGGCGCAGGAAATCCTGCAGATGCGCCTGCAGCGCCTGACCGGCCTGGAACAGGACAAGATCGTCGGCGAGTACAAGGACGTGATGGCGCTGATCGCCGACCTGCTGGACATCCTGTCCAAGCCGGCCCGCGTGACCGCGATCATCGGCGACGAACTGAATGCGGCGATCACCGAATACGGCATCAAGGACGAGCGCCGCTCCACCATCGAGCACAATGCGACCGACCTCGGCACCGAAGACCTGATCACCCCGCAGGACCTGGTGGTCACGCTGTCGCACACCGGCTACATGAAGTCGCAGCCGATTTCCGAGTACCGCGCGCAGAAGCGCGGCGGGCGCGGCAAGCAGGCTATGGCGACCAAAGAGGAAGACTGGATCGACCAGCTGTTCATCGCCAACACGCACGACTACATCCTGTGCTTCTCCAACCGCGGCCGCATGTACTGGCTGAAGGTATGGGAAGTGCCGCAAGGCTCGCGCAACTCGCGCGGCAAGCCGATCGTCAACATGTTCCCGCTGCAGGACAACGAGAAGATCACCGTGGTGCTGCCGCTGTCGGGCGAAAACCGTACCTTCCCGGAAGACCACTACGTGTTCATGGCGACCAGCCTGGGTACCGTGAAGAAAACGCCGCTGCGCGACTTCTCCAACCCGCGCAAGGCCGGCATCATCGCCGTGGACCTGGACGAGGGCGACTTCCTGATCGGCGCCGCGCTGACCGATGGCGCGCACGACGTGATGCTGTTCTCGGACGCCGGCAAGGCCGTGCGCTTCGACGAGAACGACGTGCGTCCGATGGGCCGTACCGCGCGCGGCGTGCGCGGCATGAACCTGGAAGAGGGCCAGAACGTGATCGCGCTGCTGGTGGCGGAGAACGAGCAGCAGTCGGTGCTGACCGCAACCGAGAACGGCTTCGGCAAGCGTACTCCGATCACCGAGTACACCCGCCATGGCCGCGGCACCAAGGGCATGATCGCGATC
>DASWYE010000225.1:0-3698 GCA_036405115.1 Telluria sp. | reverse complement strand
CCGCGAACGCGGGGACCCATGCTGAGAACGCCGCGGCGGGAACTTCACCTCTCCCGCAGACTCACCATGGGTCCCCGCGTCCGCGAGGAGTCATTTCGGGCAATGCCCGGACTGACGGGGGTAACTATTTCGGTTGGAGCTTGGTTTCGATGACGCGCGACACGCCGCTCGGCCCCGGGAATTCGGCAAACGCGCTGTGTACCAGCAGCGGCATGATTTCCGGCGTCGACTCCACCCGCGACAGGTTACGCACCGTCACGTCGAACAGGCGCTTGCTGTCCCGCAGCGACTTGATCGAAATCTGCACCTCGCGCTGGTAGTTGATCTGCGTGCGTTCCGTGTACATCGGCATGCCGTTCCAGAACGGGTCGTACCACGGGCTGTACCAGCCGCGCCAGTAGCCGCGATAGCGCGGATGGAAGTACCCGAAGCGCGGGCTGGCATACATGAACGGGTAGTCCACCTCGACCACGCGCACAGGGATCGCGGTGGTCATGAAGCGGGTCGACACGCCCAGCGTGGCCGTGCCATCGTTCGCGCCCTCGCGGAAGCCCACCCGCGCCAGCTCGGCCCGGACCAGGTTCTGGTACGTGCGCAGCTCAAGCGAATCATCCTGCGGCGCGGTCGCGTCGAACACGTAGGTACGGTCCGGCAGGTCGGCCGGCCAGTTGTGGAAGGCGGTGACGTTGCTGCGCACGGTCGTGGCGCAGCCGCTGAGCAGGACAACCATGCCAGCGAGCAAGTACATTGTGAGGCGTTTCATTGCGAACTCCGATCTGGTCGCGGTATTAGGGCAGTTTGTAGTCTATTTCCAGACAAACCATTTTGCACGGATTTTACAGATTCTTACCGAGCGAACATAAGGAAACATTGGTAGCGATGACAACAGTGCGCGCCCCCAGCTTGGTAAAATAGCCATCTTCATCAGGCATTTGCGAAAGTACACCATGCGCACCGATCTCCCGCAGACCATCTATCGGAAAGATTACCAGCCGCCTTCGTATCTGGTCGATACCGTGGAATTGGGTTTCGACCTGCACCCGACCCGCACCGTGGTCGCCAGCCGCCTCACCATGCGCCGCAACCCGGACAGCCGCAAGCGCGACATCGAACTGTACGGCGGCGACATGGAGCTGGTGGAGCTGCGCATGAACGGCAAGAGCCTGCGCCGCGGCGACTACATGGTCAGCGGCGAGGTAATGCGCATCCCGAACGCGCCTCAGGACGTGGTGCTGGAGATCGAAACCATCGTCAATCCGGAGAAGAACACCACGCTGAACGGCCTGTACGTCTCCAACGGTAATTTCTTCACCCAGTGCGAGGCCGAGGGCTTCCGCAACATCACTTGGTTCCCGGATCGCCCTGACGTGATGGCGCGTTTCACTGTGATGCTGCGCGCCGACAAGGCGCGCTACCCGGTGCTGCTCTCCAACGGCAACCTGCTGGAAGAGGGCGACCTGCCAGACGGGCGCCACTACGCCAAGTGGGAAGACCCGTTCCCGAAGCCGTCCTACCTGTTCGCGCTGGTGGCGGCGCAGCTGGTGTGCCAGGAAGAGACCTTCCGCCTGGCCGACGGCCGCGACGCGCTGCTGCAGGTGTGGGTGGAAGAGGGCAACCTGGACAAGACGGACTACGCCATGCAGTCGCTGAAAGCCTCGATCCGCTGGGACGAGGAACGCTGGGGCCTGGAGCTGGACCTGGACCGCTTCATGATCGTCGCCGCTTCCGACTTCAACATGGGCGCGATGGAGAACAAGGGCCTGAACATCTTCAACACCAAGTTCGTGCTGGCCAACCCGCGCGTGGCGACCGACATCGACTACCAGGGCATCGAGGCCGTAGTCGGCCACGAGTACTTCCACAACTGGACCGGCAACCGCGTCACCTGCCGCGACTGGTTCCAGCTGTCGCTCAAGGAAGGCCTGACGGTATTCCGCGACCAGGAATTCTCGGCCGACATGATCGGCACCGACAGCGGTCGCGCGGTCAAGCGCATCGAGGACGTGCGCGTGCTGCGCCAGGCGCAGTTCCCGGAAGACGCGGGTCCGATGGCGCACCCGGTGCGGCCCGACTCCTTTGTCGAGATCAACAACTTCTACACGGTCACCGTGTACGAGAAGGGCGCCGAAGTGGTGCGCATGTACCAGACACTGCTCGGCCGCGACGGCTTCCGCAAGGGCATGGACCTCTACTTCGAACGGCACGACGGCCAGGCGGTGGAGTGCGACGACTTCCGTCGCGCGATGGCGGACGCCAACAAGCGCGACCTGACGCAGTTCGAGCGCTGGTACAGCCAGGCCGGCACGCCGGTCGTGAAGGCCGAAACGCGCTACGACCCGCACATGAAATCGTACGAGCTGACGTTGACGCAATCGTGCCCCGCCACGCCGGGCCAGCCGCGCAAGCAGCCGTTCCACATCCCGTTCGCGGTCGGGCTGGTGGGCGCTGACGGTCGCGACCTGCCGCTGACGGTGCAGGGCAAAAACGGCAAGTCGACCATCGTGCTGGAGATGACCCGCGCACGCGAGACCTTCAAGTTCGAAGGCGTGTTCGAGAAGCCGGTGCCGTCGCTGCTGCGCGACTTCTCCGCGCCGGTGATCCTGGAGTACCCGTACACCGACGAAGAACTGCTGCACCTGTTCAGCCATGACAGCGACCCGGTCAACCGCTGGGAGGCCGGGCAGCGGCTGGCGATGTCGCGCCTGCTGCGCCTGACGGATGCGATCCGCGAGGGCAGCGCGCTGATGCTGGACGATACCTTCGTCGAAGCGCTGCGCAAGATCCTGGTGGACGAAACGCTCGATGCCGCGTTCCGCGAAGTGGCGCTGCTGATGCCGTCCGAGACGCTCATTGCCGACCAGGTGGACGTGGTCGATCCGCAGGCCATCCACCTCGCGCGCCAGTTCGTGCGCGGCACAATCGGCCGCAAGCTGCGCCGCGAGCTGCTGGAGCAGATGCGCGCCAACGAGACGCCCGGCCCGTACAGCCCGGACGCCATCTCGGCCGGCAAGCGCGGCCTGAAGAACCTGTGCATGTCCTACCTGGCCGCCGCGCAGCTGGACATGGAGCACGCCGAGAAGCAGTTCGACGACGCCAGCAACATGACCGACCGCGTCGCCGCGCTGACCGCGCTGATCCACGCCGATTCGCCGTCCGTCCAGCGCGCGCTCGAGCACTTCTACACCGAGTTCGAACCCGAAGCGCTGGTGATCGACAAATGGTTCGCCTTGCAGGCGGGCGCCCCGCACACCGACGTGCATGCCGTGCGCAAGCTGATGAAGCACAAGGCATTCAACATCAAGAACCCGAACCGCGCGCGCAGCCTGGTGTTCACCTTCTGCAATGCCAACCCGGCGCAGTTCCACGCACCGGACGGCAGCGGCTACAAATACTGGGCCGAGCAGGTGATCGCGCTCGACAAGATCAACCCCCAGGTCGCGGCCCGCCTGGCGCGCGCCATGGACCGCTGGCGCCGCTACCTGCCGTCGCTGCAGGTACGCATGCGCGACGCGCTGGAATCGGTGTCCGCATCCGGCCGGCTCTCCAACGACGTCCGCGAAGTGATCGGCAAGGCCCTCGCCGACTGACCCGTCATCCCCGCGAACGGGGGGACCCATGGGCCGTCTGAAACAAGGCAAAATAGACGTCGGTCAAAAGAATTCGAAAACCCAAGCAAAAGGAAGCCAATGAAACGCGTC
>DASWYE010000224.1:0-2331 GCA_036405115.1 Telluria sp. | reverse complement strand
ACATCAACCAACGGCCGATGCGACGGTCGTCATCTCCGCCAAATTGCTGGAAAGCTATCCCTACCGCATGGAAGCGAGCAGCGACAGCGCCAGCCTGCTGTCCAGCACGCCCGGCTATTCCGTGGCTCCCAGCGGCGGCGTATCCGGCCTGCCCTTCATGAACGGATTGGGTAACGACCGGCTGAAGGTCCTGATCGGCGCCATGGAAGTCACCTCGGCTTGCGCGAACCAGATGAATCCGCCCATGTCCTACGTGGACCCGAAGCAGGTGCAATCGATCGAACTGGCTTCCGGCGTCACCCCGGTGAGCCATGGCGGCGACAACATTGGCGGCACCATCAATATCGGCACCGCAACTCCCGTGTTTGCCCGTCCCGGAGAAGGGCTGCGCAAGGAAGGCAGCATCTCGTTCACCGGGCGCAGCGTGAACCGGACCGTGGCCGGCGGCGCCAGCGCCGCCATCGCCAGCGACAAATACAGTGTTTCCTATGACGGCGCGTTTGCGCGCGCCCACAGCTACAAGGACGGCAACGGGCAGCGAGTACGGGCCAGCCTGTACGAAAGCATCAACCATGGCGCAACGCTGGCCACCCGTGTCGATGGACACCGGCTGACCTTGCGGGTCGGCACCCAACACATCCCTTACCAGGGCTTCCCGAACCAGTACATGGACATGACCGACAACACCGGTCGCCATGCGACGCTGGCCTATCACGGCGAGTACGGATGGGGCGAACTGGACGCCACTGCCTACTGGCAGCACACCACCCATGAAATGGGTTTCTTCACGCCCGAGCGTACCGGTAACATGCCGATGATCACCGACGGCCGCAATAACGGCTATACCGTGCGCGCAACCGCGCCGCTTGGCGAACACCACCTGCTGCGGGTGGGACACGAATACCATACCTTTAGCCTGGAGGACTACTGGCCTGCGGTAGCCGGATCGATGATGATGGGACCGCAAACCTATGTCAACATCAACGACGGGCAGCGCAACCGGGTCGCCCTGTATGGCGAAATCGTCACCCACCATGATGACCAGTGGATCACCCAGTTCGGCGCCCGCCACGAATGGGTACGCAGCAATGCCGGCGACGTCCAGCCATATGCCAACAACATGATGAACGCGGCCGATGCGGCAGCGGCCAAGCTCTTCAATGCACAGTCGCGCCGGCAACGCGACAGCAACCTGGACCTGACCGCCACCGCGCGCTACCAGCCATCCGAAAAGCTTGAATTCGACTTCGGGCTCGGTCGCAAGACCCGCTCGCCGAACCTGTACGAGCGCTATTCCTGGGGCCGCGGAGAAATGGCGATGCGGATGACCAACTGGTTCGGCGACGGTAACGGTTACGTCGGCGACATCAACCTCGAGCCGGAAGTGGCGCATACCGCCAGCCTGACGGCGCACTGGCACGGGAAAGATGCCAATGGCTGGTTCGTCAAGCTGGCGCCCTACTACAACAGGGTCAGCAACTACATCGACGTCGACACCCTCGGCAGCTTCAAGCCCTATCGCGTGCCCACAGCAAAAGGCGCACTGCTGCGCTTCGCCAACCACGACGCTACCCTGTATGGGGTGAACCTGTCGTGGAAGATGCCGCTGGCCCGCACCTCCGCACTCGGCCAACTGAACTTTACCGGCAACGCAGCGATTACCCGCGGGCGCCGCAACGACGACGGCGACCTGTACCGGATGATGCCACCCAACGTGCTGTTCGCGATCGAACAGCGCGACGGTCCGTGGAACAGCCAGCTCGAACTCAAGGCCGTGGCACGCAAGGAACGCGTCGACGAGCGCCGCCTGGAACAGGTCACTGCCGGCTTTGCGCTGCTGAATGCACGCACCGCGTATCAATGGAAGAACGGCCTGCTGGTCACCTTCGGCGTGACCAACATTCTTGACCGGACCTATGTCGAGCCGCTTGGCGGGGAATATCTCAGCGCGCTCAAGATGGAGGGTGGAAACCTGCGCGGCCTGCCCGGCCCTGGCCGCTCGTTCGACATCGGTGCCTCCTGGCGCTTCTAGGAAGCGAAGCCGGGATCGACCCGGCCCGACGGGCTCGCACGGCGCGAGCCCGTTTGCCCTTTACCTCGAGAAGATCTGCCCATCTGTGGCGCGCGCCTGACAGTCGGTCGACCAGCGATAGTACGTTGGCCCATCATACATATGTCATACACCCTGCCCCGAGGAGAAAAAATGAAGCTGACCGGACGCGCCACCCTGATGGTCGCAGCGCTTGCACTGTCATCGAGCCTTTCTGCTCAAGTTTTGCCCGCTGCCTCTCCGCTTACGCTCGATTACTCGCGTCACGCAGGAGACGGGCC
>DASWYE010000223.1:0-8876 GCA_036405115.1 Telluria sp. | reverse complement strand
GCATGTCTCTCGGGTTGATTTCGGGTGACATGGAGCGTAGGACCTGGCACTTACGGTGCACTGACCTCTGGCTGACGCGGAGCTGACCCGCGCGCCCTGTGCGGTGACTTACTTGGGCTGCTCTGCTGGTGCCGGTGCGGCGGGCGCTGCAGGAGCTGCCGGCGCCGCCTGCTCGGTGTGCGGTGCATCCATGCCGTGCTTTTCACCACCCATGTCGATGTCGCCACCCTTCATGAGGGCAAAGAGAGCGACGGCGGCGAAGATGACGAAGGCGATGAAGATCTTGATCATGTCTCGTGGTGGTGTTAGCGTCTGCCGCAGAGGGCAGGGAAGGGCGGAAACGGGCAGCGCCCGCCAGTCCATTCTTCGGGCGCTGGCTGACGTCTTTCTGACAGCGCGCGCGCCGGCCCTCAGTACTCCAGCCGCTCGGGCCGGATCTCCTGCAGGATGGTGGTGGCGATTTCCTCGATCGACTTGGTCGTGGACGACAGCCAGCGGATCCCTTCGCGTCGCATCATCGCCTCCGCCTCGTTGATCTCGTAGCGGCAGTTCTCGATCGATGCATACTTGCTGCCCGCGCGGCGCTCGTTACGGATCTCCGCCAGGCGCTCCGGCGTAATGGTCAGCCCGAAAATCTTCTCCCTGAACTCCGGCAGCGCCGACGGCAGCTTGCCGCGCTCGAAGTCGTCCGGGATCAGCGGGTAGTTGGCCGCCTTGATCCCGTACTGCATCGCCAGGTACAGGCTGGTCGGCGTCTTGCCCGAGCGCGACACCCCCACCAGGATCACGTCCGCAGCCGCCAGGTTCTTGTGCGACTGGCCGTCGTCGTGCGCCAGCGAGAAGTTGATCGCCTCGATCCGGTTTTTGTACTCCTCGCTGTCGACCACATTGTGCGAACGCCCGATGGTGTGCGTGGATTTGACCCCCAGCTCCTGTTCCAGCGGCGCGACGAAGGTCTGGATCAGGTCCATGTGCATGCCGTTGGCCTGCCGGATCACGTCCGCCAGGCGTGGCTGCACCAGCGTCGAGAACACGATCGGCCGCTGGCCGCAAGAGTTGAACACGTCGTTGATGCGGCGGACCGCTTCGCGCGCCTTGTCCACGTCGTCGATGAACGGCAGCCGGATCTGCCGGAAGCGCATCTCGAACTGCGTCAATACAGCGTGACCGAAGGTCTCGGCTGTAATACCAGTACCGTCCGAGACGAAGAAGACGGTGCGGGCGGAGGTCGGCAGGCTTTCCCTTGGATCTGTGGTCATAAATTCCTGTGAGGCTGTAAAATACTTGCAAACGTTTCATTGTGCTGCACGACCCGAAGAATAACAAGAATCCGGTTGCCAGGCCGCGTACCAGTTTCCATCATAAGTAAGGGTGTTTAACCATGACCAGTAGTCCAGCAAAACAGAAGGAGGAGGGCAACGAGGTCTTCGTCGCGTCATTCGAAGACTTGCGCATGACAGATGTCGAAACCGTCGGCGGCAAGAACGCGTCGCTCGGAGAGATGATCAGCCAGCTGGCCCATGCCGGCGTGCGCGTGCCCGGCGGCTTCGCCACCACCGCCGCCGCGTTCCGCGATTTCCTGTGCCACACGCAAAGCGGCGGCCTGCCATTGGCCGAGCGCATCGCGCAACGCCTGGAAGGCCTCGACATCGACGACGTGCGCGCGCTGGCCTCGGCCGGCGCCGAAATCCGCCAGTGGATCATCGAGACCCCGTTCCAGCCGCGCCTGGAGCAGGAAATCCGCGCTTTCTACGAGCGCCTGGTGGCCGATTCGTCGACCGAGATGTCGTTTGCCGTGCGTTCGTCGGCGACCGCAGAAGACCTGCCGGACGCCTCCTTCGCGGGCCAGCAGGAGACCTTCCTCAACGTGGTCGGCATCGACAACGTGCTGGAAGCGATGAAGCACGTGTTCGCATCGCTGTACAACGACCGCGCGATCTCCTACCGCGTGCACAAGGGCTTCACCCACGCCGAAGTGGCGCTGTCGGCCGGCGTGCAGCGCATGGTGCGCTCCGACCTGGGCGCCTCAGGCGTCATGTTCACCATTGATACCGAGTCCGGCTTCGAGGACGTGGTGTTCATCACCTCCAGCTACGGCCTGGGCGAAACGGTGGTGCAGGGTGCGGTCAACCCGGACGAGTTCTACGTGCACAAGCCGATGCTCGAACAGGGCAAGCTGCCGGTCATCCGCCGCAATATCGGCTCCAAGCTGATCAAGATGGAGTTCACCGACGAGGCCAAGGCCGGCCGCTCGGTGCGCACCATCGACGTGCCGGTCGAGATGCGCAACCGCTACTCGCTGAACGACGCCGAAGTGGTGGAGCTGGCCAAGTACGCCGTCATCATCGAGAACCACTACGGCCGCCCGATGGACATCGAGTGGGGCAAGGACGGCCGCGACGGCAAGCTGTACATCCTGCAGGCGCGCCCGGAGACGGTCAAGTCGCAGGTCAAGAGCACCGACGCGCAGCAGCGTTTCAAGCTCAAGGGCACCGGCACCGTGCTGGCGTCCGGCCGCGCGATCGGCCAGCGCATCGGCGCCGGCCCTGTGCGCGTGATCCACGATCCATCCGAGATGGAGCGCGTGCAGCCGGGCGACGTGCTGGTGGCCGACATGACCGACCCGAACTGGGAGCCGGTGATGAAGCGCGCCTCCGCGATCGTCACCAACCGCGGCGGACGCACCTGCCACGCCGCGATCATCGCGCGTGAACTGGGTGTGCCGGCGGTGGTGGGCTGCGGCGACGCGACCGAAACGCTCAAGGACGGCACCCTGGTGACCGTTTCCTGCGCCGAGGGCGACGAAGGCCACATCTACGACGGCCTGCTCGAAACGGAAGTGTCGGAAGTGGCGCGCGGCGAACTGCCGCCGATTCCGACCAAGATCATGATGAACGTCGGGAACCCGCAGCTGGCGTTCGACTTCCAGTCGATCCCGAACGCCGGCGTCGGCCTGGCCCGCCTCGAGTTCATCATCAACAACAACATCGGCGTGCACCCGAAGGCGATCCTCGAATACCCGAACATCGACGCGGACCTGAAGAAGGCGGTCGAATCGGTGGCGCGCGGCCACGCATCGCCAAAGGCCTTCTACATCGACAAGCTGGCCGAAGGCGTGGCGACCATCGCCGCTGCGTTCTGGCCCAAGCCGGTGATCGTGCGCCTGTCCGACTTCAAGTCGAACGAGTACAAGAAGCTGATCGGCGGTTCGCGCTACGAGCCGGACGAAGAGAACCCGATGCTGGGCTTCCGCGGCGCGGCGCGCTACCTGGCCGAGGACTTTGCCGAGTCGTTCGAAATGGAATGCACCGCCATGAAGCGCGTGCGCGAGGACATGGGCCTGACCAACGTCGAGATCATGGTGCCGTTCGTGCGCACGCTGGGCCAGGCCGAGAAAGTGGTCGAGCTGATGGGCCGCAATGGCCTGAAGCGCGGCGAGAACGGCCTGCGCCTGATCATGATGTGCGAAATCCCGTCCAACGCACTCCTGGCCGACCAGTTCCTCGACCACTTCGACGGCTTCTCGATCGGCTCGAACGACCTGACCCAGCTGACTCTGGGCCTGGACCGCGACTCCGGCATGGCGCTGCTGGCGGCCGACTTCGACGAGCGCGACCCGGCGGTCAAGGCGCTGCTGTCGATGGCGATCAAGGCCTGCCGCGCGCGCGGCAAGTACATCGGCATCTGCGGCCAGGGCCCGTCGGACCACCCGGACTTCGCCGCATGGCTGATGTCCGAAGGGATCGAATCGATGTCGCTCAATCCGGACTCCGTGATCGACACCTGGCAGAAGCTCGCCGCGCGATAAGCTGGAGCAGCTGGACGCAACCCTCGCCGCCGAATGGCCGCGAGGGCTTTTTTTGGTTGATTGTGTCAACCAGTTGGTAGACATGTGTCAACAAAATGGTTGACTCATAGTGAAAACTCGCTAGACTGGTATTGTTCGATAAAGCAAAAAAGACATCGTCAACAAGCACGCACATATCGACGCCGTGCCCTCGTCGCTCTCCATGGGCCACGGGGGTTTTTTATTCGGGAATTCGAAAAAAGGAGTCACATGGCCGACTGGGGAAACTGGCTGGTAGCCGCGGGGGTGCTGATCGCACTGGAACTGTTCACTGGTACGTTCTACCTCCTGATGATCGCGATCGGCATGCTGGCCGCCGCGCTGGCGGCGCTGTTGGGCCTCGACCAGCCGACGCAGATCACCATCGCAGCGGTTGTGGGCGTAATCGCCACCGTGCTGCTGCGCCGCAGCCGCTGGGGGCGCCAGGTGCGTAGCGAGGCCACGCGCGACCCCAACGTCAACATCGACATCGGCCAGGACATCGTGGTCGACGCGTGGGAGCACGGCCGTTCGCGCGTGATGTACCGCGGCGCCATGTGGGACGTCGAATTGGGACCGAGCGCCCAGGCCGCAGCAGGGCGCTTCCGTATCATCGAGGTCCAGGGCAGCCGCCTGATCGTCGCGAACGCGTAAAACAAAAAAATAATCTTTCAAACTAAGGGACAACATGGAACTGAATTTCGGTAGCGTCGCGCTGGTGCTGTTCGTCATTGCGCTGGTATTCGTGTTCAAGACGATCAACGTAGTGCCGCAGCAGCATGCATGGGTGGTGGAGCGCCTCGGCAAATACCATGCGACGCTGGCGCCGGGCCTGAACATCGTGATCCCGTTCATCGACCGCGTCGCCTACAAGCACTCGCTCAAGGAGATCCCGCTCGACGTGCCGCCGCAGGTCTGCATCACCAAGGACAACACCCAGCTGCAGGTGGACGGCATCCTGTACTTCCAGATCACCGATGCGATGCGCGCGTCCTACGGTTCGTCCAACTACATCCAGGCGATCACGCAGCTGGCGCAGACCACGCTACGTTCGGTGATCGGCCGCATGGAGCTGGACAAGACCTTCGAGGAGCGCGACCACATCAACACCACGGTGGTGAACGCGATCGACGAATCGGCCGCCAACTGGGGCGTGAAGGTGCTGCGCTACGAGATCAAGGACCTGACCCCGCCACAGGAGATCCTGCACGCGATGCAGGCGCAGATCACCGCCGAGCGCCAGAAGCGCGCGCTGATCGCCGCCTCCGAAGGCCGCAAGCAGGAGCAGATCAACATCGCGACCGGCCAGCGCGAAGCTGAGATCGCCAAGTCGGAAGGCGAGAAGCAGGCATCGATCAACCGCGCGGAAGGCGAGGCCAAGGCGATCCTGGCGCTGGCCGAGGCGAATGCCGCGGCGCTGCGCCAGATCGGCGCTGCGATCCGCGAGCTGGGCGGCAGCGACGCCGTGAACCTGAAGGTCGCGGAGAAGTACGTCGAAGCCTTCGACGGCATCGCGCGCACCAACAACACGCTGATCATCCCGGCCAACATGAGCGACGTAGGTGGACTGATCGCCAGCGCCATGACCATCGCCAAGGCCCAGAACCGCACCACCCCCGCGTGATGAGGGAAGGGGACTGTCCCTACGGGACTGTCCCCAGCCTTTAGCGAGCGTACCGTCGATTCCGGCCAAAGGCAGGGGACAGGCCCGCAGGGACAGTCCCCAACCCCGGTTAAGCCTGGTTAAAGAATTGTGGCTTATAAAGTTAGCATTCTTCGATCAGTCTGGAGCTGGCATGAAAAACTGGGTGCGTTCAAACAAGGGATTCCTCGTGTTCCTGGCGCTGCTGGGCATCTTTCGCACCGCCGTGGCTGACTGGAACCCGATTCCGTCGGCATCGATGCATCCGAACCTGCTGGAAGGCGACGTAGTGTTCGTCAACCGCCTGGCCTTCGACCTGAAGGTGCCGCTGACCGACGTGATCCTGACCCAATTGGGCGAGCCGCGCCGCGGCGATGTCGTGACGTTCTCGTCGCCCACCGATGGCACGCGCCTCATCAAGCGCGTCATTGCGCTCCCCGGCGACAAGGTCGAGATGCGCAACGGCCTGATCGTCATCAACGGCAAGGCCGCCAGCTACGCATCGCTGGGTCAGCAGTACGAGACCCTGCCGCAGGGTTCGGCGACCCCGGCGCTGCTGCTTTCCGAGCGCTATGGCGATTCGCAGCACCAGATCCAGATGCTGCCGTACGTGGATGCGCAGCGCAACTTCAAGCCCATCGTCGTCCCGGCCAAGCAGTACATGATGCTGGGCGATAACCGCGACAACAGCCAGGACTCGCGCTATATCGGACTGGTGTCGCGCGAACTGCTGATCGGCCGCGCCGAGCGGGTGCTGGTATCGGCCGACATCCGTGGCAACTGGATGCCGCGCACCGAACGCTTCGGTAAATCCCTGCGTTAGTCGTCAAGGCTTCGAGAGCCGTGTAAGGACGGTCCCCTGTAGAATGGCGGGTTGGCGCCCACTGTTGAGCAGCGCCGCAAGCCAGGAAGCTTCAGATGCACAGGTTGTTGACCGTTACACTCGCATGTCTCGGTATGGTTGGCGCGCTCGCCATCGATACCTATCTCCCATCCATCCCCGCCATTGGCCAGGAATTCCAGGTCGGGCCGCTGGCCGTGCAGCAGACGCTGTCGCTGTTCCTGTTCGCCTTCGCCTTCATGATGCTGTTCTACGGGACGCTGTCCGATTCGTTCGGCCGCCGCCGCGTGCTGCTGGCGGCGCTGTCCGTGTACACGCTGGCCTCGATCGGCGCCGCGTTCGCGCCTACCTTCGGCTTCCTGCTCGGCTGCCGGGTGCTGCAGGGCCTGTCGGCCGGCGCCGGCTCGGTGCTGAGCGCCGCGATCGTCCAGGACCGCTTCTCCGGGGCGCAGGCGCAGAAGATGATGTCCCACATCATGATGGTGTTCGGCCTGGCGCCCGCGATCGCGCCGGTCCTGGGCGGCTATCTGCACATGGCATTCGGCTGGCGCTCGTCGTTCGTATTCCTGTTCCTGTTCGGACTGGCGATGATCGTGCTGTGCTACCGCACGCTGCCCGAGAGCCTGCCGCCGGAGAAGCGCCATGCCTTCCATTTCGGGCCGATCGCGCGCAACTACCTGATGGTGCTCCGGCGCGGCAAGTTCGTGCTGCTCTCGCTCGCGCTGGGCATGGCCTTCGGCGGCCTGTCGCTGTACATCGGCTCGGCGGCCAACTTCGTGATGGGCATCCTGGGCAAGTCCGAGACCGGCTTCGCGTGGCTGTTCATCCCGCTTATCGGCGGCATGATGGTCGGCTCGGCGCTGTCGGGCAAATTCGCGGCGCGCTATTCGCCTGTCGAGCTGGTGCAGGCCGGTTTTGTGCTGATGGGATTGTCCGGCCTTGCCAGCGTCGCCTACAACAGCGCATTCGCTGCCGAGACGCCGTGGGCAGTGCTGCCGCTCGCCGTGTACACCTTCGGCCTGGCGATCGCGATGCCGGCGATCCAGGTCAAGGCATTGGCGCTGTTCCCGGACAACCGCGGGCTGGCCGCATCGATGCAGGGTTTCATCCAGATGATGTCGTTCGCGCTGGTGTCGGGCTTCCTGGCGCCGCTGCTGTTCGACAGCGCGCTCAAGCTGGCGTATGGATTGGCAGGGACGCTTGCGGTCAGCTATCTCTTCTGGACGCTGGCCGCCGCACGAAAATAAGGGTGCGCGGCTGGGGCCCCGTCTAGCGGCGGTTGGATTTCATGGCGGCGTCGACTTCGCGCTTGGCGTCGCGGTCCTTTTCGGTGGCGCGCTTGTCGTGCTGCTTCTTGCCCTTGGCCAGGCCGACTTCGCACTTCACGCGCCCACCCTTGTAATGCAGGTTGAGCGGCACGAGCGTGTAGCCGGATCGCTCCACCTTGCCGATCAGCTTGTCCATCTCCGCGCGGTGCAGCAGCAGCTTGCGCGTGCGGGTCGCTTCCGGATGCACGAAACCCGACGCGGTCGCCAGGGCGCTGACGTGCGCGCCGAACAGGAACAGTTCCTCGCCCTTGCGGATGACGTAGGCTTCCTTGATCTGCACCCGGCCTTCGCGGATGGCCTTGACCTCCCAGCCTTCCAGCACCAGTCCCGCCTCGTAACGGTCCTCGATGAAGTAGTCGTGGAAGGCTTTCTTATTGTCAACAATACTCATGAAATCGTGCAGCTCGGTTAAACTACGCCTTGAAAAGTGAACATCATAACAAATGGCTCATCCATGGCAGTAGTGCACAAACAAGTTTTGCTGGCATATAGCGCGGAACAGATGTTCGACCTGGTGGCCAAGGTCGAAGATTATCCGAAATTCCTTCCCTGGTGCAGTGGCGTCGAGGTCATCGAACGGACCCACGACAAGCTGGTGGCGTGCCTGCAAATGAACTACCACGGCATCAACCAGAGCTTTACCACCGCCAACACCAACCACCGTCCCACCCACATGAACATGAAGCTGGTGAACGGCCCGTTCAAGTCGCTGGACGGGAACTGGCACTTCAAGGCTCTGCGCGAGGATGCGTGCAAGATCGAATTCGACCTGCACTACGAATTCTCCAGCCGGATCCTGGAAAACCTGATCGGGCCCATGTTCAGCGTGATCGCCAATAACATGGTCGACTCGTTCTGCAAGCGCGCCGAGACGGTATATGGCTGACCGTTTCGTCGTCAGGGTCTGCTACGCGACGGCGGCCAGCGAAGTGTGGCGCGAAGTGGAAGTGGAGCAGGGCGCCACGATCGAGCAGGCGATCCGCAGCTCGGGCATGCTGGAAGCAGTGCCGGGCATCGACCTGGCGACGCAGCCGGTCGGCATCTACGCCAAAAAGAAGCCGCTCGATACCGTGCTGCGCGAGCACGACCGCATTGAAATCTACCGGCCGCTGGTCGCCGATCCAAAGGAAACGCGCCGCGCCCGCGCCAAAAAACGCAGCACCTGACGTCTTCCCCGCGGACGCGGGGACCCCTGCTGAGCGAATCTTCAAGACACCTGGCTGGTCCAACTCCGGTCAT
>DASWYE010000222.1:0-3862 GCA_036405115.1 Telluria sp. | reverse complement strand
GATAGATGCCCTGCGAGAGTTCCACGTTTTCAGGCGAATCGGTCGAATGCCAGTTGTCGAAGGCGATGTGGAAGCCGTCCAGGTACTGCTGGCGGCCGGCCGCGATGCGCGCCACGAACTCCTGCGGGGTAATGCCTTCCTTCTCGGCGGCGATCATGATCGGCGTGCCGTGCGCGTCGTCGGCGCAAACGAAATGCACCTCCGAGCCCTGCATTCGCTGGTAGCGCACCCAGATGTCGGCCTGGATGTACTCCATCATGTGGCCAATGTGGAAAGCAGCGTTTGCGTAGGGTAGGGCGGTGGTGACGAACAGCTTGCGGGTCATGGTCTCGAGAGGGTTGGTGAACGGTGAAAAGACCATTTTACCAGTGGATTTATCAGGGTGGCAGTAAGTGTTTTGCTATAGACTTGCCATCTCACCAATGGAGAAACGCATGAGCATCAACCAGGACGCAGTCAAGGCAGCCCTTTCCGCGGTCATCGATCCGAATACGGGCAAGGACCTCGTCACCAGCAAGACCATCAAGAACATCAGGGTCGAAGGCGACAATGCGTCCTTCGACGTGGAACTCGGCTACCCGGCAAAAAGCCAGTTCGCGGCGATCCGCGCGGCTGCCGAAAGCGCCGTGAAGGCCGCGGGCGCGGCTTCCGCCACCGCCAATGTGCACTCGAAGATCATCGCGCACACCGTACAGCGCGGGATCAAGCTGCTGCCGACCGTGAAGAACATCATTGCGGTCGCATCCGGCAAGGGCGGCGTCGGCAAGTCCACCACCGCCGTCAACCTGGCGCTGGCGCTGGCGGCGGAAGGCGCGCAGGTCGGCGTGCTGGATGCCGATATCTACGGTCCGTCGCAGCCGATGATGCTGGGGATTACCGGCCGCCCGGAGTCGAAGGATGGCAAGACCATGGAGCCGCTGGAGAACTACGGTGTGCAGGTGTCGTCGATCGGCTTCCTGATCGATCCGGACGAGCCGATGGTGTGGCGCGGCCCGATGGTCACGCAGGCGCTGCAGCAGCTGCTGGAGCAGACCAACTGGCGCGACCTGGACTACCTGGTGGTCGATATGCCGCCGGGGACGGGCGACATCCAGCTGACGCTGTCCCAGAAGGTGCCTGTCACCGGCGCCGTGATCGTGACGACGCCGCAGGACATCGCGCTGCTGGACGCGCGCAAGGGACTGAAGATGTTCGAGAAGGTCGGGATCCCGATCCTGGGCGTGGTCGAAAACATGAGCACCCACATCTGCTCCAACTGCGGGCATACCGAAGCGATCTTCGGCGAAGGCGGCGGCGAAAAGATGACGAAGGACTTCGACGTCGAATTCCTCGGCAAGCTGCCACTGACCATGTCGATCCGCGAGCAGACCGACTCCGGCAGGCCGTCGGTGGTGGCCGATCCCGACGGCCCGGTCGCGCATGTCTATAAGGAGATTGCCCGCAAGGTCGCGATCCGCATCGCCGAGAAGGCGAAGGACATGAGCAGCAAGTTCCCCAACATCGTCGTCAAGAACGATTGAGACACCGTCGTCCCCGCGCAGGCGGGGACCCATAGTGCGTGCTCAGCATGGGTCCCCGCCTGCGCGGGGATGGCAGGGTTAGCGGTTGGTGAGGGTCACGCCGGCAACCACCAGCAGCCCGCCCACCACCATCGACACCAGGATCGCTTCGCCCAGCAGCAGCGCGGCCAGCACCACCCCGAACACCGGCACCAGGTTATTGAATACCGATGCCCGCGACGGCCCAATCGCCTTCACCCCTTCGTAATACCAGACGAAACCGATCACCGTGCCGAACGCGCCAAGGTAGACGATCGATGCGTACGCCGTGGCCGGCAGTGCCGCCCACTCCACATCGCCAATCTGTCCGGCAGCCCCGAAAGACAGGAACAACAGCCCCCAGATCGCGGCATAGGTGGTGGCCGCGATCGGCGACAGGTTGGTCAGCGCGCGCCGCCCGATCAGCGTGTAGGCCGCCCAGCTGACCACACCGCCCAGCATCAGCAGCTCGCCCACGCCAAGCGACTGGCTGATGTCGTGCACCGCGCCACCCGGGTCGCCGCGCGTGATCACGATGGTCGCACCAATGAAGGCCAGCGCGATGCCAGCCCATTTGCGCGACGTGAGCCGCTCGCGCAGGATCACCGCCGCCGCCAGCGCGGTGACAATCGGATTGAGCGCCACGAACAGCGCCGCCCGGCCTGCCGGGATGTGGCCCAGCGCGCCGAAGAAGCACAGGTTGTACAGGAAGATGCCGGTCAGTCCGAGCGCCGCCGTCGCCAGCATCTGCGACCGGGACAGGCGAGGCAGGCCGCCTTCCATGCGCCATGCCAGCAGCAGCAGGAGTGCCGCCGCGACCGCGAAGCGCGCAGCCGCAGCCACCATTGCGGGCATCTCATGGGCCAGCGTGCGCCCGGCGATGAAAGTGCCGCCCCAGAGGAAGGACACGCCTGCCAGCTTGAGATAGACGGACGAGAGGCTTTTCGGCGCGGCCGAAGGAATCGCCAGCGGAACGATGGCGGCGCCGGGTGGTGAAGTTTTCATGGTGCGGGTTGCGGCAGGGTTGTAATGATCATATATTATTGCTAATCACAACTCATAGAAAAATGAGCAAACGCTCATGATATCCCGATGACCTTCACCCAGCTTGAAATCTTTTCCCTCGTGGCCGAGCTGCAGGGCTTTACGGCCGCTGCGCTGCGGCTCGGCATCAGCCAGTCGGCCATTTCGCACGCGATCAAGTCGCTGGAGAAGGAGCTCGGGGTGCCGCTGATCGTGCGCGACCAGGCGTCCATCGAAGTGACGGAAGTGGGCAAGCGCCTGCTCACGCGCGCCCGCGAGATCCTGGGCCTGGCCGAGGCGATGCAGCAGGAGGTGTCCGCGGCGCGCGGCCTGCGCCAGGGGCTGGTGCGCATCGGTTCGTTCGGTCCTACCTCGTCGCTCAAGCTGCTGCCGGCGATCCTGCATGCGTTCCGCGAGAAGTATCCTGGCGTGGAAGTGCAGATTGACGAAGGATCCGATAATGAAGTGAAGCAGTGGATCCAGGACCGCCGCGTGGACATCGGCTTCCTGGTACTGCCGAACGAGAGCTTCGACACGGTGCCGCTGGTGGAGGACGAGATGATTGCGATCGTGCCGACTTCGCATCCTTTATCGGAAATGGCTTCGGTGACGGCGGCGGACCTGCAGGCGCTGCCGTTCATCATGTCCGATACCGGTTGCGGCGCGCTGGTGGAGCCGGCGTTCGTCAGGGCGGGGCTGACGCTGCGGGTGCGTTACCGGATCTCGCAGGTAATGACGATCCTGGGGATGGTGCAGGCGGGCGATGGCGTCGCGGTGATGCCGGAACTGGCACTGCCGGGTGACCTGGAGTGTGCGTATCCGCACTTGAAGGCGGTGGCGTTCCGGCCGGCGATACGGCGTCGCGTCGGCCTTGGCGTGCGCAATCTGCAGCGCGCCGCTCCCGCCGTGCAGGCATTTCTTGAAACCGCCCGCCAGGTGAGCCGTCGGGGACTGTCCCCTGATCTTTAGCGTGAATAGCCATCATGCTGGCTAAGAGCTGGGGACAGTCCCGCAGGGACAGTCCCCCGACATCCGGTTAAAATAGCGGCTTTCGTTTCTCAGCTGTCTATTCTCGATGACCACGCCTGTCCGTACCCGATTCGCTCCCAGCCCAACCGGCTACCTCCACCTTGGTGGCGCGCGCACCGCGCTGTATTCGTGGGCGTACGCCCGCCACTTCGGCGGTACGTTCATCCTGCGCATCGAGGACACCGACGTCGAACGTTCAACCCCGGAAGCGGTGCAGGCGATCCTGGACGGCATGAAGTGGCTCGGCCTGGAACACGACGAAGGCCCGTTCT
>DASWYE010000221.1:0-4334 GCA_036405115.1 Telluria sp. | reverse complement strand
TCCAGGATCAGCGGCATCACCAGTCCGCCCTTGTTGGTGAAGTCCACCAGGTACAGGTGCTTGCCCTGTGCCAGCAGCGCCTTCTCCCAGTCTTCCATCTTTTCCATCGCCTCGGCGTACTTGTTGCGGTCCTTGTTAGTGACCGTGAAGTCGTCATGCTCGTTGTAGAAGTCCTTCAGCTCGGGATGCGCGTCCACGCGGCGCGCCATGCCCTTGTTGCGCTGGTCCGAAATCGACTCCGGTTCGGCGTCGCGCTGAGCCTTCTGCCAGGCCTTCTCGATTTCAGGATTCTTGGTCGAGACGCCGTATTCGCTGATGCCGTCGATGCTGATGTCCACCGCGTCGGTGGTGTAGAACCAGCCGCGCCAGAACCAGTCGAGGTCCGTGCCCGATGCGTCTTCCATGGTGCGGAAGAAGTCGGCCGGGGTAGGGCGCTTGAACTTCCAGCGCTCCGAGTAGGTCTTGAATGCGAAGTCGAACAGCTCGCGGCCGAGGATGGTCTCGCGCAGGATGTTCAGCGCAGCGGCCGGCTTGGCGTAGGCGTTATTCCCGAACTGGAGCAGCGACTCCGAGTTGGTCATGATCGGCACCTGGTTGCTGCTGGCCATGTACGACCTGATCGCGCGCGCGTCGCCACGGTACATCGGATAGTCCGCTTCCCATGCGCGCTGCGCGAGCGACTGCACGAAGGTATTCAGGCCCTCGTCCATCCAGGTCCACTGGCGCTCGTCCGAATTGATGATCATCGGGAAGTAGTTGTGGCCCACTTCGTGGATGATCACGCCGATCAGGCCATACTTGGTGCGCTTGGAGTAGGTCAGCTCACCGGTCTTCTTGTCCTTGGTCGGACGCGGGCCGTTAAACGAGATCATCGGGTATTCCATGCCGCCCACCGGGCCATTGACCGAGATCGCGACAGGATAGGGATAGTCGACCGAGTACTTGTTGTACTGCTCGATCGTGTGAATGATCGCCTCGGTGGAGTAGCGCTCCCACAGCGGATTGCCTTCCTTCGGATAGAAGGACATCGCCATCACTTTGTGCGGGCCGCTCTGTACGCCCTGGGCATCCCAGATGAACTTGCGGCTCGACGCGAACGCGAAATCGCGCACGTTCTTCGCCTTGAAATGCCAGGTCCTGGTTTCGGTGCTGCGCGACTTCTCGGCCGCTTCCGCTTCCTTCTGGGTCACGATCAGCACCGGCTTCTTCGCGGTGCGCGCCTTCTGCAGGCGGTCGCGCTGGGCCGCGGTCAGGACCGCGCCGGGATTCTGCAGGTCGCCGGTGGACGCGACGATATGGTCGGCCGGCACCGTGATGCTCACGTCGTAGTCGCCGAACTCCAGCGTGAATTCGCCCGAGCCGAGGAACTGCTTGTGCTGCCAGCCGTAGGCGTCATAGTAGGCCGCCATGCGCGGGAAGAACTGCGCGATCTCGAACAGGTCGTTCTTGTCTTCCTTGAAGTGCTCGTAGCCGGCACGGCCGCCCAGCACCTTCTGCTCGTTGATCTTGTAGTTCCACTCGATCGAGAAGGACAGGCGGCTGTTCGGCTTCATCGCGCGCGGCAGGTCGATGCGCATCATCGTCTTGTTGATCACGAAGCGCAGCGGCTCGCCGTTTTCGCCCTTCACCGACAGGATGTTGAAGCCGCCGTCGAAGGTGCGCGACTCGAGGATGTTGCGCAGGCCCTGGAATTTCATGCCATCTTCGCCCTTGGCCTTGGCCCAGGCTTCGCGCGATGGCGCCACGCCGCTGCGCACCGCGTCGGAATCGTTGCGGTAGATGTTCTGGTCCAGCTGCAGCCACAGGTAGTCGAGCGTGTCCGGCGAGTTGTTATAGTAGGTGACGGTCTCCGCGCCCTTGATCGAACGGTTCGCTTCGTCGAGCGTCACGCGGATCTTGTAGTCGGCCCGCTGCTGCCAGTATGCGTGGCCGGGAGCGCCGGATGCGGTGCGGATCGTATTGGCCGCCGGGAGCAGCTCGTCGAGCTGGCGGAACTTGTCGTCGAAAGGATCCGCGGCATTGGCGGTGGAAGCGAGGCAGAAGACGGCGATGCAGAATGGCAGTCGAAGCATAAGTACCCTGGCAGTTGTGGACAGACTAACTATCCATTCTAAACTCAGCAATTCGCATGCGGCACGCCGAATTGTAAAAAAACTGATACATGGCCGCATGGCCGGATGACCTGAGCGGCCGGGAACAGGTATGATTGGCACGAGGGAGAACGAATGACTACAAATTTGGACGCGACCGTCCTGGTCGCAGCGGCCGACAGCGACCGCGCGGATCTGATCAAAGAAGCCCTGTATGGACGGCACCAGCTTCGCGCCGCGACGAGTGCACGCGACGCACTGGCGATCGCCAACCAGCTGCCGCGCCCGGACGTCGTGGTGCTCGACGCATCGCTGGCGGATATCGACTCCCACACGCTGTGCCGTGAGCTCAAGGGGAACTTCCTCACCGCCGATATCGCCGTCATCATGGTTGCGCATCCGGCCGACGCCGGCCAGGCGTACGCCGATGGCGCTGCCGATGTGGTGGCGGATCCGGCCGACGCGAACGCCTTGCGTGCCCGCGTCGGAGCGCATGTGCAGCTGTCGCGTTCCTCCCGGCGTGTCCGGCAGCTCGACGCGCTCGCGCAGAACAGCAGCGGTGGTCGCGAGCTCGCGCAAATGCATGAAGCGACCGTCCTCGCGCTCGCGGCCCTCGCGGAGCACAAGGAAGACAACATCCAGAACCACCTGCTGCGCACGCAGCACTATGTCGCGGCACTGGCGCGCGAGCTGCGTTTCAACCCTCGCTTCTCGGCCGAACTGACGGACCAGAACATCACGCTGATGTACAAGGCCGCGCCACTGCACGACATTGGCAAGGTTGGCGTGCCGGACGCCATCCTGCTCAAGCCGGGCAAGCTGACGGCGGAAGAATTCAATGTGATGAAGCAGCACACCGTGTACGGCCGCGACGCCATCGCCGCTGTCGAACGCGCGCTGGGCTACTCCAACACCTTCCTGCGCTACGCGAGCGAAATTACACACTCGCACCAGGAAAAATGGGACGGCAGCGGCTATCCGCAGGGCCTTGCCGGGGATGCGATTCCGGTGGCCGCGCGCCTGATGGCTGTCGCGGACGTCTACGACGCGCTGATTTCACGGCGCCGCTACCGTCCGGCATTCACGCACGAGACGGCCGTGGAACTGATCCGCCAGGGCAGCGGAGAGCATTTCGATCCTGAGGTCGTGGACGCGATGCTGGCCGTCGAGGAAAAATTCCGCGACATCGCCACCCGCTTCCGCGACCCCGACTAAAGTCGGCTCGTCATCCCCGCGCATGGGGGCGCAGGTAGAGCCGTCATCCCCGCGTGCGGGGACCCCTACTGAGTTAGCGAAAGCTGGTCGCCCCAAACCGACCTAAACGCTCCAGGCTCCATCCCGATACACCTGCTCCCCATCGAGCAGCACCGCATCCGTCACCGCAAACACATCGATGTGATACCTCGCATCCTTGCGCTTGAACCCGGGCTTCGGATACACTCCATGCTTGGCGCCCAGCGACAGGTGAATCCCGCACATGCGCTCATACGTCCCGATATCGTCCACCCGCCGTTCGCGTGTGAATGCGCGGTTCATCCCGAACCCCAGCTCGCGCAGCCACACCTCACCTTCGTCGCGGCGGATGATCGCCAGCACATTGTCGAACTCCGGCGTCGAATCGATCGCATCGACCACGCGTCCCTTTTCCACCACCAGCGTGATCGGCGTGTCCGGCCGGTTGACGTGATAGGTCGTGTCCCCAAACACGTGTACGCGCACGCGCCCGTTGACTGCCTCCAGGTCGCGCGCCTCGGTAAACACTTCGCCGATCGGAAACTGCCCGCCGACGTTGTTCATTTCGCTGTAGTCGCCCACATTGAGCTTGGCGGATTCAAACCCTGATTCGAATACCAGTTCCAGCCCGTCGCCCCGTACCACGGCGCGCGAAGCCTGGTCGATCCGTGCCTTGAGGGCCTTGCCTACGCCGCGGAAGTAGTCCGGGTCGTATGCGAGCGACTCGATGTAATGTTCCGCCTGCGTTCCCGGCATGCGTGACAGGTGTACGTGCTCGATCACCTTCAGTCCCAGCTTGAACAGCTCCACGCGGATGCGGAATGCCTCCAGCCGGAAATTGGTGGACTGGATGAGAACGACGAGGTCGCCCGGCAGCATGCTGCGGAACGCCGCGTGTACCTGGTCCGCATCGACTGCATCGAAATCCACGAAGGTTGCATCCGGCAGGTTGCGCCGGTACGCCTCGGTCAGCGCAGCCGCTAACGCGGTGCGCGTATCGTGAACGATCAG
>DASWYE010000220.1:0-20490 GCA_036405115.1 Telluria sp. | reverse complement strand
GCGCTGACCGAGGAAGGCGCGCTGTTCGAGCTGAAGATGTTCGACCACAGCTACATGCACTGCTGGCGCCACAAGACCCCGATCGTGTACCGCGCCACCAACCAGTGGTTCGCCGGCATGGACATCGTGCCGAAGGACGGCGGCGCGCCGCTGCGCGAGACCGCGCTCAAGGCGATCGAGGAAACCGCTTTCTATCCATCGTGGGGCAAGGCGCGCCTGCACGGCATGATCGCCAACCGTCCGGACTGGACCCTGTCGCGCCAGCGCCAGTGGGGCGTGCCGATGGCCTTCTTCATCCACCGCGAGACCGGCGCCCTGCACCCTGACACGCCGCGCCTGCTGGAGCAGGTGGCGCAGCTGATCGAGAAGAGCGGCATCGATGCGTGGCACGCGCTGGATCCGAAAGACCTGCTCGGCGCGGACGCCGACAACTACGTCAAGAACAAGGACACGCTGGACGTGTGGTTCGACTCCGGCACCACGCACCAGACCGTGCTGCGCGGCTCGCACGCGGCGCAGTCGCAGTTCCCGGCCGACCTGTACCTGGAAGGCTCGGACCAGCACCGCGGCTGGTTCCACTCCTCGCTGCTGACCTCCTCCATGCTGAACGGCCGCGCGCCGTACAAGGCCCTGCTGACCCACGGCTTCACCGTGGACGGCGAAGGCAAGAAGATGTCCAAGTCGCTGGGCAACACGCTGGCGCCGCAGAAGATCTCCGATACGCTCGGCGCCGACATCCTGCGCCTGTGGATCGCCTCCACCGACTACTCGGGCGAGCTGTCGATCTCCGACGAAATCCTCAAGCGCGTGACCGAGTCGTACCGCCGCATCCGCAACACGCTGCGCTTCCTGCTGGCGAACACCTCGGACTTCGATCCGAAGGCAAACGCGCTGCCGGTCGGCGAGATGTTCGAGATCGACCAGTACGCGCTGGCCGCCGTGGCCGAGCTGCAGAAGGCGATCACCGCGCATTATGACGCGTACGAGTTCCATCCGGTCGTCTCGAAGCTGCAGAACTTCGCCTCCGAAGACCTGGGCGGCTTCTACCTGGACATCCTCAAGGACCGCCTGTACACCTCCGGCGTGGACTCGAAGGCGCGCCGCTCGGCGCAAACCGCGCTGTGGCACATCACGCAAAGCCTGCTGCGCCTGATGGCGCCGATGCTGTCCTTCACCGCGGAGGAAGCGTGGGCAGTGTTCGCCGGCGGCGAAGCGTATGCGGCCAGCGACGAGACCATCTTCACCCAGACCTGGTGGGACGTGCCGCAGCCGGCCGGCCGCGAGGAACTGCTGGCCAAGTACGCGTTGCTGCGCGCGGTGCGCGCCGACGTCACCAAGCAGCTCGAGGAACTGCGTAGCGAAGGCGCGATCGGCTCCTCGCTGCAGGCCGAGCTGACCATCGCCGCATCCGGCGACAAGTACCGCGCTCTGGCGAGCCTGGACGACGACCTCAAGTTCGTGTTCATCACCTCGCAGGCGAAAGTGGTGGAAGCGGCCAGCGAAGCCGAGGAATCGGTGGTCGTGAACCCGTCGATGGCAGCCAAGTGCGAGCGCTGCTGGCACTACCGCGCCGACGTCGGCCAGCACGCCAACGATCCGGGCCTGTGCGGCCGCTGCCACGCCAACCTGTTCGGCGCCGGCGAGCATCGCCACTTCGCATAAGCGTTGAAAGAGACAATGGCAACCAAAAAAGCAATAGGCGGCAAGGCCGCCTTCGGAGCGGCGTCGAAGGCGGCGCCACGCGGCTCGCTGGCGCCGTGGCTGGGCATCTCGGCCATCATCGTGCTGCTCGACCAGCTGACCAAGATCGTGGTCGAGAAGGTCTTCGAGTACGGCGAAGTGCTGCCGGTGACCTCGTTCTTCAACCTGGTCCTGGCCTACAACAAGGGAGCGGCGTTCAGCTTCCTGGCCGGCGCCGGCGGATGGCAGCGCTACTTCTTCACCGCAGTGGGCATCGTCGCGGTGGTGTTCATCGTCTCGCAGCTGCGCAAGCACGCGGACAAGCGCCTGTTCTGCTGGTCGTTCTCGCTGATCATGGGCGGCGCGGTCGGCAACGTGATCGACCGCGTCGCGTACGGCCACGTGGTGGACTTCCTGGACTTCTACTGGACCGGCATCGGCCACTTCCCGGCGTTTAACATCGCCGACGTCGCGATCACGCTGGGCGCGATCCTGTTCATCATCGACGAGCTGCGGCGCGTCAACAAGAACTGAGGGGAACGCATGGCCCGCCAACTCGAAGGCAAACGCATCGTCCTCGGCCTGTCCGGCGGCGTCGCGTGTTACAAGGCGGCGGAGCTGTGCCGCTCGCTGGTCAAGGAAGGCGCCTCGGTGCAGGTGGTGATGACCGACGCCGCGACCCACTTCATCACCGCGGTCACGATGCAGGCGCTGTCCGGGCGGCCGGTGTACACCGACCAGTGGGACCCGCGCGTGGCCAACAACATGGCCCACATCGACACCACGCGCGACGCGGATGCGATCCTGATTGCGCCCTGCTCCGCCGACTTCATCCGCAAGCTGGCGCATGGCGCCTGCGACGACCTGCTTTCGACCATGTGCGTGGCACGTCCCGCGCGCGTGCCGCTGCTGATCGCGCCCGCGATGAATGTGGAGATGTGGCAGAACGCGGCTACGCAGCGCAACGTGGCCCAGGTGCAGGCCGATGGCGTGTGCCTGTTCGGCCCCGCCGCCGGCGAGCAGGCCTGCGGCGAGACCGGCCCGGGTCGCATGCTGGAACCCGAGCAGCTGGTGGAGGAACTGATCGCGTCGTTCCAGCCCAAGGTACTGGAGGGCCGCCGCGTGCTGATCACCGCCGGCCCGACCTATGAGGCGATCGACCCGGTGCGCGGCATCACCAACCTCTCGTCCGGCAAGATGGGCTACGCGGTGGCGCGCGCGGCGCGCGAGGCCGGCGCCGACGTGGTGCTGGTGTCCGGCCCGACCGCACTGCCGACACCGCACGGCGTGCGCCGCATCGACGTCAAGAGTGCGCAGCAGATGAAGCAGGCGGTGATGGACTCGCTCAAGGGCGTGCATGTGTTCATCGGGGTCGCCGCGGTGGCCGACTGGCGCGTGGCGAATGCCAGCGACCAGAAGATGAAGAAGCAGGAAGGCGCCACGCCTTCGCTGGAATTCGAGGAGAACCCTGACATCCTGGCCAGCGTGGCATCGACCACCTCGATCTCGGGCTGGCCCTATTGCGTGGGCTTTGCCGCGGAGTCCGAGCAGCTGGAAGCGTATGGCGCGGCCAAGCGCGAACGCAAGGGCATCCCGCTCCTGGTCGGGAACATCGGCCACCACACCTTCGGCCAGGACGACAACACCATCATGCTGTTCGACGAGAGCGGCCACACCGTGCTGCCGCGCGCCGACAAGCTTACGCTGGCGCGCCAGCTCATTTCGGAAATCGCAAAGCGCATCGCGCGCCAGGCCTTAATATGAAGAAAAATATCGACCTCAAGATCATGGATCCGCGCATGAAGGAATTCATGCCGGAGTACGCCACGCCGGGCAGCGCGGGCCTCGACCTGCGCGCCTGCATCGACCTGCCGGTCACGCTCGAACCTGGCGCCACGGTGCTGATCCCGACCGGGCTCGCGATCCACATCGGCGACCCGCGTTATGCGGCGATGATCCTGCCGCGCAGCGGCATGGGGCACAAGAACGGCATTGTCCTTGGGAATCTGGTAGGCTTGATCGACTCCGACTACCAGGGCCAGCTCATGGTCTCCACCTGGAACCGCGGGCAGAACGTCTTTACGCTCCAGCCGATGGAGCGGCTGGCACAGCTGGTGATTGTCCCGGTCCTGCAGGTCGGCTTCAACGTCGTCGAAGAATTCGAACAAAGCGAACGCGGTGCTGGCGGATTTGGCAGCACCGGCAAACACTAAGGAGTGATCAATGACCCGCAAGCTCACCTGGCTTGGCGTAGCATCCGCACTGCTGCTTTCCGCGTGCACCACCCAGGGACCGGTACAGCCTGAAACCGGGGCGCCACGCCCGGTTGAAAAAGCCCCTGCCCCGTCACCCAAACTGGCCGCGGCCGCGGACCAGCTGACCCGCATGGCCGAACAGCAGGCAAGGCTGTACAGCGTGGCAGCGCCACTCCTGATCGACAACGCGGCGCTGTGCAAATCGCATGCGCGCAACCTGCTTGGCTTCACCGCCAAGAACCGCTACTACTACCCGGGCGAATACAACGAGGCCTCGCACTACGCGTTCGGCATGGGCGACCAGATGCAGGTGACCGGCGTGCTGGCCGGCAGTGGCGCATCGAAGGCCGGGCTGCGGCGCGGCGACGGCCTGGTGTCCGCCGAGGGCAAGGCGATTCCGACCGGCGCCAGCGCGCCTGCCACCGTGGGCTCGGTGCTCGGGCCGCTGGTATCGAAGCTGGCGACCATCGACATGGTGATTTCGCGCGATGGCGCGAACAGGAACATCGCGATCCCCGTCACGCGCGCCTGCGGTTTTGGCGTGGAGCTGGGTAACGCGGACAACGTCAATTCGTATGCGGACGGTTCACGCGTGCTGGTCACGCGCGGCATGCTCAACTTTGCACAATCGAACGACGAGCTGGCATATGTGATGGCGCGCGGGATCGCGCACAACATGCTGGGCCATCCGCAATCGCAGCGCCAGAACAGCACCCTGTCATCGATCATCGACAACCTGGTGTCGGTGCGTCCGGACCTGTCGATGCTGATCGGTAGCGGCGGCGTCAAGGCGATGCCGTCGGAACTGGATGCGGCGGCCGACCGGCTCGCGGTCTACCTGCTCGCGCGCGCCGGCTATGACCTCGATGGCGTGGAAAAATTCTGGAAGCGGCTGGCGGACACCTATCCGGCCAGCGTACTGAATGGCTACGTCGCGAACCACCCGTCGACGCAGGTGCGCCTTGCCGCGATCGACAAGGCCGTGGCCGAGGTGGAAGCCAAGCGCAAAGCCAAGCAGGCCCTGGTCCCGTAACCACCGTCATCCCCACGAACGCGGGGACGCATGCTGAATACGCAGCACGACAGCGCGAAGTTCACCTCTTTTTGATGCTCGGTATGGGTCCCCGCTTTCGCGGGGATGACGGGGGCTAGGTGAAGTCGGCGAGCTGCGGCCACTTCATGGTCGCCCACACGATCAGTCCCACGAACGCCACCGCCGCCAGGCAAGCCAGCAGCAGCAGGTCGAACCGCGGCGCGTCGCCGCGCTTTTTCTTATCTTTGCTCATACCCGGTAGTATATTCGATCCATGGACAGCATCGACCTCGACGTACTGAAAACCGCCAGCGCCTGGATCGGGGCCGGTCACCGCTGCGAGCTGGTCACGGTGGTCAGGACCTGGGGTTCGAGCCCGCGCCCGGCCGGCGCCCTGCTCGCCATCTGCGACGACGGGCGCGTCGCCGGCTCTGTCTCCGGCGGCTGCATCGAAGACGACCTGATCGAGCGCGTGCGCCGCGAAGGCATCAGGCGCACGCTGCCCGCACTGGTCACCTACGGCGTCAGCGCCGACGAAGCGCGCCGCTTCGGCCTGCCCTGCGGCGGCACCATCGAGCTTGCGCTGGAACCGCTGGGGCCGGCCAGCCGGGTGGGCGAATTGCTGGCCATGCTGGAAGGCCACCAGCTGGTGGCGCGCCGGCTCGACTTTGCCACCGGTGCGGTTACGCTGGACAGGGCCGATGCGGGCGACTTGCTGACGATGGCGGATGGCGTGCTGACGACGGTGCACGGCCCGCGCTGGCGCCTGCTGATCATCGGTGCAGGACAGCTTTCGCGCCTGCTCGCGCAGATGGCGAGCGCGCTGGACTACCACGTAACCGTGTGCGACCCGCGCGAGGAGCATCGCGCGAGCTGGAACCTGCCCGGCATCGAACCGGCCCACGCGATGCCGGACGACCTGGTAGTGGACATGCGGCTGGATGCGCGCAGCGCGGTGGTGGCGCTGACGCACGACCCCAAGCTGGATGACCTGGCCCTGATGGAGGCGCTGAAGTCGGACGCGTTTTACGTCGGCGCCATCGGTTCGCGCGCCAACAACGCAAAGCGGCGCGAGCGGCTGCGCGAGTTCGACCTCACGGAGGCGCAGATCGCGCGGCTGCACGGCCCGATCGGCCTGCACATCGGCAGCAAGACGCCGCCGGAGATTGCCGTCTCGATCGCGGCCCACATGACCGCGATCCGCAACGGCGTCGCCTGAAGGGCCGTCCCCGCAGCCGCCAAGGCGGCAGGTCCGTCCCGCGATCTTTAGTCCGCGATGTCGGTAGTGCCGGCCAAAGAGCCGGGGACAGTCCCCATAGGGGACAGTCCCCCACCCCCGTCGCGTTCGGGCTGGTAGACGACATCGAGCACCTTCACCAGCAGCGGACCTTTCGGCCCTGCCCATTCGATGCTGCTGCCGACCGCGAGCCCCAGCAGCGCGCTGCCGACGGGTGACAGCACGGAGATGGTCTGGTCGCCGGCTTCACGCGGATACACCAGCGTCATGCAGAATTCCTCGCCGCTGTTCCCGAGGGTGAAGCGGACGGTCGAATTCATGGTCACGACAGCGGGCGGCACCTCGTCGCCATCGACCAGTTCCGCGCGTCCCAGCTCCCCCAGCAACCCCTCGCAGCCGGCGCTTGGCGGCAGCGAGTCGACCAGTGCGATCAGACGTTCAAAGTCACGGGTCGTGACAATAATTTCGGGCTTCATGATGTTCCTTCCAAATGTGCCTGGCCCGGGCGGCGTACAGGCGCGCGGACAGGCGGATCAGTGTTGATTGTTCAGATGGAGGTGGCTCGGGAGCGGTCGCGGGCGAAAGCCCGTTGTGCACTCACCGAGCCGAAGCGAGCCAGGCGAGGTTTCGGCGCGAGCACTGCGCTCGACGCGCGCCTACGGCAGGGAAACGCGTTCGGGTGACGGATGCGCGCACGCCTTCCCCGCGGTGCGGAGAGCTCAGGTGGCAGGTGTCGGGACGATGCGCGCTCATGGGCCGAGTATAACCCTTTGCGCGAACACGTCAAACGCCGCCCCACCGTCATCCCCGCGAACGCGGGGGCCCATGTTGAGTTCGCGGATAGGTGCAGCCACCGCTGCGGCGGCGTCAGCAGGGGTCCCCGCATTCGCGGGGATGACGTTTTGGCGGAATCGGCCAGTTTATGGCGGATTCCGCCAATGTTGGCCCTTGCGCCGCTAAGCGAGCTCGGCAGGGGTCCCCGCGTTCGCGGGGATGACGTTTTGGCGGAATCGGCCAGTTTATCGCGGATTCCGCCAAATGGCATCAAAAGCAAGATGCGGGGAGCGCGCCTTGAACGGGCATGAGATACTGCTCGGCGCCATGACACCCCACCATCTCTCATGAACACCGCTAATTTCCTGCGCCTGATCCTGCTCGCCGCCATCTGGGGCGGCTCCTTCCTCTTCATGCGCATCAGCGCTCCGGTGCTCGGCCCCGCCGTGCTGATCGAATACCGCGTCGCCTTTGCCGCGGTGTTCCTGGCCATCGTCGGCTACTTCCTGGGCCGCAAGCTGGACCTGCGCGCGCACTGGAAGCATTACCTGATGCTGGGCTTCTTCAACTCCGCCCTGCCTTTCCTGCTGTTCGCCTATGCGGCCGCGACCTTGTCCGCTTCGGTTTTGTCAGTGCTGAACGCGACGGCGCCGATGTTCGGTGCGCTGATCGGCGCGGCCTGGGGGCGCCAGGGCATCTCGCTGCGCACTGCGCTCGGCCTCGCGATGGGTACGGCCGGCGTGGCGCTGCTGGTGGGCTTTGACGACGTCAGCACCCGCCCCGGCGCCGGCATCGCGATCGCCGCCGGCCTGGCCGCCGCCTTCTGCTACTCGGTGGCCAGCACCTATGCCAAGTCCGCCAAATCGGTCGAGCCGTTCGCGAATGCGCACGGCAGCATGTGGGCCGCGACGCTGCTGGTGATACCCGCACTGCCGTTCTTCCCGTCGCCGGGAGAGCCGACCGTGGGCGTGATGGCGGCCGCGCTGGCACTGGGCATCCTGTGCAGCGGCATCGCCTACCTGCTCTACTTCAAGCTGGTGGCGGACGTGGGGCCGACCTCGGCGCTCACGGTCACCTTCCTCAATCCGGTATTCGGCATCCTGTGGGGCGCGCTGTTCCTGCACGAGGTGGTCGGCTGGCATACGATCACCGGTTCGGCCATCGTGATCGCGGGGACCATGCTGGTCACCGGCTTCAAGCCGCGCTTCGGCCGCGCCGCAACCGCAGCTGCCCGCTGACGTGGCCACGCACCGCATCGCGCTGCCGAAAGGCTACCGCACGCAGGACGTGCTGGCTTTCCATAGCCGCGACGCCGAGGGGATCGCCGAACAGGTCAGCGCCAGCCGCTTGCGCAAGGCAGTGCTGCTGGGCGGCGCACCAGTCCTGCTGGACGTGGCGTTCGGGTCCGGCGAGGCGGTGTGTACGGTGCAAGCCGACAGCCGGCTCAATCCGACGCAGCAGGCGATGGTCGCCGACGCCCTCGACAACATCCTCGGCCTGCGCATCGATCCCGACCGCTTCCTCAAGTTCGCCAAGGGGGACCCGCTGCTCGGCCCACTCGCGCGCCAGCACAAGGGGCTGCGCATCGTGCAGTCGGCCACGGTGTTCGAGGCGCTGACCTGGGCCGTGATCGGCCAGCAGATCAACCTGACGTTCGCGATCGCGCTGCGGCGCACCTTCATCCAGCAGGCGGGACGGCCGCACAGCAGTGGAATGGTGTGCTATCCGGAAGCGGCCGACGTCGCGCGCCTGGATGTCGAAGCGCTCACCTCGCGCAAGTTCTCGCGTTCGAAGGCGGAGACACTGCTGAGGCTGGCGCAGCTGGTCGCGGACGGCGAATTGTCGCTGGACCGCACGGGTGACGTGGACAGCACCAGTGCTGCGCTGCTGGCGGTGAAGGGCATCGGGCCGTGGACAGTCAATTACGCCTTGCTGCGGGGGTACGGGTACGAGGATTGCTCGCTGCACGGGGACGTGGCTGTGCGCAGCGCACTGCAAAAGCTGCTGGGAGCGCAGGAGAAGCCGTCGATCGCGGAGGCGGAACGGTGGCTGGCGCAGTACGCGCCGCATCGCACCATGGTGGCCGCACATCTCTGGGCCAGCCTCTGACCCGTCATCGCCGCGAACGCGGCGACCCCTGCTGAATCAAAGATACCTCGAACGCCTGCTCAGCAGGGGTCCCCGCGTGCGCGGGGATGACGGTGGCTGGGTGGCGGAAACGAAAAAGCCGCTGACCTCTGGAGAGTGTCAACGGCTTCGAATTTGGTTGCGGGGACAGGATTTGAACCTGTGACCTTCGGGTTATGAGCCCGACGAGCTGCCAGACTGCTCCACCCCGCGTCTGATGAAATGAATTATACGCGCCTTTCCCTCTTTAGGCAAACTTAATCCGATTTACTTGTGCGATTGCAGCAGGCTGCCTGCGTCAACCCGGCCTTGCCGGTGCGTCATCGCGACTGGGAAACGGTGTAAAGTAAAGTCCTCGTCCTTCTTTTCCGGTTTTTATGAAATTCTGTTCCGAGTGTGCCCACCCTGTCGCGCTGACGATTCCCGAAGGCGACAACCGGCCACGCTACGTGTGCGCGCAGTGCAGCGCCATCCACTACCAGAACCCCAAGCTGGTGGTCGGGTCGATTCCGGTATGGGAGCAGGACGGTCCCGTCAAGGTGCTGCTGTGCCGCCGCGCGATCGAGCCGCGCTACGGCTACTGGACGCTGCCGGCCGGCTTCATGGAAAACGAGGAGACCACATCGCAGGCCGCCGTGCGCGAAACCGAGGAGGAAGCCGGTGCGCGCATCGAGATCGGCGAGCTGTTCACGCTGCTGAACGTGGCGCAGGTCCACCAGGTGCACCTGTTCTACCTCGCGCGCATGATCGACCTCGATTTCGAGGCCGGCATCGAGTCGCTCGAAGTGCGCCTGTTCACCGAATCCGAGATTCCCTGGGACGAGCTGGCCTTCCCCACCATCCGCAAGACGCTCGAGCTGTTCTTCGAGGACCGCAGGCGCATGCGCGAAGGCGGCTGCCACGGCTTCTACAGCCACGACATCGCGCGCCCGATGCGCTCCACCGGCGCTCCGTGACATCATGATCCCCTGGCTGGAATCGAACACCCCGTTCCCGGACGTGTCGCAGGCGTTGACCGTGGACGCGCCCGGGCTGCTGGCAGCCGGCGCCGACCTGTCGCCGCAGCGACTGCTGGCCGCGTACAAGCAGGGGATCTTCCCGTGGTTCTCCGAAGGCCAGCCGATCCTGTGGTGGAGCACCGATCCGCGCATGGTGCTCAAGACCGACAATTTCCACGTCTCGGCCAGCCTGCGCAAGACGCTGCGCCGGGTCGAACGCAGCATGCGCGAAGGTGGGCCGTGGGAGCTGCGCTTCGACAGCGCGTTCGAGCAGGTGATGCGCGCCTGCGCCGAACCGCGCCGCGACGGCCCGGGCACCTGGATCTCGGAGGAGATCGTGGCCGGCTACACGGCGTTGCACCGGATGGGCTATGCCCATTCGTCCGAACTGTGGCACGACGGTACCCTGGTGGGCGGCGCTTATGGCGTCTCGATCGGCGCGATGTTCTACGGCGAGTCGATGTTCGCGCGCGTGCCGGACGGCTCCAAGGTCGCGCTCAGCGCGCTGGTGGGCTTCCTGCGCTCGCACGGCGTGGAGATGATAGATTGCCAGCAAGAAACAGCCCACCTGGCATCGCTGGGCGCCGCGCCCATCCCGCGCCGCGAGTTCCTGGCGCACCTGCGCCAGGCCATCACCGCGCCCCAGATCGTGGACTGGGATGACCCGCTACGCGCCGTCATCCGCGCGGACGCGGGGACCCATGCCCGGTTTAGCGACTCAACCGACATGGGCACCGCGGTGGCGCAGTATGGGTCCCCGCCTGCGCGGGGATGACGGTGGCACGGATGAGTGCCCGCGCACCATCGGCTCGCCAGACTTTCGCTACAATGGAATCCAGCCAGTAAGCCCGGGGACGCACGCATGACGCACCTGAACGACCTGCCCTTCTCAACGCTGCAGTTCTATATCACCGCGCCCTACGCGTGCAGCTACCTCGACACGCGCCAGGCCCGCTCGCAGGTCGCCACGCCCTCGCACCTGATCAACGCCGACGTCTACTCCGAGCTGGTGCGCAACGGCTTCCGCCGCAGCGGCATCTTCACCTACCGCCCCAACTGCGACGGCTGCCACGCCTGCATCCCGGTGCGCGTGTGCGCGCTGGAGTACCAGCCCAACCGCGCGCAGAAGCGCGCCTGGGCACGCCACCAGAACCTGGTGCCGATGATCGCCACGCTCGGCTTCTCCGACGAACACTACGAGCTGTACCTGCGCTACCAGACCACGCGCCACATCGGCGGCGGCATGGACCAGGACAGCCGCGACCAGTACTCCCAGTTCCTGCTCCAGAGCCGCGTCAACACCCGGCTGGTCGAGTTTCGCGAACCGGACGGCACGCTGCGCATGGTGTCGATCATCGACGTGCTGTCGGACGGGCTGTCGTCGGTGTACACCTTCTTCGACCCGGACGTTGCGGGCGCTTCGTTCGGCACCTACAACGTCATGTGGCAGATCGACCAGGCGCGCGAACTGGGCCTGCCCTACGTCTATCTCGGCTACTGGATCGAGCATAGCCAGAAGATGTCGTACAAAATCAACTTCCGACCGCTGCAGGCGCGGCAGGACGGCCGCTGGAGCGTGGTGACTGGCACACGGTAAAATAGCGGGATCACATCCTCCCGTCCCGCCATGTCCGACAAACTCCTGTACTCCCTCGCCCGCCCCCTGCTGTTCTCGCTCGACCCGGAAACCGCGCACAACCTCACGCTGCCCGCGTTGCGCCGCGCCGCCTCGCTCGGCCTCACGCGCGCCTGCAGCAAGCCGGCGCCGGACCCGCGTACGGTAATGGGCATCACCTTCCCCAACCCGGTGGGACTGGCGGCGGGCCTCGACAAGGACGGCGCCTACATCGACGGCCTGGCCGCGCTGGGCTTCGGCTTTATCGAAGTGGGCACGGTCACGCCCCGCGCGCAGCCGGGCAACCCCAGGCCGCGCATGTTCCGCCTGCCGGCCGCGAACGCGATCATCAACCGCATGGGCTTCAACAACGGCGGCGTGGATGCCTTCGTCGCCAACGTGCAGCGCTCGCGCTACTACCAGGAAGGCGGCGTGCTGGGCCTGAACATCGGCAAGAATGCGGACACGCCGATCGAACGCGCGGCCGACGACTACCTCGCCTGCCTCGACAAGGTCTATCCATACGCGACCTACGTCACGGTGAACATCTCGTCGCCCAACACGAAAAACCTGCGCCAGTTGCAGGGCGCATCGGAACTGGACGCGCTGCTGTCGCAACTAAAGGACGCGCAATCGCGCCTGGCGGACCGGCACAAGCGCTACGTGCCGATCACGCTCAAGATCGCGCCAGATATCGACGGGGACCAGATCAAAGAGATTGCCGCGGCCCTGCTTCGACACAAGATCGATGGCGTCATCGCCACCAACACTACCCTGTCGCGCACCGCCGTGCAGGGCATGCAGCACGGCGAGGAAGCCGGCGGCCTGTCCGGCGCGCCGGTGTTCGAGCTGTCCAACGCGGTGGTCGAAGGACTGCGCCGCGAACTGGGCGACGCCATCCCGATCATCGGTGTGGGCGGCATCATGAAGGGTGAGGACGCCCGCGCCAAGATCAATGCAGGCGCACAGCTGGTGCAGCTGTACAGCGGCCTGATTTACAAAGGCCCGGCGCTGGTGCGCGAGTGCGCGGAAGCGATCCGGCGCTGACGCAAGGAGGACACCATGCAACGCAAGCGCCTGGGAGACACCGATCTCCACGTGTCGACGGTCTGCCTCGGCACCATGACCTTCGGCGAGCAGAATACCGAGAGCGAGGCGCACAGCCAGCTCGACTTCGCGATCGAACGCGGGATCAACTTCATTGACACCGCCGAGATGTACCCGGTGATGCCGCGCGCGGAGACGCAGGGATCGACCGAACGCTTCATCGGCAGCTGGCTGAAGAAGTCCGGCCGGCGCGCCGACCTCGTGCTGGCGACCAAGGTCGCGGGACCGAACCCGAACATGCACTGGATCCGCAACGGCCGCAACAACCTGGACGAAGCGAACATCCGCGCCGCAGTGGAAGCCAGCCTGCAGCGCCTGCAGACCGATTACATCGACCTGTACCAGCTCCATTGGCCGAGCCGTAATGCACCCATCTTCGGCAACAACGTGTTCGACCCGAGCCGGGAGCGAGACAGCGTGCCGATCGAGGCGACGCTGGAAGCGCTGGGCAAGCTGATCGAGGAAGGCAAGATCCGCCACATCGGCGTATCGAACGAGACCTCGTGGGGCGTGAGCGAATTCGTCAAGCAGGCCGAATCGAAAGGCCTGCCGCGCATCGCCACCATCCAGAACTTGTACAACCTGACCGCGCGCGGCTTCGAGACCAGCCTGCTGGACGAGACCTGCTTCCGCGAGCGCGTCGGCCTGCTGGCTTACAGCCCGCTGGCGTTCGGCCAGCTGTCGGCCAAGTATCTCGACAACCCGAAGGCGCACGGCAGGCTGACGATCTTCCCTCCGAGCTGGAGCCCGCGCTACCTGCGTCCGTCGGTGCTGGCGGCCGTAGCCGAGTACGCGGCGCTCGCGCGCGCCAACGGCATGACGCCGGCGGCGATGGCGCTGGCGTGGTGCTACAGCCGCTGGTTCGTCGCCTCCACCATCATCGGCGCGACCAACCTCGAGCAGCTCGCCGAAGACATCGACGCCGCCGACCTGACGCTGCCGCAGCACATGATCGACGCTATCGACGCCATCCACGCCCGCCTGCCCAACCCCGGCCAGTAGCATTGGAGGACGGTCCCGAAGGGCGTATGGCCGGGAAATTGGCGCCAGCCAAGCGTCGGGCGGTATCAGGAAATGCGGGGCGAGATTTAAAAAAGTCTGTTAAGAACCTGGTGCAATTTTCGGTAAAATTCAGCTGCACAAATGTCAGCTTCGAACAAACCAGGAGAAGCAAACTAACATGCAATCAATAGACCGTTCGGAGTTGCCACAACTCAGAGAAACCATGCGCAATTTCGGCATGATCGTAGCGGAGGTTGATAGCGATTTGCGCTACGTCTGGATCGATAATCCGCATCATGACTTCGATGCACGTCAGGTACTTGGCAAGCGGGACGACGAGCTGATTTCAACTGGCGAGGCAGAAGACATCATGAGGCTGAAGCGAGAGGCATTCGAGACTCAAGATCTGATAAAGCGAATCTTACGGTTTGAGCGCTCGGACGGAGCGAGATATTACTCGCTTTGTGCTTTGCCAATCATCGAAAGCGATGCCCGGGTTCGCGCAATTGTCACGATTGGATTTGATGTGAAAGACCCAGGCAATCGACAAGGCGCGCCGGCCTGAGTGAATACTGCTCGGCGCTAATACCCCAGCGCTTTGTGAGCAGTTTGGGAGCCCTTGGGGAGCTCCCCGTCACTTGCGCTTGCGCTCTCCGGCCGCGAATTCTTCGATTTTTTTGGTCGGGCCGGAGACGATCAGCAGGTCCGCTGGCAGGATGCGCGTTTCTGGCAGCGCATGCTGGAAGTCTTCGTTCATCCGCTTGACGCCCACCACCGTCACACCCCAGCGCGAGCGCACGTGCGACTCGGCCAGCGTCATGTTGTGGGTGTCGGCCGGCGCATTGATCTTGGCGATCGCGAAGCCGTCCTCGAATTCGATGAAGTCCATCAGGCGCCCGGTGATCAGGTGCGCCACGCGTGCGCCCATATCCGCTTCCGGATAAACGACATGGTGCGCGCCGATGCGCTGCGCGATCTGCCCGTGGTCCGGGTTCATGGCCTTGACCCAGATGTCCTTGATCCCCAGCTCGGTCAGCACCATGAGCGTCATCAGGCTGGCCGACAGGTCGGATCCGATCGCCACGATCGCGTGCGAGAAGTCGCCCACGCCCAGCTGCAGCATGACATTCTCGTTGGTGGAGTCGGCCTGCACCGCGTGGGTCAGGCGGTCGCCCCACACCTGCACCAGCTCTTCGCGCTGGTCGATGCCCATCACGTCGTGCCCGAGCCGCATCAGCGACTGCGCCACTGCCCCGCCGAAACGGCCAAGGCCGATCACGACCACGCTGTCGCCCGCGGAAAACGCGAACTGCTCTGTAAAAATTCTACCCAACAATTGGATGCTCCTCCGGATAGCGGTAAGGCATGCGCCGTTCACCCAGCACCAGCGAGGTGGCCAGCGTGATCGTGCCTACCCTTCCAAAAAACATTAACAGCACAAGCAACAGCTGCCCGGAAACCGGCAGCTGTGCCGTGATCCCGGTCGACAGCCCGGCCGACCCGAACGCCGCGATCACCTCGAAGATGACCTGGTCGGTCGGGAAGTCGGTCACCCGTAACAAGAACACGGTACCGAGCGAGACCAGGACGCCGCCCAGCACCAGCACGGTGATCGCCTGGCGCTGCGCGGACGCGCCGACGCGCCGCCCGAACGCCTCGGTATCGGTATGGCCCTTCGCTTCGGCCCACACCAGCAGGAACAGCACCACGACCGTGCCCACCTTGACCCCGCCGGCCGTGCCCGCGCTGCCGCCTCCGATAAACATCAGCACGTAGTGCAGGGCCCAGCTCTCATGCGTCATTGCGGCGATGTCAACCACATGGAAACCCGCGGTCCGCGCGGCGACGGACACGAACATGCCGTTCAGGATCTTGTCGCCCAGGTCCAACGGCCCCAGCGTTCTGGCGTTCCCCCATTCGAACAAGAGCACCGCGACAAAGCCGCCCAGCAGCAGGACCACCGTGCCCGCCAGCGTCAGCTTGGTGTGCAGCGACCAGTGGCGCGGGTCGCGCCAGCGCAGCCGCAGGTCGTGCAGCACCGGGAATCCTATGCCGCCAATGACGATCGCCAGCATGACCGGCACCAGGATCATCGCATCGCCGGCGTAGCGCATGAGGCCATCGGCGTGGATGGAGAAGCCGGCATTGTTGAAGGCGGAGACGGAATGGAACAGTCCCGACCAGCCCGCGCTCATCCAGTCGAGGCCATGGCCGAAATGCAGGCGCAGGACCAGCACGGCGGCGACCAGCGCTTCCATCAGCAGCGTGACGACAATGACGACCTTGGCGATGCTCGTCACGTCGCCCAGGCCGAGCGAGCGCGTTTCGGTCTGGGTCATCAGCCGGGTGCGCAGGCGCGGCGAGCGGTTCGCCATCAATCCCAGCAGGGTCGCGGCGGTCATCATGCCGAATCCCCCCATCTGGAACAGCGCCATGATGGCCGACTGGCCGAAGGTGGACCAGTAGGTGCCGGTATCGACCACCACCAGGCCGGTCACGCAGACCGCGGACACCGCAGTAAAGAAGGCCACCATGAATGGCGCCGACTCGCCGTCGGCATGCGCGGCCGGCAGCATCAGGAGGGCCGTCCCGATCAGGATCACGACCAGGAACGCCAGCGGGACCGCCCGGGCGGGATGGACGATAACCTTGTTCATCTGGCGGTGCTTCCATTCCGGTGGTCATCGAAATCCATGGTGTCGGGGTCGGGATCGGAGGCCAGCGGCGCCCCCATGCGGCTGAGCCAGGCAAAGCCGAGCAGCCCCGCGCCGAGCGACGCCAGCAGGATCGCCATCTTCGACGCGTTGATGACTTCGGGCTGCCCCGCATAGGCGAGGTTGGTAATGAAGATGGACATCGTGAACCCGATACCGCCCAGCAGGCCGGCTCCCAGCACGTGGCGCCAGGCCAGGTCGAGCGGCAGGCGGCATACGCCGAGCGTCACCGCCACCAGGCTGAACAGGACGATACCGGCCGGCTTGCCTGCGACCAGCCCCAGCAGGATGCCGACGCTGTTGGCCGACAGCAGTTCCTGGGCCCAGCCGGATCCGATCACGATGCCCGTGTTCGCCAGCGCGAACACCGGCAGGATCAGGAAAGCGACCGGCTTGTGCAGCGCATTTTCAAGCCGGTGCGAAGGCGAAGTGGCGTCGTCCTGCACTGCCGAGAAGGGTATGGCGAACGCCAGCAGCACGCCGGCGATGGTGGCGTGCACACCCGACTTCAGCATGAGGAACCACATCAGCGCGCCACCGAGCAGGTAGGCCCACAGCGCCATGATGCGCAACACGCGGTTCATCACCAGCAGCGTCGCGAACACGCCGAGCGCGGCCAGCAGGTAGGCGAACGACACCTCCGCCGTGTAGAACGCGGCGATCACGATGATCGCCCCCAGGTCATCCATCACGGCCAGCGCCGCCAGGAAAACCTTGAGCGAAGCCGGCACGCGCCTGCCCAGCAGCGCCAGCACGCCCAGCGCGAAGGCGATGTCGGTCGCCATTGGAATACCGATGCCGGCCTGGGTCGGGGTGCCGCCATTCAGGGTGAAGTGGATCAGCGAGGGAACGGCGATGCCGCCTGCCGCGGCAACGATCGGTAGCATGGCGTTGCGCAGGTCCGACAGCTCGCCGTTGTACAGTTCGCGCTCCAGTTCCAGCCCGATCAGCAGGAAGAACACTGCCATCAAGGCGTCGTTGACCCAGTGCTCGATGCTGAGGCCGGCGACATGCTGCTGCCAGAAACCGAGGTAGCCCTCGCCCAGCGGCGAATTGGCGACGCCGAGCGACACCAGCGTGCACAGGATCAGCAGGATTCCGCCGGACTTGCCGGACTGGGTGAATCTCCTGAATGTCTGCGATAGCGGAATCTCGATGCGCATCACGTTCTCCGTTCCCGGCAAGAATGGTTGCGCTGGCAGGTGGCAAGTGGCGGGCATGCCGTGCCGGAAGGGCGCGGCGCTGCGGAGGTCGTGACGTAGGTTGGCATTGGCAATGGATGGTGGACAGCCCGCGCGGCGGCCCGACCAGCGCTATTCCTGTCATACCAAGTTGATATGTACACCCTTGCCAAATTATACCTCGGTTGCCAGGCAGCTAATTCCAACCGTCCTCCGGTGGGCCAATGTGAGCCGCCTAACAGACGTGCGGGGCAGACGCGCCCAAGCTGTCCCCAACCACGGTGCGCGGGTCCGCAAGGAGTGTGTGCGACCGAAAGGATGAGCACATGCGTCAGTTTCTGTTTGCCACAGGTATCGAGAACAGCTATCCCGTCATCAAGCTGGCGGACGGGCGCAGCCACCGCGTCGACGAGCTGGAAAAAACCGACCATTACCGGCGCTGGAAGGAAGACCTCGGGCTGGTGCACCAGCTCGGCATCCGGGTACTGCGCTACGGCCCGCCCTACTATCGCGTGCATCTCGGGCCCGGCCACTACGACTGGTCGTTCACGGACGAGGTGTTCGCCGAGATGAAGCGCATGAAGATCAGCCCGATCGTCGACCTGTGCCACTTCGGCGTGCCGGACTGGATCGAGAATTTCCAGAACCCGGAGTTTCCCCACATGTTCGCCAACTACGCCGCCGCGTTCGCGCGCCGCTATCCATGGGTGGACTACTACACGCCGGTCAACGAAATGTACGTGACCGCGAATTTCTCGGCGCGCAAGGGGATGTGGAACGAACGCCTGTCATCGGACACAGCCTTCGTCACCGCTACCAAGCACATCGTCAAGGCCAACATCCTCGCCACCGAGGCGATCTACGCAGCCCAGCGCAAGGCCGTGTTCATCCAGAGCGAGTCCTCGGAATATTTCCATCCGCTCGAGCCGTCCGCCATGCACATCGCCAACCATCTCAACGAACTGCGCTTCCTCGCGCTCGACCTGAACTACGGCTACGACGTGCGCGGCACCATGCTCGAGTACCTGATGGACCACGGCATGACGCGCCAGGAGTACCACTTCTTCCTGGACCGCAACGTGAAGGCGGTATGCGTGATGGGCAACGACTATTACGCCACCAACGAGCACATCGTCTACCCGGACGGCGAGACCTACGCCTGCGAGATGTTCGGCTACTACGTGATCACGCGCCAGTACTACGACCGCTACCGGCTGCCCGTGATGCACACCGAAACCAACAACCGCGAGGATGGCGGCTTCGAGAAGGACGCGCGCACCTGGCTGCAGCAGCAGTGGGCCAACCTGGTCCGGCTCAAGCAGGATGGCGTGCCGATCGTCGGGTTCACCTGGTACAGCCTGCTCGACCAGGTCGACTGGGACAGCCTGCTGGTGGCCAACAACGGCAAGGTCAACCACTTCGGCCTGTATGACCTGGACCGCCAGATCCGGCCGGTGGGCGAAGCGTACCGCGAGCTGATCAAGACGTGGGACCAGGAAACCAAGAGCGGCATGCTGTGCCTGGACTGAAGGGGACCGGATGGAATTGCAGGGCCGCGTAGCGATTGTCACGGGAGCGACGTCCGGCATCGGCGAGGCGATTGCGCGGCGCTTCATCGAAGAAGGCGCCAGCGTGGCCCTGGTCGGGCATGGCGATGAACAAGGCCGCAAGGTCGAAGCCGCGCTGCGCCAGGCGGGCAAAGGGCAATGCGCCTACGTGCACGCCGACGTCAGCGACAGTGCCCAGGTGCGCGCGGCCGTGGCGCACGTCGCGGCGATGTGGCAACGCGTGGATGTGCTGGTGAATAACGCCGCAGTGATGAAGGGCGTGCGCCTGGTGGATATGGACGAGGCGGACTGGGATCGTACGCTCGCGGTCAACCTCAAGGGTCCTTTCCTGTTCTGCAAGCACGCGCTGCCGCTGATGCCGCGCGGCGGCGCGATCGTCAACATCTCCTCCGTCCATGCGGTGGCAACCGATGTCGAAACGGCCGCGTATTCGGCCAGCAAGGGCGGTCTGGAGGCGCTGACCCGCGCACTGGCGCTCGAATGCTACCGCACGCACATCCGGGTGAATGCCCTGCGCGTGGGCGCGGTCGACACCGGCATGCTGTGGAACAATCCGCGCATTGTCTCGGGCAAGGAAAAGGTCGATCCGCGCGACGTCGGCAAGCCCTCGGAGATCGCGGAAGCGGCGCTGTTCCTGGCCAGCCCGCGCGCGCGCTTCATTTCGGGAACGGTGCTGACGATCGACGGCGGGCGCCTGCCCATCCTCGGCAGCCATGCCCGCTGATGCCTTATCATGGGGAAAATAATCCGCGATTGCCCCCACCATGACCCTGCAGTACGGTATCGGTCCCAACCGGCGACAGTTCCTGCACCAGTTGCTGCAAGTGCTGCTGGTTGGCCTGACGCTCGGCTCGATGCGTACGGTGGTGCCGGCCGTGGCCGAAACCGAATTCGGCGTACCGAAAAACTCGTTCGTGCTGCTGACGGCGTTCGTGCTCGCCTTTGGCGTGGTCAAGGCAGTGATGAATTTCCTGGCCGGGCGCTGGTCGGAACGCTACGGGCGCAAGCCGGTGCTGCTGCTGGGCTGGATCCTGGCGCTGCCGATCCCGCTGTTGATGTGGTACGCGCCGGACTGGAACTGGGTGGTGGCGGCCACGGTACTGCTCGGAATCAACCAGGGCCTGACCTGGTCCATGACACAAACCTCCAAGCTCGATATCACGCTTCCCGGGGAGCGCGGGCTGTCGCTGGGGCTGAAT
>DASWYE010000219.1:0-9014 GCA_036405115.1 Telluria sp. | reverse complement strand
GGCGTGTCCCTTGTCCACCGGGCGGTAGGAGCGCATCTCGATCTCGCGCGGGTAGGCGAACGGCGCCTTCTGCACCGTAATGTCCTTGGGGATGTCGACCAGTACCGGTCCGGGGCGGCCGGTGCGGGCGATGAAGAAGGCTTTCTTCATCGTCTCGGCCAGGTCGCGCACGTCCTTGACCAGGAAGTTGTGCTTGACGACCGGGCGCGTGATGCCGACGGTATCGCACTCCTGGAATGCATCCTGGCCGATCGCGTGGCTGGGCACCTGGCCGGAGATCACGACCATCGGGATCGAATCCATGTAGGCAGTGGACAGGCCGGTGACGGCATTGGTCACACCGGGTCCGGACGTCACGATGGCGACGCCGACCTTGTTCGAGCTGCGCGAATAGGCATCGGCCGCGTGCACGGCGCCCTGCTCGTGGCGCACCAGGATGTGCTGGAACTTGTCCTGGCTGAAGATGGCGTCGTAGATGTAGAGGACCGCGCCGCCGGGATAGCCGAACACGTGTTCGACGCCCTCCTCGGCCAGGCAACGCACCACAATCTCAGCGCCCGTGATGGGAACTGCTGCTTCGGGATTCATAAAACATTCCTTTCAAAACCCATTGGATGATGAAACGGATGCTCTCTCCTGCGAAGCGGGTGCAGCGCAACAATTCTCAGGCTTCCCTTCTTCATGCGGCACACACCGGCTCTTCGCGCATCCGTGGATGCGTTACGAGACGGCGACCACCCGCACACTCGTTTGGCGTGAGTTTTTGTAGCGCCGGAACGCACTTCTCGCACTTGTGGCGCGGGTTAGAGCAACTGGCTACATATGAAGCTGTCCGGCGCCGCGGGCCTTGTGTGCCGGCGGCGGGGGACGTGGGGCTCTGTGATTGCAAAGCGTAGTCCACATTACTGCGTTGCAGCAAAATGGTCAAGATGAATTGACAATGGGGTTTTCCGGAAGCGCGATTTGAGACATTTCGGGTTGCGCGGCGCAGCGACTTCGCTCAGGTCAACACGCGCGGGAATGGCGGGGAATTCCCAAGGCGGGAGATGTCATTATTGCTAGGATCGTCCGTTCTCCCCATCCCTGGCACTCCCATTTCATGGCACTGGACAAAGAATTGACGGACTTCCTCGCCGGTGCGCGGCGGCGCGCGTTCAGGCAAGCCGCCTACGCGGTGCGGCGCGACGAAGCCGCGCTCGACATCGTGCAGGACGCGATGATCAAACTTGCCGAGCGCTACCGCGAACGGCCGGCCGCGGAACTGCCGTTGCTGTTCCAGCGCATCCTGCAGAACACCATCCTCGACTTCTACCGGCGCGAGAAGGTGCGCAACGCGTGGCTCACGCTGTTTTCCGCTATTGCGCACGGGCGCGCTGGGGAAGACGGATACGATGTGCTCGACGCGGTGGAAGCACAGGACAAGGAGCCCGATCCGGTCGAGCGGATGCAGCTACTGTCTGCGATCGACGACGAACTGCAGAAGCTGCCCACGCGTCAGCGCGAAGCCTTCCTGATGCGCTACTGGCAGGACCTGGATGTGGCCGAAACGGCGCTGGCGATGGGATGCTCGGAGGGCAGCGTCAAGCGGCACTGCTGGCGCGCGACGCAGGCACTGGCAAGGGCGCTCAGGGAGCGGGGCTTTGACCAGTAGGTAGCCAAGTGAGACTTCTGGAGAACCCGCTCCAGCCAGTACAATAACGGGAAAGTTCCCATTACCCAGCCGGATCCCTGCGCCGGCGCTACCCGCACCACATGGAAAATAACAAGCTGGTCATCCGCACCCCCTCCGTCAAGCGCCGCCTCGTCTCCATGATCTACGACTCGCTACTGTTGCTCGCGGTCGAGATCTTCGCGGTCGCCATCTACATGCTGGTCACACTGAACATGCACGCGCCGGTGTTCGACGTCCTGCGCACCGTCGTCATCATTGCTGTTGCCGGCGCCTACTTCGTCCACTCGTGGACCAGCAGTGGCCACACGCTCGCCATGAAGACCTGGCGCATCAAACTCGTCAAAGTGGGGCAGGCTTCCGTACCGCGCCGCGACGCCATCAAGCGCTTCGTCTTCGCGTGGGGCTTCATCGCCCCCGCCCTGCTGGTCAGCTGGCCGCTTGGCCTGTGGACCACGCGTGCGGGCAGCAGCACCGCCATCCTCATGATCCTCGGCAACATCATCCTGTGGTCCCTGACCGCCTTCCTCGACAAGGACCGCCAGTTCCTGCATGACCGGCTTGCCGGCACCCGCCTGATCGAGCTCCCCAAGCCCTCCAAAAAATAATACCGGGGTCAGGCCTCGGTATCGCCATGCGCCACTTTCGCCACGAACGTAGCATTTCCTACCACCGGGGTCAGTCACTGGTAGCGCAAGCCGCAACTTAACCGTAAAAAGTAGCGGATCACGCCACCGGTGCCTGACCCCGGTATTGGGATGTCGGGCACGAGCGGACTTCAGCGTTTTATAGGTAGCGGAAAATGCTACGGGAAAAAGTAGCAGATAACGCTACTGGTGCCTGACCCCGAGCTGGGTTAGAAACGTTCGAAGTCGGTGAGGTAGCGCCACTGGCCAGCGGGCAGCGACGACAGCGGCAGGCGGCCAAGACGGATGCGCTTGATGGAGCGGACCGTGAGGCCGGCGTCGCGGCACAGGCGCTCGATCAGGCCCGGCTTGAAAATCTTTGTGGCGAAGCGCAGGCGGGTTTCGTTTTGCCAGCTGACTTTCATGCCCTGGTTGAGCTGGGCGAGGCCGCCTTCCTTGATCTTTCCGGTTACTGCGACAATCAGTTCGTGCTCGATCGGTTCGGCCAGCTTGCGCTCGACGCGGTAGTCCTGGGTGAAGACGACGAGTCCACTGGCGCTGGCGTCCAGCGGGGCAACCAGCTTGAGGTTGGCAAGGTGGGCGCGCAGGAAGCGCTCGTTGCCGACTTTGCCCTCGGCAGTCAGCAGGCGGTTGCTCGATTGGTCGACGGCGTTCTTGTTGAGGATGATGGTGACCGGGAGGATTTCGGCGGCAACGGCGCCGGGCAGGAGTTCGATCTTCTGCCCGGACGTGACGCGGGCGCCGGATTCTTCGACCAGTTGGCCATCGACGGTGACCCAGGCGCCGGCAATGTAGCGCTCGGCCTCGGTGCGCGAGCACCCCAGTTCGTCGGCCAGGCGCTTGTTCAGGCGGATCGAGTCGTCGTTCATTTGGCGAAGTGCGCGCGGAAGACGTCGAGCGTGCGCTGTACGCCAGCTGCGTCGATGTCCAGGTGCGTGACAAGGCGCATGCGCGGGCCGACGGTGGCACGAATGTGCGCAGCTTCCAGTGCGGCACGCAGGCCCGTCACCGCATCGGCGGGGATGTCGAGCCAGAGGATGTTCGTTTGCGGCATCGCGAGCAGCGTTACGCCCGGGAGTTCGGCCAGGCCACGCGCGAGTGTGTCGGCGTTGGCATGGTCTTCCGCGAGGCGGTCGATGTTGTTCTGGAGGGCGTAGATGCCGGCCGCGGCGATGACGCCGGCCTGGCGCATGCCGCCGCCCAGCATCTTGCGCCAGCGTTTCGATTGTTCGATGAACGGTTTGCTGCCGCACAGGACGGAGCCGACCGGTGCGCCGAGGCCCTTCGAGAGGCAGACGGAGACGCTGTCGAAGCCCACCGTCGCTGCGCGCAGGCTGATACCCTGCTTGACGGCGGCGTTGCAGATGCGGGCGCCGTCAAGGTGCGTGGCGAGGCCGCGGCGGTGCGCCAGCGCTGTCGCTTCGGCGACATATGCCGCCGGCAGCACGCGGCCACCAATGGTGTTCTCCAGCGCGAGCAGGCGCGTGCGCGCGAAGTGGATGTCGTCCTGCTTGATGTAGCCTTCGATGTCGCCCAGCGCGATCGAGCCGTCCGGCTGGTTGGCGATCGGTTGCGGCTGGATCGAGCCAAGCACCGCGGCGCCGCCGCCTTCATACTTGTACGTGTGCGCTTCCTGGCCGACCAGGTATTCGTCGCCACGGCCGCAGTGGGTCATCAGGGCGATCAGGTTGGTCTGGGTGCCGGATGGGGCAAACAGGGCCGCTTCGTAGCCGAACATGTCGGCAGCCAGTTCCTGCAGGCGCAGGACCGTCGGGTCGTCGTTGTAGACGTCGTCGCCGACGTCGGCGGCGTGCATGGCGTCCCGCATGGCGCGCGATGGATGGGTGACGGTGTCGCTGCGGAGGTCGATCCAGTTATTGGCTTGCGTTGCGCTCATTGTTCGTACTCAGGCTCAGTATGGGTCCCCGCGTGCGCGAGGATGACGAGTTGGTTAGTCAGCGGCAGGCTGCGATGCCACGTTGGCGGTGTAGAAGCGGTTGCCCATTTCTTCGAGGCCCAGCGTGGACAGCACTTCCTGCAACCGCTCGCTCGGACGCCGGCGCGGCAGGTTCTTGTAGGTCGCGATGATCAGTTCGTTCTTCATCGAGTGCTCCCATCCTACCAGTTCGGTGACGTTGACCTGGTAGCCGTGCGCCTCCAGCTGCAGGCAGCGCAGCACGTTGGTGACCTGGCTGCCGAATTCGCGCGTGTGGATCGGGTGGCGCCACATCTCGGTCAAGGCGCTCTTGCCGAGGTCCTTGCCCTTGTTCTTGCGCAGGACCGATGCGACCTCCGCCTGGCAGCACGGCACCAGTACCATGTACTTCGCCTTCTTCTTCAGCGCGAAGTCGATGGCGTCGTCGGTAGCGGTGTTGCAGGCATGGAGCGCGGTGACGATGTCGATCGTGGGCGGCAGTTTGTCCGAGCGCGTCGATTCAGCGACCGACAGCGGCAGGAAGGACATCTCTTTAAAACCAAGCCGCTGCGCCAGCTCGGTCGATTTCTGCACCAGTTCTTCGCGCGTTTCGATGCCGTAGATGTGCGAGCCATCCTGCAGGTTCTTGAAGAACAGGTCGTATAGGATGAAGCCGAGGTAGGACTTCCCTGCCCCGTGGTCCACCAGCGTGACGCCCGGATGATCGGCCAGCACTTCCTTGAGCAGCGGTTCGATGAACTGGTACAGGTGGTACACCTGCTTGAGCTTGCGGCGGCTGTCCTGGTTCAGCTTTCCGTCGCGCGTGAGGATGTGCAGCTCCTGCAGCAGCGCGACCGATTGGCCCGGCCGCACTTCCGGCGGCAGTACGACGGGAGTATCAGCGCGCTTCATCGATCCACGCCGCCTGGACTGCTTCAAGTACTTTTTCGCCGCCGCGCTTGTGATCGTCGTCGAAGCCTTCGAGGCCGACGATCCAGTTGTGCAGGTCGACAAAGCGCACGGTGGCCGGATCGATATCCGGGTACTTGTCGTACAGCGCTTCGGCAATCTGGCTGATGTCACTCCACTTCATGGCGCTCCCTCAGTGGTTTTCGCTGGCGTGGTTGATCGTGTACTTGGGGATCTCGACGACCAGGTCTTCGCTGTCGATGATCGACTGGCAGGACAGGCGCGATACCGCTTCCAGTCCCCACGCCTTGTCGAGCATGTCTTCCTCCAGTTCGGTCGCTTCGTTCAGCGAGTCGATCCCTTCGCGTACCAGCACGTGGCAGGTGGTGCAGGCGCACGATTTTTCGCACGCGTGCTCGATGTTGATGTCGTTCGCCAGCAGCGCGTCGCAGATGGACTGGCCGGACGGCGCTTCGAATACGGCGCCTTCGGGGCACAGCTTTTCATGCGGGAGGATCACGATTTGTGGCACGGGATGTTCCTGTAATTGGTTAGATCTGGTCGAGCGATTTGCCCGCGAGCGCGGTGCGCACGCTCTGGTCCATGCGGCGCGCCGCGAATTCTTCGGTGGCGGCGGCCAGGGTGGCGATGGCGGCCTTGAGGTCTTCGCGCAGCTCGGGCTTGTCGCGCGCGGCGTCGATGGCGGCGCGAACGTTCGACATGGTGCCCTCGATGACAGCGCGTTCGGCATCATCCAGCAGCTTGCCGTCAGTGTCGAGCGCGGACTGGGTGGCCAGCAGGATCCGGTCGGCTTCGACCAGTTCCTCGCGCAGGGCGCGCTGCAGTGCGTCGCCCTGGGCGCTGGAATAGGAATCCTGCAGCATGCGCGCGACTTCGTCGTCGCCCAGCCCGTAGGACGGTTTGACGCTGACCGACGCCTCGACACCGGAACGCGTCTCGCGTGCCGTCACGGACAGCAGGCCGTCGGCGTCCACCTGGTAGGTGATGCGGATACGCGCGGCGCCAGCAGCCATCGGCGGGATGCCGCGCAGTTCGAAGCGGGCCAGCGAGCGGCAGTCCTGCACCAGCTCGCGCTCGCCCTGCAGCACGTGCACGGCCAGGGCGGTCTGGCCGTCCTTGAAGGTGGTGAATTCCTGCGCCCGCGCGCACGGAATCGTGGAGTTGCGCGGGATGATCTTTTCGACCAGGCCGCCCATGGTCTCGATGCCAAGCGACAGCGGGGTCACGTCGAGCAGCAGCCAGTCGTCGCCGGCCGCGCGGTTACCGGCCAGCAGGTTGGCCTGGATGGCGGCGCCCAGCGCGACCACCTTGTCCGGGTCGATGTTGGCGTGCGGCGTTGTCTTGAAGTAGTCGGCCACGGCGCGGCGGATGGTCGGCATGCGCGTGGCGCCGCCCACCAGCACGACGCCATCGACGTCATCGGCGGACAGGTTGGCGTCGCGCAGCGCTTTCTTCACTGCGGTCATGGTCTTGCCGACCAGGTGCTTGGTGATTTCGGCGAAGTCCTCGGCGGTGACGCGCACGTGCACGATTTCGCCCGAGTTCAGGATGGCGTCGACCGTCGTTTCGCCATTGGTGGACAGCAGTTCCTTGGCCTGGCGCGCCTTGACCATCAGGGTGGCGGTGTCCTGCTCGGACAGCGGCGCCAGGCGCGCCTGCTCGCTGATCCAGCAGAACAGGCGGTGGTCGAAGTCGTCGCCGCCCAGTGCGGAGTCGCCGCCGGTGGACAGCACTTCGAACACGCCCTTGGACAGCTTGAGGATGGAGATGTCGAAGGTGCCGCCGCCCAGGTCGTACACGGCATACACGCCTTCCGATCCGTGGTCGAGGCCATAAGCGATCGCGGCGGCGGTCGGCTCGCTCAGCAGGCGCAGGACGTTGATGCCGGCCAGCTGGGCTGCGTCCTTGGTCGCCTGGCGCTGCGCGTCGTCGAAGTAGGCAGGAACGGTGATGACCGCGCCGACCAGCTCGTCGCCGAGCGCATCTTCGGCGCGCTGGCGCAGCGTGGCCAGGATCTGCGCGGATATCTCGACCGGGCTTTTCACTCCGGCCACGGTACGCAGCTGGACCATGCCGGGCGCGTCGACGAAGTCATACGGCAGGTTCTCGGCATAGGCGATGTCGCGAAGGCCGCGGCCCATGAAGCGCTTGACCGAGACGACGGTGTTCTTGGGGTCGGTGGTCTGGTGCGCCTGCGCCTTGTGGCCGATGTTGGCGTTGCCGCTGGCGAGGTAGCGCACCACGGACGGCAGCAGCGCACGGCCGTCTTCGTCGGTCAGTACTTCGGGGATGCTGTGGCGGACCGTGGCGACCAGCGAGTTGGTGGTGCCGAGGTCGATGCCCACTGCCAGGCGATGCTGGTGCGGGGCGGTGGACATGCCGGGTTCGGAGATTTGGAGAAGGGCCATTGGTTTTTATTCGTGTGTGCGGCGGGGCATCGCAGGTGGCTTCTGTAATTCAGCAGGGGTCCCCGCGTGCGCGGGGATGACGGTGGGCGCCGTCACCTTAGCTATCCAGGGAGTCGAGGGCGGAGCGGACTTCGTCGGCGAACTTGTCGATGAAGCTGAGCGCGCGCACGCCCTGCGCGGCCAGCGTGTACTCTTCCGCATCCAGGTGCTGGCCGACTGCCATCATGCGCGCCTTGCGGTCCATCTTCACCTTATGGTCGAGCGCCTCGAGCGCTGCGCTGTCACGCTCGGCGCGCGCCTCGTCCAGCGCTTCGCGCCATTCCATCTGCTGCATCAGGAATTCGACCGGCATCGCGGTGTTCGATTCCATGTCCAGTGACACGCCATTCAGCTCGCACAGGTAGGCCGCTCGCTTCTGCGGATTCTTGAGCGTCTGGTAGGCCTCGTTGGCGCGCGTGGCCCACTGCATGGCGACGCGCTTCTCGGCGTCGGTCGCGCTGACGAAGCGGTCCGGGTGCACGCGCCCCTGCACCTCGCGATAGGCGGCGTCCAGCGCGTCCGCATCGACCGCGAAGCGCTGGGGCAGGTGGAACAGTTCGAAGTGGTTCTGCATCAGATCCGGAAGCTCTCGCCACAACCGCACGCGTCCTTGACGTTGGGGTTGTTGAACTGGAAGCCTTCATTCAGGCCTTCGCGCGCGAAGTCGAGTTCCGTGCCGTCGATGTAGGACAGGCTTTTCGGATCGACGAACACCTGCACGCCGTAGGACTCGAACACGTGGTCCTCGGGCGAGGATTCGTCCACGTATTCAAGCTTGTACGCCAGGCCGGAACAGCCCGTGGTACGCACGCCGAAACGCAGGCCGATGCCCTTGCCGCGGCGTTCGATATAGCGCTTGATGTGCTTCGCTGCTTTTTCGGTCAGTGTGATTGCCATTGCTACTCCCGCTTGAAACTTACTCGGCGCTTGCGTGCTTGGTCTTGTAGTCGGCGACAGCGGCCTTGATCGCGTCTTCGGCCAGGATCGAGCAGTGGATCTTCACCGGCGGCAGCGCCAGTTCTTCCGCGATCTGGGTGTTCTTGATGGCCAGGGCCTGGTCCAGCGTCTTGCCCTTGACCCATTCGGTCACCAGCGACGAGGAGGCGATCGCCGAGCCGCAGCCGTAGGTCTTGAACTTGGCGTCCTCGATCATGCCGTCGGCGCCGACCTTGATCTGCAGCTTCATCACGTCGCCGCAGGCAGGCGCGCCCACCATGCCGGTGCCGACCGACTCGTCACCCTTGTCGAATGCGCCGACATTGCGCGGATTTTCGTAGTGGTCCAACACTTTTTCGGAATATGCCATTTTGATGCTCCTTGAATTCTGTATTTAGTGGGCTGCCCATTGGATCGAATTGAGGTCGATCCCTTCCTTGAACATGTCCCACAGCGGCGACAGTTCGCGC